>JAGKSX010000037.1 GCA_018993155.1 Hydrogenophaga sp.
GGTTCTTGAAGGGGGAGGCCTTGCGCGCTTCCAGGATCTTGGCCGACGTGCTTGGGCCGATGCCTTTGATGCTGTCGAGGTCGGCCACGGTGGCGGTGTTGATGTCCACTGCAGCGAAACTGGCGGCGGCGAGAAGGGCCAGCAGACTGGTCAGAATTTTCTTGAACATGGATTCCTTTCCATTGAAACGTTGATGACGTGTCATGGACGGGGGCTTGCAAGCATGCGCTTCCCGATTCATGACCCGAAGCCAGCGATGGCTTCGGGTCATGAATTTATTTCCAAAGTTTGATTTTTCAAAGAAAAATCCAATTTTTATAATTCTTAGCAACTCTTTTATGCGTGTTTGCAACATGAAGGCGCCCGTTCGAGCGCCAAAAGGAAGTGGATTGGGTTTGCTGGCGTCCCTTGCTTGCGTCGGATGGTTTGCGTTGTTGCTGGCAGGGTGTGCGGGATCACCTGCGGTGTCGGACGACCTCGCTGAGGAGGGCCCACCTTCTCGACCTCAAAGAATGCCCCATGGGGCCAGCCCGGCGGTGCTGAAAGCCGCCCACCAGCTGTTTTCCACCCCGGCGACGGAGGTGCCATGGGAGCCGTTCTTCTTCCCTGGCAAGCGGTACCTGGCGTTCGAGCCGGTTCAGGTCGGGGGGCGCCCGGCACTGCAGGTGCGTGCGAAGAGTTCCGTCAGCATCCTGAGGCAGCGGTTCGTGCCTTCGCTGGAATCCGTGGGGCGTCTGTCGTTTTCGTGGCGGGGCGATGGTTTGCCCACGGATGCCGATCTGGCCGTGTCCAGTCAGGCGGACTCGGCGGTGCGGGTGGTCCTCGCCTTCGATGGTGATCGCACGCGCTGGACGCCCAGAAACCATCGCCTGTCGGAGATGAGTCGCTTGCTGACGGGCGAAGAGATGCCCTATGCCTCCTTGGTCTATGTCTGGAGCGCCAAGCACGCACCGGGCACCGTTGTGGTGAACCCGCGCACGGACCGCATCCGGAAGCTGGTGGTGGACAGCGATGTGGCCAACTTGGGGCAGTGGCGCGATCATGTGCGCGACGTGCGCGCCGATTTCCGCCTGGCCTTTGGCGAGGAGCCGGGGCCCTTGCGCCTCGTGGCGCTGATGACGGACACTGACAACACGGAGAGCCAGCTCACGGCGTGGTATGGCGCGCTGAGGCTGGAACGCGCCTCAGATTGACGCCAGGGCGTCTGTCCGTTCGGGTTACTCCGGTGCATTGGCCGGGAACGTTTGTTGCATAGTGGCGGGATGCCCACTTTATTTAGGTGTCAACAAATGAAGCTCCCACTTGCAGTCCTGTTCGCCGCGATGGCCGTTGGTGCCGGCGGTGCTCACGCCAAAACCTTCAAATGGACGAGCGCCAGTGACATTCCCACGTGGGACATCCATTCCCAGAACAACGCCCTGGCCAACGGCATCCATGCGTCGGTCTATGAGTCGCTGGTTTACTACAACAGCAAGACTTTCAAACCAGAGCCCGTTCTGGCGACGGCCTGGAAGCAGGTGACGCCCACGCAGTTGCGCATGAATCTGCGCACGGGGGTCAAGTTCCACGATGGTTCGACGTTCTCGGCGGATGACGCGGTGTTTTCGATCGAGCGAGCGATGACCAAGACATCGAATTTCGGCATCTATGCGCAAGGCATTGACCGGGTCGTGAAGGTGGACGCCAACACCATCGACATCTTCACGAAGGACCCCAACCCGGTGTTGCTCAACCAGCTCACCGAGTTGCGCATGATGAGCAAGGCCTGGGCGGAGAAGAACAACTCGACCATGCCCAAGGACATCAAGACGCAGGACGAGAACTTCGCCCATCGCAACGCCAATGGCACGGGCCCCTTCGTGCTGAAGGAGTGGCAGCCGGACCAGAAGTTGGTGGTCACGCGCAACCCGAACTGGTGGGGCAAGGCGGAAGGCAACGTGACCGAAGTGGTCTACACGCCTGTCAAAGCGGTGGCCACGCGCATGGCGGCGCTGCTGTCGGGTGAGGTGGATCTGGTGCTCGATCCCAGCCCGCAGGATCTGGCGCGCGTGCGTGGCGACCAGAACCTCAAGGTGATCGATGGCGTGGAAAACCGGACCATCTTCTTCGGCATGGACCAGTTTCGCGATGAACTGCCAGGCAGCAACATCAAGGGCAAGAACCCCTTGAAGGACCAGCGGGTCCGCAAGGCGCTGTACCAGGCCATCGACATGAACACGATCGCGCGTGTGAGCTTGCGTGGTCTGGGACAGCCCACTGGCGCCCTGGTGGCCCCACAGGTCAATGGTTGGACGGAGGCGGTTCACAAGCGGCATCCTTTCAACGTGGCGGCAGCCCAGAAGCTGCTGGCCGATGCGGGCTACAAGGATGGCTTTGAGGTCGACTTCGCCTGCCCCAACAACCGCTACATCAACGATGAGCAGATCTGCCAGGCCGTGACGTCGATGTGGGCGCGCATCGGTGTGAAAGCCAAGCTGCGCACCTTGCCGCTGGTGACCTATTTCCCGATGATCCAGCGCTACGAAGCCAGCATCTACATGCTGGGTTGGGGTGTGCCCACCTTTGACGCGCTCTACAGCCTGCAGTCCCTGGTGCGTTCGGTCGGGGCGGGTGGCGATGGCAACTACAACGTGGGCCGCTACAGCAACCCGCAGATGGACGCGCTGGTGGAGCGCACCAAAAAGGAAACGGATCTCAAGCTGCGCACGGAGCTCCTGACCAAGGCCTTGGCGCTGCAGAACGAGGACGTGGCCCACATTCCCCTGCACAACCAGATCATTCCCTGGGCCATGAAGAAGAATGTCGACGTGGTGCACCGGGCGGACAACCGCCTGGACTGGCGTCTCATCAAGGTAAACTGATTTCACAGCGTCAGTCGAGGGTCGCGCACCGCAGGGGGCGACCCTCTCTTTATTTTTCACACGATGTTCGCATTCATTCTTCGGCGACTGGCGCAAGCCGTGATCGTCATGGTCAGCGTGGCGTTCATCGCGTTCATGTTGTTTCAGTATGTAGGGGATCCCGTGGTGTTCCTGCTCGGGCAGGATGCCACCCCGGACCAGGTGCGCGAACTGCGCACCGAGCTCGGTCTGGACCGCCCCTTCTTCGTGCAGTTCTGGCATTTCCTCGCCAACGCGGTGCAAGGTGAATTCGGCCTGTCGTTGCGGCAGGGGGCCAAGGTCTCGCGCCTGATCGCCGAGCGTTTCCCTGCCACGCTGGAGCTGTCCATGGTGGCGGCGGTGCTTGCGCTGGTGGTAGGGATCCCGATGGGGGTGTATGCGGCGTTGCGGCGCGGTACGTTCATGAGCCAGGTGTTCATGACCGTGTCGCTGCTCGGTGTGTCCCTGCCCACGTTTCTGATCGGCATCCTGCTGATCCTGCTGTTCGCCGTCACATTGGGCTGGTTCCCCAGCTTCGGTCGGGGTGACGTGACGCAGCTGGGTTGGTGGAGCACCGGCCTGCTGACTCCGAAGGGCTGGCACCACATCACCCTGCCGGCCATCACGCTGGCGATCTTCCAGCTCACGCTGATCATGCGGCTGGTGCGCGCGGAAATGTTGGAGGTGCTGCGCACCGACTACATCAAGTTCGCGCGCGCCAGAGGCCTGACCAACCGCGCGGTGCATTTTGGACACGCGCTGAAAAACACGCTGGTGCCGGTGATGACCATCACCGGTCTGCAACTGGGGGGCTTGATCGCCTTCGCCATCATCACCGAGACGGTGTTCCAGTGGCCGGGCATGGGGCTGCTGTTCATCCAGGCCGTGACCTTCGCCGACATCCCGGTGATGGCCGCCTACCTGTGCCTCATCGCCTTGATCTTCGTGGTCATCAACCTGATCGTCGATCTGCTGTACTTCGCGGTCGACCCCCGCCTGCGCGTGGAGAAGGCGGGAGGCCACTGATGTCCACCCCATCCCGCATCAAGGCCCATGGCCGTGCGTTTTCCCATATCGCGGCCTTCCACCCCGAGCTCACGGCCCTGCGCCGTGATCTGCACGCCCATCCGGAAATCGGTTTCGAAGAGCACTACACCGCGCAGCGCGTGGTCGAGTCGCTCAAGGTGTGTGGCGTGGACGAGATCCACACCGGCATCGGCAAGACGGGGGTGGTGGCCGTGATCCGCGGCCGCCGCCACACCAGTGGCCGCATGGTCGGCCTGCGCGCCGACATGGACGCGCTGCCCATGACCGAGCACAACGACTTCGCCTGGAAGTCCATGCGCCCCGGCATGATGCACGGCTGCGGCCACGACGGCCACACCGCCATGCTGGTGGGTGCGGCGCGCTATCTCGCCGAAACGCGCCAGTTTGACGGCACGGCGGTGCTGATCTTCCAGCCCGGCGAAGAAGGTTTTGCGGGCGCCAAGGCCATGATCGAGGACGGCCTCTTCGACCGCTTCCCGGTGCAGTCCGTTTTCGGCATGCACAACTGGCCGCAGATGCGCCCTGGCATGGTGGGCGTGAACCCCGGCCCCATGATGGCCTCGGCCGATCGCATCACCATCGAAGTCACGGGCAAGGGAGGCCACGGCGCGCACCCCTACCAGACGGTGGATCCGGTGCTGGTGTCGGCCCACATCATCACGGCGGTGCAGAGCATCGTCTCGCGCAACGTGCGAGCCATCGACAGCGCGGTCATCAGCCTGTGCGCGATGCAGGCCGGCGATATGGGCGCGTTCAGCGTGATGCCGGGCAAGGCCACGCTGGTGGGCACGGTGCGCACCTTCAACCCCGAAGTGCAGGCCATGGTCGAGAAACGCCTGCAGGAGGTCTGCTCCGGCGTGGCGCTGGGCCTGGGTGCCACGGCGCACGTGAACTACGAGCGCATCTACCCGGCCACCATCAACACGCGGGACGAAGCCCGTTTCGCGGCCGATGTGGCGCAGAAGCTGGTCGGCCACGATCACGTGGACCGCAACATGGACCCGAGCATGGGGGCCGAGGACTTCTCGTTCATGCTGCAGGTCAAGCCCGGGGCCTACCTGCGCCTGGGCCAAGGCGCTGAAAACGGCCTTGGCAGCTGTTTCCTGCACAACAGCCGCTACGACTTCAACGACGAGGTTCTGCCGCTCGGAGCGGCCCTGCACGCCAGCCTGGTGGAACACGCCATGCCATGGGTCGATGAGGCTCACGCGTCGAGCAAAACCCCTTCCACAACCACAAACGCATCAAGGAGCGAAGCATGATTTTCCGGAAAACGCTGGCGGCCACACTGGTCACAACCGCCATGCTTACCCTGGGGGTTGCCTCGGCGCAGACCATCCGCATCGGCAACCAGGGCGATGCCCTGTCCATGGACCCGCATTCGCTCAACGAGTCCTTGCAGCTCAGCGTGACGAACAACGTCTACGAACCCCTGGTGGGCCGTGACCAGAACCTGAAGTTGGTGCCCGGGCTGGCAACGAGCTGGAAACAGACCTCGCCCAGCGTCTGGCGTTTCGAGTTGCGCAAGGGCGTGAAATTCCACGACGGCGCACCCTTCACGGCCGATGACGTGTTGTTCACCTTCGCGCGCGCTTCGGGCGAAGGCTCGGACATGAAGAGCTACACCAACGATGTGAAGGAGGTCCGCAAGGTCAACGACTTCACGGTCGACATCGAGACCAAGGGACCGTTCCCTATCCTGCCCGATGTGCTGTCGCTGCTGTTCATCATGAACAAGAAGTGGGCCGAGGACAACCAGGCCACCCGGCCGGTGGACCGTCGCAAGGGTGTCGAGAATGCGGCCTCGTTCCGCGCCAACGGCACAGGCCCGTTCCGCCTGCGCGAGCGTCAGCCCAACGTCAAGACCAGCTTCGTGCGCAACGGCAGCTACTGGGGCAAGATCGAAGGCAACGTGGTCAACGTGGAGTACACGCCGATCGGCAACGATTCCACCCGCGTGGCCGCGCTGCTCTCGGGTCAGGTGGATGTGATCGAACCGGTGCCGCTGCAGGACGTGGCGCGCATCAACGCCAGTGGCAAGAGCAAGGTGATGCAGGGCCCCGAGCTGCGCACCATCTTTCTGGGCATGGACCAGAAGCGCGACGAGCTGCTGTACTCCAACGTCAAAGGCAAGAATCCCTTCAAGGACAAGCGTGTGCGCCAGGCCTTCTACCAGGCCATCGACATCAACGGCATCCAGCGCACCGTGATGCGCGGCGCCTCCAAGCCCATGGCGCTGATGGTGGGGCCCGGCATCAACGGGTTCGACAACGCCATGAACAACCGCCTGCCGTACGACCCGGACGCGGCCAAGAAGCTGCTGGCCGATGCGGGTTACCCCAATGGCTTTGAAGTGGCCTTGAACTGCCCCAACGATCGCTATGTGAACGACGGGGCGATCTGCCAGGCGGTGGCCGCCAACCTCGCGCGCGTGGGCGTGAAGATCAACCTGCAGGCCGAAACCAAGGGCACCTACTTCCCCAAGATCCTGCGCCGCGACACCAGCTTCTACATGCTGGGCTGGACCCCGGGCACCTACGACGCGCACAACGCGCTGAACGCCCTGATGCGCTGCGTGGACGACAAGGGCAGCGGCCAGTTCAACCTGGGTGCCTATTGCAACCCGAAGGTGGATGAGCTGACGGTGCAGATCCAGTCGGAAACCGACAAGGCCAAGCGCGATGCCCTGATCAAGGAGGCCTTCAAGCTGCACTCGGACGACATCGGCCACCTGCCGCTGCACCAACAGGCCTTGGCCTGGGGCGTGGCCAACAACGTGGAGCTGATCCAGCTGGCCGACAACTTCATGCCGTTCCGTTTCATGTCGGTGAAACCGGCGAAATAAGCCGGCCCTCGCCACCACGAGGCCCCGGCCTTGTGGTGGCGTCGCACCCAACCAGGTTCCCCACGTGATCAGCCTCATCAAAAGAGGGCTCGACAGCGATGTCGGCCACAGCTTCCGCACCTCGCCGACCGCCATCGTCGCGGCGGTGATCGCCTTCATCTGCGTGTTCTGCGCGGTCTTCGCGCCGTGGGTGGCTCCGCACAACCCTTTTGACCTCGCAACGCTCGAACTCATGAATGCCCGGCTGCCGCCAGCCTGGCACCCCGATGGATCAAGCACCTTCCTGCTCGGGACGGACGACCAGGGCCGCGACATCCTCTCGGCATTGATGTACGGCGCGCGCATCTCGCTCGCGGTGGGCCTGGCCTCGGTGCTTCTATCGGTGGTGATCGGTGTCACCTTCGGCCTGCTGGCCGGCTTCCTCGGCGGTTGGGTGGACGGTTTCCTCATGCGCCTGTGCGACGTGATGCTGTCCTTCCCGCCGATCCTCATCGCCTTGCTGATCGCCGGCGTGGGCCGCGCCTTGTTTCCGAACGCGCACGAGACGCTGGCCTTTGGTGTGCTGATCATCTCGATCACGCTCACCGGCTGGGTGCAGTACGCGCGCACGGTGAGGGGTTCCACGCTGGTGGAGCGCAACAAGGAGTACGTGCAGGCCGCGCGCGTGACCGGCGTGGCGCCGCTGCACATCATGCGCAGCCATGTGCTGCCCAACGTCATGGGCCCGGTGCTGGTGCTGGCCACCATCCAGGTGGCCACGGCCATCATCACCGAGGCCACGCTGTCTTTCCTGGGTGTGGGCGCTCCGCCGACCTCACCGTCGCTGGGCACGCTGATCCGCGTGGGCAACGACTACCTGTTCTCCGGCGAATGGTGGATCACCATTTTTCCGGGCGCCATGCTGGTGCTGATCGCACTCAGCGTGAACCTGCTGGGCGACTGGCTGCGCGACGCACTCAACCCCCGCCTGCGCTGAGACCAAGATGAGCCTTCTCCAAGTCAAGAACCTGATCGTCGAATTCCCCGGCCGCCGCGGCACATTGCGCGCGCTGGACGACGTTTCCTTTGACATCGCCCCGGGCGAGATCCTCGGCGTGGTGGGCGAGTCCGGCGCGGGCAAGTCGCTGACAGGCGCCTCCATCATCGGCCTGCTGGAACCACCGGGCCGTGTCGCCTCGGGCGAGATCCTGCTGCATGGCCGCCGCATCGACAACCTGCCGCACGACCAGATGCGCAAGGTGCGGGGCCGCCAGATCGGCGCGATCTTCCAGGACCCGTTGACCTCGCTCAACCCCCTGTATTCCGTGGGCCGCCAGCTCATCGAGACCATCACCACCCACCTGCCGGTGAGCCAGGCCGAGGCGCGCAGGCGTGCGATCGACCTGCTCAAGGACACCGGCATTCCGGCCGCCGAGCAGCGCATTGACCACTTCCCGCATCAGTTCTCCGGTGGCATGCGCCAGCGCGTCGTGATCGCGTTGGCACTCGCGGCCGAGCCGCAACTCATCGTGGCCGACGAGCCCACCACCGCGCTCGATGTCTCGATCCAGGCGCAGATCATCACGCTGCTCAAGACCATCTGCAAACAGCGTGGGGCGGCGGTGATGCTGATCACGCACGACATGGGCGTGATCGCCGAGACCTGCGACCGCGTGGCCGTGATGTACGCCGGACGCGTCGCCGAGATTGGCCCGGTGCACGAGGTCATCAACCACCCGGCGCACCCTTACACCGCCGGTCTGATGGCTTGCATTCCCGACATGAGCCAGGACCGCGAGCGCCTGCACCAGATCGACGGCGCGATGCCGCGGCTCAACGCCATTCCCTCCGGTTGTGCCTACAACCCGCGATGCGAGAAGGTGTTCGACCGCTGCCACGTCGACCGGCCCGATCTGCTGCCGGCCGGGGCCACCCGGGCGGCCTGCTGGCTGCACGCGCAAGCAGGAGCCCTGGCATGAGCGCCGACATGATCGAAAAGGCGGTGTTGGCCGCACAAAGCCGCGGTGCTCCAAGCAGCGCTGCGGCACCTGCCGCCGCCCCCCAGGCGCCGCTGGTGCGCGCCACCGACCTGGCCAAGACCTTCGACGTGTCTGCGCCCTGGCTCAACCGCGTGATCGAGCGCCAGCCGCGCCAGATGTTGCGCGCGGTGGACGGTGTGTCTTTCGACATTCCACGGGGCCAGACGCTGGCCCTGGTGGGCGAGTCGGGCTGCGGCAAGAGCACGGTGGCGCGCCTGCTGGTGGGTCTGTATGAACCGACTCGGGGTGGCTTCGAGTTCGATGGCCAGGACGCTCACGCTGCGTTCAAGACGCCAGAAGGCCGCAAGCTGCGCCGCCGGATCCAGATGATTTTCCAGGACCCGTATGCGAGCCTGAACCCGCGCTGGCGCGTGGAGGACATCATTGCCGAGCCGCTGCGTGAGCACGAGATCGAGACCGAGCCGGTGGCGTTGCGCGCGCGGGTGGATGAGTTGCTGAAGTCGGTGGGTTTGTCGCCGCTGGATCGCGTGAAGTACCCGCACCAGTTCTCGGGCGGGCAGCGCCAGCGCATTTCCATCGCGCGGGCCCTGGCCACGCAGCCGGAGTTTCTGGTGTGCGATGAGCCCACGTCGGCGCTGGACGTGAGCGTGCAGGCGCAGGTGCTCAACATCATGAAGGACCTGCAGCGCGAGCGCGGGCTGACCTACCTGTTCATCAGCCACAACTTGGCGGTGGTGCGCCACGTGAGCGATCAGGTGGGGGTGATGTACCTGGGTCGGCTGGTGGAATTGGCGCCCAAGCACACGCTGTTCGACCGGCCGCGCCATCCCTACACGCGCATGCTGCTCGATGCGATCCCGAAGATGCACGACACCGGCAAGGCGCGGACACCGGTGTCGGGCGAGGTGCCCAACCCGCTGAACCCGCCCAGCGGGTGTGCTTTCAACCCGCGGTGTCCGCATGCCAACGACCGCTGCCGCAGCGAGCGTCCTCAGTTGCTGGAGCTTGGCGGTATTCGCATCGCCTGCCATGCGGTGGAAGAAGGCCGGATTTAGTTTCGCGCCAAGGTGTGGGCGTTGGCGCGGACGGTGGGCGCTCCCCTCCGCGAATGTCCCCCGGCGGCTGGGGCCGCCTCCTCCTTGACTTCGCTGCGGGGAGCACTCACCGTCCTGAGGTGGTGTGTCCGGAGCAAGCTCTGGTCCAGAGATGCCGTGGAACCGGCTTTGCCGGGCCACAGGCATCGTCCCCTCACCGGGGGGAAGCCGCGTCAGCGGCGCAGGGGGGCACGTGACCCTGCGCAACGCGCACGGTCACGTGTACCTCTTGCTCCGGAGGTTGTTCTTCATTTCCTTGAGCAGGGGTTGGAGCTTGTTGCCGCCGATGCGCAGGGCCAGGCAGGTGGCGACAATGTCGATCACCATCAGGTGCATCAGGCGCGAGGTCATCGGGCTGTAGCGGTCGTAGCCTTCCGGGTGGTCGGCCGAGAGGTGGATGTGGCCGCTCTGCGCCAGCGGTGAACCGCTGGTGGTGATGACGATCACCGTCGCGCCGTGCTTGCGCGCGATGTCGGCTGCATCCATCAGGTCGCGCGTGCGGCCGGAGTTGGAGATGATGACCACGCAATCGCCCGGCCCGAGCAGCGAGGCGCTCATCACCTGCATATGGCCGTCGCTGTAGGCAATGGCATTGATGCCCAGGCGGAAGAACTTGTGTTGCGCGTCCTGCGCGACGATGCCCGAGTTGCCCGCGCCGTAGAACTCGATGCGCCCCCGGTTCTTGTAGGTGGCCACCAGGGCGTCCACCGCCTTTTCGATCGCGTGGCTGGAGGCGTCGTTGCGGTATTTCAGGAAGGCCGCCACGGTGTTGTCGATCACCTTGACCAGCACGTCACTCGTCTTGTCGTCCACGTCCACGCTGCGGTGGATGAACGGCACGCCCTCACTCACCGTGCCGGCAAGCTTGAGCTTGAAGTCCGACAGGCCGTCGTATCCCATGCTGCGGCAGAAGCGCACCACCGTGGGCTTGCTCACGTGCGCGCGCTCGGCGAGTTCGGTCACCGGCAGGCTGGCAAAGGTGCGCGGGTCCAACAGCACGAGCTTGGCCACACGTTGCTCGGCAGGCGCCAGCGAGGGCAGGGAGGCTTTGATCCGGTCGAGCATGGTGGTTTTAGTTACATGGATGACAGATGGCGTGAAATTTTATTACACCCGCTGGTCGATAATCCGGCCATGAACCAACTCGATGCCCTCAAGCAATTCACCACGGTTGTGGCCGACACCGGTGACTTCAACCAGATCGCGGCCTACGCGCCGCAGGACGCCACGACGAACCCGTCGCTCATCCTGAAGGCGGTCCAGAAGCCCGAGTACGCCCATCTGCTCAAGGACGCTGTCGCGAAGCACGGCGCCCAGGGGTTGGATGAGGTGATGAATCGCTTGCTGGTGGCATTTGGTGGCGAGATCCTGCGCCTGATCCCGGGCCGGGTTTCGACCGAGGTGGATGCCCGGCTGAGCTTCGACACCGAGGCCACCGTGACCCGCGCGCGCCGCATCATCGAGCTCTACCAGGGTGCCGGCGTGCATGTGGACCGTGTGCTGATCAAGATCGCCTCCACCTGGGAAGGCATTCAGGCCGCTGCGCGGTTGGAGCGCGAAGGCATTCACACCAACCTGACCCTTCTGTTCTCGTTCGCCCAGGCGGTGGCCTGTGGCCAGGCCAAGGTGCAGCTGATCTCGCCCTTCGTGGGCCGCATCTACGACTGGTACAAGAAAAGCGCGGGCACCGGCTGGGACGAGGCTGCGATGGCCGGTGCCAACGACCCGGGCGTGCGTTCCGTGCGCAGCATCTACGAGTTCTACAAGAAGCACGGCGTTGCCACCGAGGTGATGGGCGCGAGCTTCCGCAACGTGGGCCAGATCACGGCGCTGGCCGGTTGCGACCTGCTGACCATCAGCCCCGAGCTGCTGGCCCAGCTGGCCGCCAGCGATGCGCCCTTGAGCCGGGCACTGGATGCCAACGCCGCCAAGTCGTTGGACATTCCCTTCGTGACCCACGACGAAGCCAGCTTCCGCTTCGCCCTGAATGAGGATGCGATGGCGACCGAGAAACTGGCCGAGGGCATCCGGGCGTTCGTGGCGGACACGATCAAGCTCGAAGCCTTGATGAAGTAGCTCGAGCCGAGCGCAAAAACAAAAAGCCCCGCGATTTCTCGCGGGGCTTTTTTTGGGGAACCCTGTCAGAACACCAGCAGGCATTCCGACGCAGCATGAGGGTGCAGGGCAAGGCGCAGACGCGCTGACAGTGGCATCGCCACGGCAAGCGGCTGCAACGCCGCCATGCGCCCTCAGGCAAGGAGCAATTACATGCCCATGCCGCCCATGTCGCCCATGCCACCCATGCCGCCGCCGGGCATCGCAGGTGCGTCGTCCTTCGGGGACTCGGCGACCATGGCTTCGGTCGTCAGCATGAGGCTGGACACCGATGCGGCGTTCTGCAGCGCGGTGCGGGTGACCTTCGTCGGGTCCAGAATGCCCATCTCGATCATGTCACCGTAGGTGTCGTTGGCGGCGTTGAAGCCGTAGTTGCCCTTGCCGGCCAGGATGGCGTTGACCACCACCGACGGTTCGCCACCGGCGTTGGCCACGATTTCGCGCAGGGGCGCTTCGATGGCCTTGAGCACCAGCTTGATGCCGGCGTCTTGATCAGCGTTGTCACCCTTGATGGTGCCAGCGGCTTGGCGGGCGCGCAGCAGGGCCACGCCACCACCGGCCACGATGCCTTCTTCCACGGCAGCGCGGGTGGCGTGCAGGGCGTCTTCCACGCGGGCCTTCTTTTCCTTCATCTCGACTTCGGTGGCGGCACCGACCTTGATGACGGCCACGCCGCCGGCCAGCTTGGCCACGCGCTCTTGCAGCTTCTCGCGGTCATAGTCGCTGGTGGCTTCTTCGATCTGCACGCGCACTTGCTTGACGCGGGCTTCGATGTCAGCGGCAGCGCCGGCGCCGTCGATGATGGTGGTGTTTTCCTTGCCGATTTCCACGCGCTTGGCTTGGCCCAGGTCGGCCAGGGTCACCTTCTCGAGTGTCAGGCCCACTTCTTCAGCGATCACCTTGCCGCCGGTCAGGATGGCGATGTCTTCCAGCATGGCCTTGCGGCGGTCGCCGAAGCCAGGGGCCTTCACAGCCACGACCTTCAGGATGCCGCGGATGGTGTTGACCACCAGCGTCGCCAGGGCTTCGCCTTCGACGTCTTCGGCAATGATCAACAGCGGACGGCCAGCCTTGGCGACTTGCTCCAGCGTGGGCAGCAGGTCACGGATGTTGGAAACCTTCTTGTCGTACAGCAGCACGAAGGGGTTGTCCAACAGCGCCGATTGCTTCTCGGGGTTGTTGATGAAGTAGGGCGACAGGTAGCCGCGGTCGAACTGCATGCCTTCGACGACGTCGAGTTCGTTCTGCAGCGACTTGCCGTCTTCCACGGTGATCACGCCTTCCTTGCCGACCTTGTCCATGGCATTGGCGATGATCTCGCCGATGCTGGAGTCGCTGTTGGCGGAGATGGAACCGACCTGGGCGATTTCCTTGCTGGTGGTGGTGGCCTTGGAGGCCTTCTTCAGCTCGGCGATCAGGGCTTCCACGGCCTTGTCGATGCCGCGCTTGAGGTCCATCGGGTTCATGCCGGCGGCCACGTACTTCATGCCTTCGCGCACGATGGCCTGGGCCAGCACGGTGGCGGTGGTGGTGCCGTCACCGGCGTTGTCGGACGTCTTGGAAGCGACTTCCTTGACCATCTGCGCGCCCATGTTCTGGAGCTTGTCCTTGAGTTCGATTTCCTTGGCCACGGACACACCGTCCTTGGTCACGGTGGGGGCGCCGAAAGAGCGCTCGAGCACCACGTTGCGGCCCTTGGGGCCCAGGGTGACCTTGACCGCGTTGGCCAGGATGTTCACGCCTTCAACCATGCGTGCGCGGGCTTCGCCGCCGAAAATGACGTCTTTTGCTGCCATGTTGTTTCTCCGAATTCAGTAAAAAAGAGTGGATGACGGCGAAGGATTACTTCTCGACGACCGCGAACAGGTCGTCTTCCTTCATGACCAGCAGTTCGTCGCCAGCGACCTTGACGGTCTGGCCGCTGTACTTGCCGAACAGAACGCGGTCACCGACCTTGACGTTCATGGCGGACAGTTCGCCCTTGTCGTTTTTCTTGCCGGGACCGACTGCCAGGACTTCGCCCTGGTCGGGCTTTTCGGCGGCGGCGTCGGGGATGACGATGCCGGAAGCGGTCTTGGTTTCGCTGTCAATGCGCTTGACGATCACGCGATCGGCGAGAGGACGAAGGTTCATTGCATCTCCTGGGTATGGAACAGATGGGGTTTGTTCAGAACGGCGGTGCCAGCCCTGGCGGGCCAGCGGATACCGCTGATCGACATGGCGTCGGGGGTTAGCACTCAACGCCAGCGAGTGCTAATCATAAGGGCGCCGGAACCCCATTTCAAGATCGAAGGGGGTTTATTTCTGGTGTGATGGGTCTGGCCACCGGATCGCCGGACGCTGATTGGACACAAACACTTACGATGCCGGCATGGACTGCATCCTTTCCTTCCACGGGCCGGCCCAGCGTCTCCTTCTTCGCTTTCTGACGGCGCTGGTCGCCCTCCTGGGTCTTTGGTCGCACCCGGGTTCTGCCCAGGCGGCTCCTCCTGCGTCCGATGTCACCCTGCAAGCGCGCTTCTGGGTCGATACCTCGGGTCAGGCCTCCCTCGACGACGCCATGCGCCGACCGGTGGGGGACTTCCAGCCCATGGGCCACGACCGGTCTTTTGACCTGGCGGCTGCCGCCTTGTGGTTGCGGCTGGACTTGCCTGCCCTGGACGCCAGCCGGCGTTGGTACCTCGCCCTGAGTGCGGCGGCCTTCACCAACCGGGCGACGCTCCATGCCATCGGTCCTCAGGGAGAGTGGACGGTGCAACAAGCGGGCGATCATTTGCCGGTGTCGCAATGGAGCCATCCCGACCAGACACCGGTGTTTGCCTTGCCGGCCGGATCAACGGGCCCAGTCTGGCTGCGCCTGGAAAACCGGCCAGCACCCCTGAGCCCGCGCCTGCTGCTGCTGGAGGAAGACACGCTGCAGGAAACACGCTACTGGACTTTCCTCATGATCGGGGGGTATCTCGGTTTCGGCCTGCTGGTCTTGTTCTGGGGCTGGGTGCACGCGCGCCTCTATGGCGACCGCGCTTTCATCGCCTACTGCTGCTATGTCGCGAGCATGTTGGGCTTTCAGGCGGCCTTCACAGGCGTGGGCGGGGTGTTTTTCTGGCGCGATTGGGCGTGGTGGAACGACGCCGCGCCGGCGGTGTTCATGCTGTGGCTCACCGCGGCGGGCATCTGGTTCGTGCGCGAGGCCTGTGCGGTGTCGCGCCACCACCGGCAGGTGGACCTTTTCGTGAAGGCCTGGTCGTGGTTCGGGCTGCTGTTCCCCGTGGTGTACCTGCTGCTGCAGAACCGCTTTGGCTTTGTCGTGCTTAACCTGTACGGCCTGCTGTCGGTGGTGTTGAGCTTCGTGCTGTGCATCTGGACCTGGCGGCTGGGCGAGAAGTACGCGGGCTGGCTGGCGCTGGGTTTCCTGCCGGTTCACCTGAGCTACCCGTTTCCCGCACTGCGCGCGGCCGGCGTGTTGCCGGACAGCTGGGCCACGCAATACGCCGTGCTCATCGGCTCGGCCATCGAGATCCCGCTCCTGCTCTACATCCTGCATCGGCGTGCCAAGGAGTTCAACGAGAACCATGCCCGCCTGCGTGCGATCGAGAGCACGGACCCCTTGACCGGTTTGACCATTGAGCCCGTGCTTCATCTGCGTTTGCGCGATGCCATGCGCCGCTCCAGGCGCTATGGGCATCAGAGTGGCCTCCTGATGGTGGAGGTGCTCAACCATGCGGACATCGTCTCCCGCCATGGCCGGGAGGTGGCCGACCGCGCACTGGTGGTGGCGGCATCGCGGCTGTCGCACGTGGCGCGCGACGTGGACACCGTCTGCCGTGTGGCCAATGCGCGTTTTGCGGTGCTGGTCGAAGGGCCGCTGCAGCCCGACGACCTGATGCTGCTGGCGCAACACATCGTGGCCAAGGGGCTGGAGCAGGGGCCTTCCTTGCCGGCGGGCCTGTCGCTGCGCTTTCGCCTGGCCTCCCTGTCGCTGCCTGGCGAAGCAAAGGATGCGGACGATGCGAGCTTGCTCGACCGGCTCCGCGCCGCGCTGGACCAGATGGCCGACGATCCGCGCAAGGTGGTGCTGCACCTGCCGGCGGGCTCACCGGTACCCACACCGTCCTGAGTGTTTGTCTTGAGCCTGTAGTCTCTCGCGTTCACCCTTTGTTGTTTCCCCAACCCCGTTCCAGAAGAGGATTTGCCATGAGTGGATTTCAGATCGGTGTGATCGTCGGCAGCTTGCGCCGCGACTCCTTCAACCGCCGGCTGGCGACGGCCCTCGCCCAGCTTGCCTCGAAGGAGTTCACGTTCAAGCAGCTCGAGATCGGTGACCTGCCGCTGTACAACCAGGACGACGACGCGAACCAGGCCGCTCCGGTGAAACGGCTCAAGGCCGAGATCGCGGCGTCGCAAGGCCTGCTGTTCGTGACTCCCGAGTACAACCGCTCCCTGCCCGGTGTGTTGAAAAACGCCATCGACCACGCCTCGCGCCCCTACGGCCAGAGCGCCTGGGCCGGCAAACCCGCCGGGGTCATCGGCGTGTCGGTCGGCGCGATTGGCACGGCGCTCGCACAGCAGCACCTGCGCAACATCCTCGCCTACCTCGACGTGCCCACGCTGGGTCAGCCCGAGGCGTTCATCCAGTCCAAGGAAGGCCTGTTCGACAAGGACGGGGGCATCGGTGCCGACAGCCGCGAGTTCCTTCAGAAATGGGTGTCCACCTACGAAGCCTGGGTTCGCCGGCACGCGGGCTGACGCCCGCTCGGCTCAGAAGTGGGCTAGGTAACCGCCGTCCACGACCAGCACCTGGCCCGTGACGTAGCTGGCGGCGGGTGAGGCCAGGAACACCGCCGCGCCACCGATCTCCTCGGGCCGGCCCCAGCGGCCCAGCGAACTGCGCCGATCGAGCCAGGCCGCCACGGAGACGTCCTCTACCATGGCGGTGTTGGCGCCGGTGGCGAAATAGCCCGGGGCGATCGCGTTGACGTTGATGCCTTGCGGGCCGAGTTCGGCCGCGAGCGCGCGCGTGAGGGCGTCGAGCGCGCCCTTGCTGGTGGTGTAGGCCGCGTCGCCGGCGCGGGCGATCGGCCCGGCGATGGAGGTGACGTTGATGATGCGCCCAGCGCCCTGGGCGCGCATGGGCCGCGCCACCTCGCGACAGAGGTGCCAGGCCGAGACGAGATTGGCCTCCAGCAATTCACGCAGGGCCTGGGCGGGCAATTCGTCCAGGGGCTGGCGCCGGCGCTGGCCCACGTTGTTGATCAGAATGTCGATCCGGCCACTTTCGGCCAGCAGGTGGGCCACGGCCGCCGTGGCAGCGGCCTCGTCGCCCACATCGAAAGGCAGCGCCTGCGCGGTGCCGCCAGCGGCTTGGCCGCTTTCGCGCACCCGGTCCACCGCTTCATGCAGGCTGGCGGCATCGCGGCCGTTGAGCCAGACGGTGGCGCCATGGGCGGCCAGCGCCTGGGCCATGCACAGGCCCAGACCGCGGGTCGCGCCGGTGACCAGGGCGACGCGGCCTGACAGGGAGAACAGGACAGAGGGAATCGGTGCGGTGGTGGGGCTCACCGCGCGATTATCGGCTGGCCTTCGGCTTCAGGCCGGCAGCTCGGCCAGGGACGACTCGGGGAAAGCCATCTCCGGCTCCATGCCGTCAAATGGCAAGGTGAAGTAGAAAGTGCAGCCTTCGCCGGGTGCGGTTTCAGACCAGATGCGCCCACCATGGCGTTCGATGATGCGCTGCGACAGCGCCAGGCCCGTGCCGGTCCCTTCGAAGTCCATCGAATGGTGCTGGCGCTGGAACATCACGAACAGGTTGTGCGCCTTCTCCAAGTCAAAGCCCACGCCGTTGTCGGCGATGTAGAAAGTGCGTCCCCCGACTGGGCTGACCTTCCAGCCCACCTCGATGCGGGCCAGGTCGCGAGGACGGGTGTATTTCACGGAGTTGCCCAGCAGGTTGCCCAGGGCCTGGGCCAGCAGCATGGCATCGCCCCGCACGACGGGCAGGTCGTTCTCGATCACCCACTCGATGCGCCGGTCCGGGTTTTCCTGCTTCAGGTGCGCGATCACGCCTTCCACAAGCTGGGCGATCGGCACCGGCTGGGTGTCGATGGCCACACGGCCCAGGCGGGCGTACTCCAGCAGGCCTTCGATCATCAGGCTCATGCGTTTGGACGCCTTGGCGATCGAATTCTGGTACTGCAGGGCCAGCGTGTCGGCGGAGTCGCCCATCTGCTCCTGCAACAGGCTCACGAAACTGGCGATGTGGCGCAACGGTGCGCGCAGGTCGTGCGAAACCATGTGCGAGAACACGTCCAGGTCCTTGTTGGCCGCCACGAGCTGCTGCGTGCGCTCGGCGACGCGCTTTTCCAGCTCTCGGTTGAGGTCGTTCATCACGTCCTCAAGGCTCTTGGCGGCGGTCATGTCGCGCGTGATGCTGGAGAGGCCCTGCAGCTCCCCGGCTTCGTTGCGCAGCGCGGTGAGCACGGTGTGCGCCCAGAAGCGCGAGCCGTCCTCTCGCAGGCGCCAGCCTCGGGTTTCCCATTGGCCGTGGGCCTTGGCCAGGCGCAGCACCTGGCCGGGGTCGACCTCGTCCTCGCCCGCGTTGTCGCTGGACAGCAGTGCTTCATAGGAGCGGCCCATGATCTGTGAGCGCGTATGACCATGCAGACGCTGGGCGCTCTCGGTCCATTCGGTGATGCCGCCGTTTTCGTCGACGAAGTAGATGCAGTAGTCCTGGATCGCATCCACCATCAGGCGGTAGCGCTGCTCGCTGGCAAACAGCTCAGCCGAACGCGAGCGCACGCGCTCCTCCAGATCCTGGTTGGCGTGCAGCACGAACTCTTCCGTGCGGCGGCGTTCCGTGATGTCGTGCAGCTCGATGAAGATGCCCTCGACCGTGCCATTCTGGAAGTCGGGGATGTAGTGGATCTCGAAGTAGTTGGTCGAACCGTCGGCGGCCGTGCGCGCGGCTTCGAAGGTCTGCGTCTGGCCGGAGAGGGCCTGCGCCACGCGCGGCAGGATGTCGGGCAGGATGTCGGGCCGCACCACCTGACTCAGCGGCGAGCCGACCATGTCGCTCGGCCGTTTGCCGTAGCGCGCGGCATGGGCCTGGTTGGCGAATCGGCAGATCAGGTTCTTGTCGTAGTAGGCCAGCCGTGCGGGAATGCGGTCGGTGATGCTGCGCAGCAGGCTGTCCTGTGCGGAGGCGATCTGGGCCGCGTCGTGCGGCGTGACCACGCCGCTGCCATGCAGGAAATGGCCCTCGGCATCAAATACCGGTGTCGAGGCGAGGCGGGCTCGAAACAGGCTGCCGTCGACGCGCAACCAGTCCAGATCGACCGGTTCGCTCTGCCCGCTCTGGCGCAGGGCTTCCACGTGGGCGGTCAGTGCGTCGCGCGAGCGCGGGGCGACCAGTTCGTTCAGGGGCATGCCCGGCGCGCCATGGCCCAGCCAACCCAGCAGGGCTTGATTGAGATGGACGCAACGCTGTGCGTCGTCAAAAGTGAGCAGGCCGCAGGGCGCCTGGTCAACGAGGGAAAGGGCGCTGTCCAGGGCGGACTGGAGGTCTTGCGTGCGCAAGGCCACCAGCCGTTCGAGCTGTTGCTCTGGCGTTTCCATCCCGTCTGGGCAGATAGAGTTGTCCATGGTTCAAGGCTCCCGGGTCGTTGCAGTGCAAGCCAGAAAGGTGGCTTGTACTCCCATATCGGACACCTCCGCAGAAAATTCAAATTGTTACGACCGGTGGTTTTCCCTGTTGTCCGAAAAAAGTACGAAAAAAAGCCCCGGGGCTTTCGCTCCGGGGCCTGGGCGGTCGATTCGGGTGATTATTTACAGACCGGCGGCCTTGCGCAGCGCGGCGGCTTTGTCGGTGCGCTCCCAGGTGAACTCGGGTTCTTCGCGGCCGAAGTGGCCATAGGCTGCCGTCTTGGTGTAGATGGGGCGCAGCAGGTCGAGCATCTGGATGATGCCCTTGGGGCGCAGGTCGAAGTGCTCTTGCACCAGCGCGGCGATCTTCTCATCCGGGATCACGCCCGTGCCTTCGGTGTAGACGGTGACGTTCATCGGGCGGGCCACGCCGATGGCGTAGGCCACCTGGATCTGGCACTGCTTGGCCAGGCCGGCGGCCACGATGTTCTTGGCCACGTAGCGGGCGGCGTAGGCGGCCGAACGGTCGACCTTCGAGGGATCCTTGCCCGAGAATGCGCCACCGCCGTGCGGGCAGGCGCCGCCATAGGTGTCGACGATGATCTTGCGACCGGTCAGGCCGCAATCACCCTGCGGGCCACCGATGACGAAGCGGCCGGTCGGGTTGATCAGGTACTTGGTGTCCTTGAGCCACTCCTTGGGCAGCACGGGCTTGATGATCTCTTCGATGATGGCTTCGTTGAAAGACGCCTTCATCTTGGTGGACGACTCGCTCTGGTCGGGCGAATGCTGGGTCGAGAGCACCACGGTGTCGATGCTGTGCGGCTTGCCGTCGACGTAACGCATGGTCACCTGGCTCTTGGCGTCGGGACGCAGGAAAGGCAGGCGGCCATCCTTGCGCAACTGGGCCTGGCGCTCCACGAGGCGGTGGGCGTAGTAGATCGGCGCGGGCATCAGCTCGGGCGTCTCGTCACAGGCGTAGCCGAACATCAGGCCCTGGTCGCCGGCGCCGGTGTTCAGGTGGTCGTCGGAGGCGTGGTCCACGCCCTGGGCGATGTCGTTGGACTGCTTGTCGTAGCAGACCATGACCGCGCAGCCCTTGTAATCGATGCCGTACTCGGTGTTGTCGTAACCGATCCGCTTGAGCGTGTCACGCGCGACCTGGATGTAGTCGACGTGCGCGTTGGTGGTGATTTCACCCGCCAGCACCACCAGGCCGGTGTTGCACAGGGTCTCGGCGGCCACGCGGCTGCGCGGATCCTGGGCAAAGATCGCGTCGAGGATCGCGTCGGAAATCTGGTCGGCGACCTTGTCGGGGTGGCCTTCGGAGACGGATTCGGATGTGAAAAGGAAATCGCTCGCCATGTATAAACTCCACGTTGGTTGACCGGCGTTGCCGGTCTGTCAGAGTTCGGCGAACGCTTTAGCGGAATTTGTGAATCGCCCCGCAATTAGTTCCATAACTCGGCGATGGCGGCATTCTAGATCAAGTCCGTGCCGCCACCCTGTCCTTCCCATCTCCTGTGACCCTGCTGATCCATGGCCTTTTTCGCGTCCTGAGCTGGATGCCGCTGTCCGTTCTGCATGCGATGGGCTGGTTGCTTGGCTGGCTCAGTTTTTTGCTCTCGGGCCGGTATCGACGTCGCCTGTTTGCGCATGCCGCCCAGGCGGGCTACCCGCGCCAGGTGGCGCTGGCCACGGTGGGGGAGGCGGGCAAGCTGGTGGCCGAGCTGCCCCGCCTGTGGCTGGGCCGGCCCGTGCCCGTGGTCTGGGCAGGCGCCGAGCACATCGAATCCACGCATCAACAGGGCACCGGCGTGCTGTTCCTCACGCCCCACCTGGGCTGTTTCGAGATCACGGCCCAGGCGTACGCACGGCGCTTCGGCGCGGTGCATCCCATGACGGTGCTGTTCCGCCCGGCGCGCCAGCCCTGGCTGCGCGATCTGGTGGCCGGTGCCCGCCAGCGCCCTGGTCTGTTCGCCGCACCCACCACCCTGGCGGGCGTGAAGCAGCTCATCAAGGCACTCAAGGCGGGGCAGGCGGTGGGCCTGTTGCCGGACCAGGTGCCGCCTGAAGGGCAGGGGGTGTGGGCGCCGTTCTTCGGCCGTGATGCGTACACCATGACGCTGTCGGGCCGCCTGGCTCAGGCCGGCCGCGTGCAGATCCTGTTGAGCTGGGGTGAGCGTCTGAGTTGGGGCCGAGGCTACCGCGTGCACGTGCGCCCGTTCGAGCCGCTCAACGGCGGGCCACTCTCGGACGACCCGCTGGAGGCCGCAGCACAGATCAACCGCGCCATGGAGGCGCTGGTGCGAGAATGCCCGGCCCAGTACCTCTGGTCCTACAACCGCTACAAGTCGCCGCTCCGGTCGACACCGCCGTCGCCCTGATGCCTTCCTTGCCACCCACGCCCCACGCTCCGCTGCCCCCCGGCAACCTTGGCAACCGCCTGGGGGTGGCCTTCATGCGTGTGCTGGCCGCATTGCCGCTCTCCTGGGTGCGTGGCATGGGCTGGGTGCTGGGGCAGGTGCTGCACCTGGCGGCGGTGCGGCGCCGTCGCATCGCGCGCATCAATTGGGCCCTGTGCTTTCCGGAGAGCAGCGAGGCCGAGCGCGACCGCGCGGTGCGCCAGCATTTCGTGTACTTTGCACAAGCCTGGCTGGACCGCAGCTGGTTGTGGGAGGCGCCGCTGGCCACGGTGCGTCAGCGCCTGACACTCACGGGCGATCTGCAGGCCCTGGCCGGGAACGAGCCCACCGTGATCTTCGCCCCGCATTTCGTGGGCATGGACGCGGGCTGGATCGGGCTCACGGCCCACCTGGAGCGGCGTTTCTGCGGGCTCTACGCCGAGCAGCTCAACGCCGATGTGGACCGCTGGATGGCACAGGGCCGCCAGCGTTTCGGCAACCCCCATGTCGTGGGCAAGCGCCAGGGCATCAAGCCCCTGGTCGCGGCGATGCGCCAGGGCCTGCCGCTGTACCTGTTGCCCGACATGGACCACGGCATGCGCGACGCGGCGTTCGTGCCCTTCTTCGGCGTGCAGACCGCCACGCTCATGTCGCTGTCCCGGTTGGCCCGCCTGGGGCGTGCCTGCGTGGTGCCGGTGGTGAGCCGCCTCACGAGCGAAGGTTATGAGGTGAAGGTGATGTCACCCTGGCCCGATTACCCGACGGCGGATCCCGAAGCCGACACGGCGGTCATGAATCGCTACCTGGAGGGTTACATCCGCCAGGCGCCGGCGCAGTACTACTGGGTGCACAAGCGCTTCAAGACCCGCCCGGGCAATGAGCGTTCTTTCTACGCCGATCTCTGAACCGGCTCAGGTGGTCAGAAAGCCGCCGATCAAGGCGGCCACGCGTGCCGGTTGCTCGTGCACGATCCAGTGCGTGGCGCCGGGGACGCGCTCGATGCGCAGGTCTGGCACATACCCGTCCAGCCCTTCGAGCAGGGCTTCGGGCAGGGCGGTGTCGTTCAGTCCCCAGATCACCAGGGTCGGCCGCGTCACCATGGCCTTTTCGCGCGGCACCTGCACGGCTGTTGCCCCAGGATCGTCGGGCGTCGGTGGGCGCAGGGGCGACGCAGCGTAGTAAGCGCAAGGCCCCGCCAGCCCCTGGCGCCACACCGCGCGGTAGCGATCGCGCGTGGGTTCGTCAAGCCAGGCCCTTGGCCCGCTGTCGGCCGCCATGTGGGTGAAGAAGGGCCATAGGCGGGCGAAGTCGTTCTCGGCCAGCAGCGCGGGCGCGTCGGGCCGGATCAGGAAATTCATGTAGGCGCTGGCCGCCTGTTGCGCGGGCGACTGGGCCAGTTCACGCTGGAAGGTGGCGGGGTGCGGCGCGTTGACGATGACCAGTTGCCGAAGCAGGCCAGGCCGCTGCGCGGCGAGGCCCCAGGCCAGTGCACCGCCCCAGTCGTGCGCGATCAGGCCGGCCAGTTGACCTGGCGTGGGGCTGTCGGCGGTGATGGCCGTGACCAGTGCGCCAACGTCTTGCAGCAGAGGCTTGGCGCGGTAGGCCGATGGGTCGGAGGGGGCGCTCGACTGCTCGAAGCCGCGCAGGTTGGGCGCCACGCAGCGGTAGCCGCCGTGTTCGGCTTGAGCGAAATGCAGAAGCAGTTCGTCCCATACGAAGGCAGCTTCGGGAAAACCGTGCAGGAACAGCAGCACGGGGCGGCCGGGATCGCCGGCAGCGCGGCAACTCAGCGTGATGCCGTGGGGCAGGGCTTGTTGGAAAGTCTGGATCATGCGGGCTCTCCTCGAGCCCGCACGGTTCAGTCCAGCGCGGGCGGCTCGTCGTCGGGAACGGGGTCGGCCGCTTGGGCTGGTGCGTTGATGCCATGGGTCCATTGCCAGAGCAGCAGCGCCACCTCGTCCAGCCCCTTTTTCTTCAGGGCTGAGAAGAGTCTCGCCTCGCCACCGCCCGACTGCAGTCGCGCAATCGACAGCGCCTTTTGCGCTTCGGCGTGGTTGAGCTTGTCGGCCTTGGTGAGCAGCACCAGGAACTTCAGGCCTTCCTCGACCCGAGGCCGGATCACCTCCAGCAGGATCTCGTCGAGCTCGGTCAGGCCCAGGCGCGGGTCGATCAGCAGCACCACGCCCTTGAGGTTTTCGCGCGTGAGCAAATAGTTGCCCATGACGCGCTGCCAGCGCAACTTGGCTTCGCGCGGCACGGCGGCATAGCCATATCCCGGCAGGTCGGCCAGTACCGCATCGGTCACGCCCTGTTTGCCGAGCGAGAACAGGTTGATGCTCTGCGTGCGGCCCGGCGTCTTGGACGCGAAGGCCAGGCGCTTCTGCTGCGTCAGCGTGTTGATGCAGGTGGACTTGCCCGCGTTGGAGCGCCCGACGAAGGCGATCTCGGGCACGTCCAGCGGGGGCAGGTGCTCGAGTTGCGGGGCGGTGGTGAGAAAACGGGCGGTGTGCAGCCAGCCGTGCGCGATCTTGGGATCGGGCTTGAGGGGATCGATGGTTTTTCCAGCTCGGGGTATCGGGGCTTTGAGGCCCGGGGCGTCGTGCGACGGCGAAGCGGGCTGGGGGGCGGGGGTGGGGCGGGGGGGCATTTGGGGGTGTTCCCGGGGGGACACTGGAAAATAGAGTGGCGTTGTCACGACCAACCGA
>JAGKSX010000157.1 GCA_018993155.1 Hydrogenophaga sp.
GAGTTGACAGCATATCGAGAATGCACGTGTTTGGCGATAGCCAATAACGGGCCAATGCAGTCGTTCTTTTTACTTTTGGAACCCTACACCCGGGGGTATTTGAGCCGAGGGGCTCAACGCCGCTGGGGGATCGAGGTCGGAAGAACACGTTCTCGGGGTGCACTGCAAGCCCCGATTGTGTATCAAAGCTTGAGCAGGGGTGACACAGGGCGGACACTTATGCCTTGTCGGGGCCGAAATGGGCCAGGGCCTGGGCCAGTGCCGCAGGGTCGGCCTGGGTGATCAGTTGCGCCTGCAACCCGTCGAGGGCCTGGCTGCCTTGCTGCTGAAGGCGCGCAATGGCGCCGGCGGCTTCCTTGCCCGAAGCGAATCCCGTGCTCTGCAGCAGCAGCTGCCCGCCGGCGTCGACCAGCTTGAAATAGAACAGGCCATCGCTTTCGCGGTACTGCTTGAACGCCGGCGCGGCCGCCTTGGCGGCTTTGGTGGCGGTGGCCGACACCGCGCTGTCGAGCCGGCGCAGGCCGACGGCCTCGCGCAGCCGGGCGGTGAAGGGCGTGGCGATGGCGCGGGCCTTGTCGGCGCCGGCCTTGAGGGTTTTTTCGATGCGCGCCGGGTCCTGGATGAGCCGGTCGTAGACCTCGCGCAGCGGCGCGATCTCGCGATCCAGGCGTTCGAACAGGGTCTGCTTGGCGTCACCCCAGGCGATGCCCTCGGCGAACGCCTGGGCCAGCGCGGTGGTTTCGTCGGCCGAGGCGAAGGCCTGGTAGAGCTGGAACAGCGCTGAGCCTTCGGTGGGCTTGGGTTCGCCGGGCGCGCGCGAGTCGGTCACGATGCCCATGATGAGCTTGCGCAGCTGTTCGCGCGGCACGAACAGCGGAATCGTGTTGTCGTAGCTCTTGCTCATCTTGCGGCCGTCCAGGCCGGGCAGCAGGGCCACATGGTCCTCGGTCACCGCTTCGGGCAGCGTGAAGTGCTCGCCATAGAGGTGGTTGAAGCTGGACGCCATGTCGCGCGCCATCTCGATGTGCTGGATCTGGTCGCGGCCCACCGGCACCTGGTGCGCGTTGAACATCAGGATGTCGGCAGCCATCAGCACCGGGTACATGAAGAGGCCGGCGGTCACGCCCGCGTCCGGGTCCTCCCCGGCGGCGTTGTTCTTGTCGACCGAGGCCTTGTAGGCATGGGCGCGGTTGAGGATGCCCTTGCCGGTCACGCAGGTGAGCAGCCAGGTGAGTTCGGGGATCTCGGGGATATCGGACTGGCGGTAGAAGGTCACCTTCTCCGGGTCGAGCCCGCAGGCCAGCCAGGTGGCGGCGATTTCCAGCGTGGAGCGCTGCACGCGAGCGGGCTCACCCACCTTGATGAGCGCGTGGTAGTCGGCCAGGAAGTAGAAGCTCTCCACCTCGGCCAGGCGGCTGGCGCGCACGGTCGGGCGGATGGCGCCGACGTAGTTGCCCAGGTGGGGGGTGCCGGAGGTGGTGATGCCGGTGAGGACGCGGTGGGTTTTCATGGCGGGATCAGAACAGCAGCATGCGAAGGGGGGAAAGCAGCACCTGGATGGCGCTCTGCGTGATTGACATCAGGGGGAGCAGCCAGAAGGTGCCGACCACGCCGGTGATGACCAGGGCCATCACGATGAAGAAGCCCCAGGGTTCGACGCGGGAGACGAGGGCGGCCTGTTTCCAGGGCAGCAGGCCGACGAGGATGCGGCCGCCGTCCAGCGGCGGCAGCGGGAACAGGTTGAAGGCGTACATGACGAGGTTGACCTTCAGCCCGGCCTCGCACATCTTGAGGAAGAAGGGCTCTTCCACGCCGGTGGCCACCAGCACATAGAACAGCACGATCCAGGCGATGGCCTGGATCAGGTTGGCGCCCGGGCCGGCCAGAGCGACCCAGATCATGTCGCGCTTGGGGTTGCGCAGGCGACCGAAATTCACCGGCACGGGCTTGGCATAACCAAACAGGAAGGCGCCGGAGGTGGCGAAGTACAGCAGCAGCGGCATGGCGATGGTGCCGATCGGGTCGATGTGGCTCAGCGGGTTGAGCGTGATGCGCCCCATCATCTCCGCGGTGTTGTCGCCATAGTGCCGGGCCACGTAACCGTGCGCCGCCTCGTGCAGGGTGATGGCGAACAGCACCGGGATGGCGTAGAGAGCGACGGTTTGAACGATCTGGGCGAAATCCATGGTGGGGCGCGGCGGGCAAACCGGTATTGTCCCAGACTGGGCGGGCCGC
Organism: Hydrogenophaga sp.; assembly: GCA_018993155.1. GTDB lineage: Bacteria > Pseudomonadota > Gammaproteobacteria > Burkholderiales > Burkholderiaceae_C > Hydrogenophaga. Next base: position 2,236 of record JAGKSX010000157.1, read on the forward strand.
CCGGTGGGACGGCTCAGAGGCCGAGGCGGGCCAGGGCGCCCTGGCCGGTGCGCACCACCTCGGGTTCGCCGCCGGTGCCCATGGGCGTGAGATCGACCACCGTGGTGGGGGCCAGCGCGCAGGCGCCCGCGTCGATCACGCCGGCCAGATCGTGTTCGAGCCGGTCGCGGATGTCCTGCGCGTCGTTGAGCGGGTCGGTTTCGTCGGGCAGGATCAGCGTGGTGGCCAGCAGTGGGGCGTTGTGCAGGTCCAGCAGGGCCTGCAGGGTCTTGTGCTCGGGCACACGCAGGCCGATGGTCTTGCGCGAGGGGTGGCTCACGCGGCGCGGCACCTCCTTGCTGGCTTCGAGGATGAAGGTGTAGGGGCCGGGCGTGGCGAGCTTGAGCAGGCGGTACTGCCGGTTGTCCACCTTGGCGTAGCTCGCGAGCTCGCTCAGGTCGCGGCAGAGCAGAGTGAGGTGGTGCTTGTCGTCCACCTGCCGGATGCGGCGCAGCCGGTCGGCTGCGGCCTTGTCGTCGAGGTGGCAGACCAGGGCGTAGCTCGAATCGGTGGGCACCGCGAGCACGCCGCCGCGTTCGAGCAATTGCACCGCCTGCTTGAGCAGGCGCGGCTGCGGGTTTTCGGGGTGGACTTCGAAGTACTGGGACATGCCGACATTGTGACCCGCTCGGCGCGATCGACGCACACCAGGGGAGACAGTAGAAATTGCCGCAAAGGCGGTGTGCGGCGCGGCCTGCGCCCTTGGCCGTCCTCTGTCGTGGCGGCGGGCGCGCCAATTGCCCTGGGACTGCATGGCGGCCACCACCACCACCACCAACTCCTCCAACCTGCTGCAGCGGTACAAGGCCAAGCGCGATTTCGCGCGCACACCGGAGCCACAGGGCGAGGTCGGCCGCGCCGCCAAGGCCCTGGGCTTCGTGGTCCAGAAACATTGGGCGAGCCGGCTGCACTACGACTTCCGCATCGAACTGGATGGCGTGATGAAGAGCTGGGCCGTGCCCAAGGGCCCCAGCCTGGACCCCATGGACAAGCGCATGGCGGTGGAGGTGGAAGACCACCCCCTGGCCTACGCCGCCTTCGAAGGCACGATTCCGCCCAGGCAGTACGGGGCGGGCAAGGTCATCATCTGGGACAAGGGGGTGTGGGCGCCCGAGGGCGACCCCCACGCCGGGCTGCGCAGCGGCAACCTGAAGTTCGAGTTGCTGGGCCACAAGCTGCGCGGGCGCTGGGCCCTGGTGCGCATGAAGACGCGCGACGAGAAAAAGCCCGCCTGGCTGCTGATCAAGGAGCGCGACGCCTTTGCCCGGCCTGCGGACGAGTTCAGCGTGGTCGACGCCGCGCCGGACAGCGTGGCCTCGCAAGGCCTGCCATCGAAGGACGCCGCCGACTGGCCGCCCGAAGCCGTGCCAGCCGCGCTGCCGGCCACCCTGTCGCCGCAGCTCGCCACGCGCTCGGAAAGCCCACCCGCCGCCGAGGCGGACTGGCTTTACGAAATCAAGTTCGATGGGTACCGCATGCTGGCGCGCATCGACGGCACCGAGGTGAAGCTGTTCACCCGCAACGGCCACGACTGGACGCACCGCCTGCGGCCGCTGCAACAGGCGCTGAAGGACAGACACCTGCCGCCGGGCTGGTACGACGGCGAGATCGTCGTGTTCGGCGACAGTGGCCTGCCCGACTTCGGCGCGCTGCAGCAATCGTTGGAGAACGAGCGCACCTCGGCTGTGGTGTTCTACCTGTTCGACCTGCCCTACGTGGGCGGCCACGATCTGCGGGCCGCGCCGCTGGTGGCGCGCCGCGCGGTGCTGGAGCGCCTGCTGCGCGACCACCCCGGCGGTGATGCGGTGCGCTTCAGCGCGGTGTTCGAGGAGTCCGCCGCCAGCGTGTTGACGTCGGCTTGCCGGCTCGGCCTGGAGGGCGTGATCGCCAAGCGCAAGGATGCCCTTTACCGAACCACGCGCGGTACCGACTGGCTCAAGCTCAAGTGCGGGCAGCGCCAGGAGTTCGTGATCGGCGGTTTCACCGAGGGCAAGGGCTCGCGCACCGGCTTTGGCGCCCTGCTGCTGGGTCTGCACGAAGCGGACGGCTCGCTGCGGCATGTGGGCAACGTGGGCACCGGCTTCGACACGGGCACCCTGTCCAGCCTGCACCGCAAGCTCAAAGCCCTGGAGCGGCGGACCAGCCCGTTCGCCCAGGCGACCCTGGCGGGCAAGCCGCACTGGGTCACGCCTTCATTGGTGGCCGAGGTGGCCTTCTCGGACTGGACACACGCGGGCCACATCCGCCATGCGGTGTTCGTGGGACTGCGCGAAGACAAGGCCGCAACCGCGGTGGAACGGGAGGTGGAAGTGCCCAAGCCGAACGACTCGCCCGCGCCGGTGCGAAAACCGGGCAACCCGCCCGTGCCGGCGCAGAAGCCGCCCGCGCCTTCATCGGTGCGCGTGACCCACCCCGAGCGCGTGATCGACGCGAGCACCGGCGTGTCCAAGCTCGATCTGGTCACGTTCTACGCCGCCGTGGGGCCGTTGATGATTGAGCACCTGCGGCAGCGGCCGGTGGCCCTGATGCGCGCGCCTTCGGGCATCGAGGGCGAGCTGTTCTTCCAGAAGCATGTGCCGCCGTCGATGAAGATGGCCGGCGTGGTGCAGCTCGATCCCGCGCTGGACCCGGGCCACGACCCCTGGGTGGCGGTGGCCACGCGGCGCGGGCTGCTCTCGGCGGCGCAATGGAACGTGGTCGAGTTCCACACCCAGAACGCGTTCGCGCGCACGTTCGAGAAGCCCAACCGCATCGTGTTCGACCTCGACCCCGGGGAAGGCGTGGCCTGGGCGCAGGTGCAGGAGGCGGCGCAGCTCACGCATTCGCTGCTGGACCACCTGGGCCTGGTGAGCTTTCTCAAGACCAGCGGTGGCAAGGGCCTGCACGTGGTCGTGCCGGTGCGCCAGCAGCACGGGTGGGACACCGTGAAGGGGTTCGCGCAGGCCGTGGTGCGGCACATGAGCGAGACCATCCCGCAGCGCTTCGTGGCCAAGAGCGGGCCGAAGAACCGGGTCGGCAAGGTCTTCGTCGACTACCTGCGCAACGGGCGCGGGGCGACCACCGTCAGTGCCTGGTCGGCGCGCGCGCGTGCGGGCATGGGTGTGTCGGTGCCGCTGGACTGGAGCGAGCTGCCGGCCTTGCGCGGCAGCGACCACTGGCACGTGCGCAACATCGCCGAGCGCCTGCCCATCGGCAACCGGCCCTGGAACGGCTATGCGCGGTCCGCGCGCTCGCTCACGCCGGCCATGAAGCTGCTGGGGTACCAGCCATGAGCCCGCGCGTGATCTGGAAAGGCGCGATCAGCTTCGGTCTGGTGCATGTGCCGGTGGCGCTGTACCCGGCCTCGCAGGACAGCGGCATCGACTTCGATTGGCTGGACCGGCGCTCCATGGACCCGGTGGGCTACCAGCGCATCAACAAGCGCACGGGCAAGCCGATCAAGGGCGACGACATTGTCAAGGGTGTCCAGCAGGACGATGGCGAGTACGTGATCGTGAGCGACGAGCAGATCAAGGCCGCGTACCCGGTGTCCACGCAGACCATCGAGATCGAGTCCTTCGTGCAGGCGGCCGAGATCCCGTTCCTGCTGCTGGAGAAGCCGTACTACCTGGAGCCCATCGGCAAGGGTGAGAAGGTCTATGCCCTGTTGCGCGAGGCCATGGCGCAGGCTGGCGTGATCGGCATCGCGCGCGTGGTGATGCACACCAAGGAACACCTGGCCGCGCTGATTCCCATGGGGCCTGCGCTGGTGCTCAACACCATCCGTTGGGCCAGCGAGATCCGGCCGGTGGAGGACCTGAAACTCCCGGCGGCCGGCAAGTCGGCCGCGGGCGTGAAGGCGGCCGAGCTCAAGATGGCCACGCAGCTCATCAGCGACATGACCGGTCCCTGGGACCCGGAGGCCTATGAGAACCGGTTCGTCAGCGCGGTGCAGGCCCTGGTGCGGCAGAAGGTGAAGGCCGGCGACACCAAGACCGTGACGCCGCTGGAGGACGCGACCGAAGCGGCGGCACCGTCGAACGTGGTCGATCTCACCGAGCTGCTCGCGCGCAGCCTGGCCGGTCGCAAGGGCGGCACCCCGAAAGCCGCCGCGGCGAAGAAAACCGCCCCGGCGCGTCGGCGGGCGTGAATCACTCGGGTGGGTGGGCGTCGGCTGGCAGGCGCCGGTCGCGCGCGGTGAGCCAGCTCGCGGTCGCGCCGCACAGCACGATCAGCGCGATGCCGATCAACTCCCACCGGCCTGGCACGTGGCCGAACACCAGCCAGCCGCAGAACATGGCGAAGCCGATCTGGCCGTAGAGGTAGGGCGTGAGCGTGGAGGCCGGCGTGCGCTGGAACGCCAGGATCAGCAGGAAGTGGCCGACCGTGCCCATGAGCCCGATCAGGCACAGGATGGCGAAGGTGGCCATGTCAGGAATCGTCTGCCAGACCACCGGCAGCATCAGGCTGGAGACCAGCGCACCGACCCAGCCAGTGTAGAAGTGCATGGTCATCGGGTCTTCGGTGCGCGCCATCTTGCTGGTGAGGATCTGGAACCAGGCGTAGGTGAACACCATCACCAGCGGCAGCAGGCTGGCCCAGCCGATCACGTCGCCACCGGGCTGCACCACCAGCAGCGCGCCGGCAAAGCCGCCCACCACCAGCAGCCAGCGCAACGGCGGCACGCGCTCGCGCAGGAACAGGGCCGCCAGCAGCGTGACCACCAGCGGCGTGATCATCACGATGGCGGTGAATTCGCCCACCGGCATGTACTGCAGAGCGACGAAGGACAGGGCACTCACCGTCAGCAGCAGCGCGCCGCGCAGCAGCTGGAAGCGCGGGTGCTCGGTGCGCACCAGGCCGCGGCCGCGCACCGGCAGCATGACGGCAGTGACGAGCACCGCATGGAACACGTAGCGGAACCACACGGCCATCAGCACCGGCACGAAGGCGCCGACGTACTTCACCGAGGTGTCGAGCACCGCGAAGCAGGCCGTGGCCAGGATCAGGAAACCGATGCCCAGTGCGGCCTGCGCGGGCGTGTGGCGCGGGGGCTGCGCCATCACTGCAGGATGCGCGACTGCAGCAAGGCCCACACGGGCGTGACACTGCCCGGCAGGTCGGGCAACTGGCCCAGGTCGGTGTGGCTTTCCTCGGGGCTGTGGAAGTCGCTGCCGCGCGACGCGGCCAGGCCGAACTCCTGGCAGAACCCGGCGTACTTCACGTAGTCGGCCTGCCCGTGCGCGCCGGTCATCACTTCCACGCCCTGGCCGCCATGGGACTTGAATTCGGTGAACAGCGCGAACTCTTCGTTGGGCGTGAGCTTGTAGCGCCCCGGGTGAGCGATCACCGCGACCCCACCGGACTGCGTGATCCAGCCCACCGCGTCACCCAGCGCCGCCCAGCGGTGCGGCACGTAGCCGGGCTTGCCTTCGGTGATGTACTTTCGGAACACCTCGTTGGTCTCCTTGCACACGCCGATCTCCACCAGATAGCGCGCGAAATGCGAGCGCGAGATCAGTTCCGGGTTGCCCACGTACTTCAAGGCGCCTTCGTACACGCCCTTGATGCCCACGCGGGCCAGGTCGTCGCTCATTTCGCGCGCGCGCTGTTCGCGCCCGCCGCGCGTGGCGCGCAGGCCGGCCAGCAGGGCGGGGTGATGGTGGTCCATGCCCAGGCCGACGATGTGCACGGTGATGCCGGCGAAAGTGACCGAGATCTCCGTGCCCGTGAGGTAGGGCAGGCCGGCCTCGCGCGCCGCGGCGATGGCGCGGTCCTGGCCGCTCAGTTCGTCGTGGTCGGTCAGCGCCCACAGCTCGACGCCGTTGGCCTTGGCGCGCTGGGCGAGCACCTCGGGCGTGAGGGTGCCGTCCGAGATCACGGAGTGGCAGTGCAGGTCGGCGTTGAGCAAAGGGTTCACCCGTTCATTTTAGGTGGGGGTGCCATGGCCGTGTGCGCCCAGGGGTTCAGCCCGTGTTCCGCAGGCCGGCGGCGATGCCGTTGATCGAGATGTGGATGCCCCGGCGCACGCGTTCGTCGCGGTCGGCCTGGTTCTCACCCGCCCGGTAGCGGCGCACCAGCTCCACTTGCAGGTGGTGCAGCGGGTCGATGTAGGGGAAGCGGTGGCGCATGGAGCGCTGCAGCGCGGCGTTGTTCACCAGCCGCTGCTTCTCGCCGGTGATGAGCGCCAGCGCGTCGGCCGTGCGCTGCCATTCGGCCTCGATGGCCTTGAACACCTGGTTGCGCAGGCGCTTGTCGGGCATCAGCTCGGCGTAGCGCGAGGCCAGGGCGAGGTCGCTCTTGGCCAGCACCATGTCCATGTTGGAGAGCAGGGTGCTGAAGAAGGGCCACTGCTTGACCATCTTCTGCAGCAGCGCCTTCTGCGCGGCCACGCCCTTGGGGCCGTCCTGGTGCAGGAAGGCGTGCACGGCCGAGCCGAAGCCGTACCAGCCCGGCAGGGTGAGGCGGCACTGGCCCCAGCTGAAGCCCCAGGGGATCGCGCGCAGGTCCTCGATCTTCTGCGTGGCCTTGCGCGAGGCCGGGCGCGAGCCGATGTTGAGCTCGGCAATCTCGCGGATTGGGGTGGCGGCGAAGAAGTACTCGGCGAAGCGCGGGGTGTCGTAGACCAGCGCGCGGTAGGCCGCCATGCTCTGGCGCGAGAGTTCGTCCGCTGCGGCGAGGAAAGCGGCGGGCGCGTTGCGCGTGGGCTTGAGCAGCGTGGCTTCCAGCGTGGCGGCCACCAGGGTTTCGAGGTTGCGCCGGCCGATCTCGGGGTTGGCGTACTTGGAGCCGATCACCTCGCCCTGTTCGGTCAGGCGGATCTGCCCGCGCACCGTGCCCGGGGGCTGCGCCAGGATGGCCTGGTAGCTCGGGCCGCCGCCCCGACCCACCGTGCCGCCGCGGCCGTGGAACATGCGAAGCTGGATCGGTTTTTCGCTGCCCTTGTTGAGGGTGTCGAACAGCTCGACCAGGGCGATCTCGGCGCGGTACAGCTCCCAGTTGCTGGTGAAGATGCCGCCATCCTTGTTGCTGTCGGAGTAGCCGAGCATGATGTCCTGCTCGCTGTAGCCGTCGCCCGCGCCGCGTTGCACCATGGCGCGCACGCCGGGCAGGGCGAGGTATTCGCCCATGATGGGCGCGGCATTGCGCAGGTCTTCGATGGTCTCGAACAGCGGCACCACGATCAGGTCGCACACCGCGTCGTCGGCCAGCGTGCCGCGCATCAGGCCGGCTTCCTTCTGCAACAGCAGCACTTCCAGCAGGTCGCTTACTGTTTCGGTGTGGCTGATGATGGCGTGGCGGATGGCCTGTGCGCCGAAGCGCTCGCGCCCGCTGCGTGCGGTGTCGAAGATCGCCAGCTCGCCCAGGGTGTGGGCCGAGTAGGCGACGCCGGGCACGCGCAACGGGCGCGCGTCGTTCAGCTGGCGCAGCAAGACGGCGCGTTTGCCTGCTTCGTCGAGCTTCGAGTAATGGGGCTCGATGCGCGCGGCCGCGAGCAACTCGGCCACCACTTCTTCGTGCTTGTCCGAGCTTTGCCGCAGGTCCACGGTGGCGAGGTGAAAGCCGAACACCTGCACCGCGCGAATCAGCGGCAACAGGCGCGCGCGCGCCAGGGCTTCGCCGTGGTGGGCCTTGAGCGAGGCCTCGATGGTGCGCAGGTCGTCCAGCAGCTCGGCGGCGCTGGCGTAAGGGTCTTGCGGTGCGATGGCATGGCGGGCCGCCTCGCCGCCGGTGAGCCGTCCGAGCGTGGCGGCCAGGCGCGCGTACATGCCGGTGAGCGCGCGGCGGTAGGGCTCGTCCTGGCGGTGGGCGTTGGTGTCGGGCGAGCGCTCGGCCAGGGCCTGCATGGCCGGGCTCACGCTGTTGAGCATGGCCGAGACCGACAGCTCCGCGCCCAGGTGGTGCAGCTGCGTGAGGTGGTGGCGCAGCACCATGTCGGCCTGGCTGTGCAGCGCGAGTTCCAGGGTCTGCGCGGTCACGTTGGGGTTGCCGTCGCGGTCGCCGCCGATCCACTGGCCCATGCGCAGGAAGGGCGCGATGGGCGGTGCGGCGTTGCCGCTGTCGCCCAGGCCTTCTTCCAGTTCGCGGTAGAGACGGGGGATCTGCGTGAGGAAGGTCGCTTCGTAATAGCTCAGCGAGTTTTCGATCTCGTCGGCCACGGTGAGCTTGGTGAAGCGCAGCAGCCGCGTCTGCCAGAGCTGTGTGACGCGGGCGCGGATCTGCGCCTCGATGTCGGCGCGTTCGCGCGGCAGGCGCTGCGGTTCGTCGCGCTCGCCGAGCAGGCGGGCGATGGCGCGTTCGGCGTCCAGGATGCTCTTGCGCTGCACTTCGGTGGGGTGGGCGGTGAGCACGGGCGAGATGTGGGCGCTGGCCAGCGTCTGCACCACCTCGGCGGGCGCGATGCCGGCCTTGTGCAGGCGCTGCAGCGTGCGCGCGAGGCTGCCTTCCTGCAGGTTGCCGGCGCGCTCGTGCACCGCGCGGCGGCGGATGTGGTGGCGGTCTTCAGCCAGGTTGGCCAGGTGGCTGAAATAGGTGAAGGCGCGGATCACGCTCACGGCCTGGTCGCCGGTCAGGCCCTTGAGCAGCTTCTTCAGCGCCTTGTCGGCCGACTGGTCCGCATGTCGGCGGAATGCCACCGAAAGCTGGCGGATCTGCTCGATCAGATCGAACGCGGCCTGGCCCTCCTGCTCGCGGATCACGTCGCCCAGGATGCGGCCGAGCAGCCGGATGTCGTCGATGAGCGGCTGGTCCTTGTCGGCCCGTCCGGCGCCCTGGTTGGTGGTGGTTGGGTGGGCGGGGCGGGCGGGCTTTCGCGTCATGGTGGGTGGTGGGTTGGGGTGGACGGGCGCTCGACGGAACAGGGCATGCTAGCATCCAAAATCACCGCTTCCGTTACCAGCCGGGTACCAAAATCGCCCGCGACGTCCGGCCTTCCCGGACCCTTCTTCCCGACCCATGTCCCCATCCTCTTCCGCCGCTCTGGCCATCACCATCGCCACCCGTGAAAGCCGCCTCGCCCTGTGGCAGGCCGAACACGTCAAGGCCTTGCTCGAAGGCCTGGGCCACCGCGTCACGCTGCTGGGCATGACCACCCTGGGCGACCAGATCCTGGACCGCAGCCTGTCCAAGGTGGGCGGCAAGGGCTTGTTCGTGAAGGAACTCGAACTCGCGCTGGAAGACGGCCGCGCCGACATCGCCGTGCACTCGCTGAAGGATGTGCCCATGGAACTGCCGCCCGGCTTCGCGCTGGCCTGCGTGATGGAGCGCGAAGACCCGCGCGATGCCTGGGTCTCGCCGCACTGCGCCGGGCTGGCCGATCTGCCGGCCAACGGCGTGGTGGGCACCTCCAGCCTGCGCCGCCTGGTGCTGCTGCGCGCGGCGCTGGACCAGCTGGGTCGGGACGATGTGCGCATCGAACCCTTGCGCGGCAACCTCGACACGCGCCTGCGCAAGCTGGACGAAGGCCGGTACCACGCCATCGTGCTGGCCGCTGCCGGCCTCAAGCGCCTGGGGCTGGCGGCGCGCATCCGCCACATTTTCGACCCGATCGATTCCTTGCCGGCCGCCGGGCAGGGCGCCTTGGGCATCGAGGTGCGGGCCGATCGCGCCGACCTGATCGCCGCGCTGGCGCCGCTGGTGCACCAGCCCACCTGGCTGCGCGTGGCCGCCGAACGCACGGTCTCGCGCGCCATGGGTGGCAGCTGTTCCATGCCGCTGGCCGCCTACGCCGACTGGGGCCGCGAAGGCACACTGCGGCTCGACGCGGCCTGGGGCGATCCCGAGGGCCGGGCGCCCCTGGTGCGTGTCGGCAACCAAGCGGCCGTGACCACACTGAACGAGGCCGAGGCGCTGGGTCAGCAGGTGGCCCAGGCGCTGCGTGCGGCCGGTGCCGCCCCACCGGCCGCGGAGACCTGAGGCCTTGGTGGACACCGCCGCCCACCCGCCTGGCACCCGGCGCCGGCTGGAACGGCTCATCGTCACGCGGCCGGCGCCCGAGGCCCACGCCTGGGTGGATGCCCTGCGCGCCGAAGGCTGGCCGGCCCAGGCCCTGCCCCTGATTGAAATTGCGCCACCCGCCGCCGAGGCCGACCAGGCCACGCTGCGCCACTGGCGCGCGCACTGGACGCAGGCCGATGCCATCCTGTTCGTGAGCGGCGCGGCGGTGAGCCATTTCTTCGAGGGCGGGGTCGCACCCGCCAGCCAGCCGCCGCACACCCGCTTCTGGGCCCCGGGACCGGGCACGGCGCGCCTGCTCGAGCAGGCCCTCAAGCCGCTGGGCCTGGGTGCGGCCCACATCGATGCACCGCCTCCCGACGCCGCGCAGTTCGACTCCGAGCATTTGTGGCCAGTGGTCTCGTCCCAGGTCGGCCCGGGGCGGCAGGTGCTCATCGTGCGCGGCACCTCGGCCCAGGGCACCTCGGAGGCCGGGGTGGCCGGCACTGGCCGCGACTGGCTGATCCGCCAATGCACCGCCGCCGGTGCGCAGGTGCAGGGGTGTGTGGCTTATGCGCGACGCGCGCCCGTGCTCTCCGCCACCGACCGCGCCGTGATCGAGGCGGCAGCCACGGCACACGGCGTGTGGCTGTTCAGCAGCTCCGAAGCCCTGCTGCCACTGCAACAACTGCAGCCAGCCCCAGTGTGGGCGCCGGCGAGCGCGCTGGTCACGCACCCGCGCATCGCCGCTGCGGCCGCTCAGGCAGGGTTCGGCCAGATCTGTCAGACCCGTCCTGCATTGGCCGATGTGGTGCGCGCTCTAGAATCGGGCTGGACCCGACCATGAGCGCCGACACACCCGACCCCACTCCCCCCGTTGCCGCGCCGGCGCCCGCCGCCGTTGCGCCTCCCCCGGTGTCCGTGGCCGCTGCGCGGCGTTCGGGCCAGGTCTTTCAGTGGCTGGCCCTGCTGATCGCCGCGCTGGCGCTGGTGATGACGGGCCTGCTCTGGCAGAAGCTCGGCTTCACCCAGCAGGAGCTGGCCCGCCGAAGCCAGGACACCATCGCGCAGGCCGTGGAGGCGCGCACGCTGGCGGCCCAGGCCGAAGCCCTCACGCAGGAACTGCAGGCCCGCCTGGCCGTGGCCGAGGTGCGGCTGTCGGAAGTGACCCTGCAGCGCAGCCAGCTCGAAGAGCTCATGCTCTCGCTCTCCCGCTCGCGCGACGACAACCTGGTGCAGGACCTGGAATCCGCGCTGCGCCTGGCACAGCAACAGGCCCAGCTCACCGGCACCGCCCAACCGCTCATCTCGGCCTTGCAGGCCGCCGACCAGCGCATCGCGCGCGCCGCGCAGCCGCGCCTGAACCCGGTGCAACGCGCCATCGGTCGCGACATCCAGCGCATCCAGGGCGCGTCCCTGGCCGACATCCCCGCGTTGACGCTGCAGCTCGATGAGCTCGCGCGGCAGGTGGACGACTGGCCGCTGCTCAACCAGGTGGGCCAGCCGGTGGCCGCACCGTTGAGCAAGGGCAAGGCCGGGCGAAAGGCCGCCCCCGAACCCGTGGTGGTGAAGGACGCCGCGCCCGAGACCGCTGCCGCGCCCGATGTGGCGGCCGAACCGGACACCACCGGCTGGAGCCGCGTATCGGGTTGGTGGAGCAGCCTGTGGACGCGCATCTGGACCGATGTCACCCGCAATGGCCGCGAGTTGGTGCGCGTGAGCCGCATCGACCGGCCCGAAGCCGTGCTGCTTGCGCCCGACCAGGCGCTGTTCATGCGCGAGAACCTCAAGCTCAAGCTGCTCAATGCGCGCCTGGGCCTGCTGACCCGTCACATGCAGGCCAGCCAGGCCGATCTGATGGCCGTGGAAGCCGCGCTCGCGCGTTATTTCGACACCAACTCGCCCCGTGTGACCACCGCCCAGGCCACGCTGGCGCGCCTGCGCAAGGACCTGGTGGACAGCGACCTGCCGCGGCCCGAAGAAACCCTGACGGCCTTGACCGCCGCGGCAGGGGGGCGCTGATGGCCGCCCGTTTTGGTGGTGCCATGCGCAGCGTGTTCTGGCTGCTCGGCCTCGCGGCGCTGGCCGTGGCGCTCGCGCTGCTGGTGGGGCACAACGAGGCCACGCTCACCCTGTTCTGGCCGCCCTACCGTTTCGATGTCTCCTTCAACTTCGTCGTCTTCTGCCTGATCGGCGGCTTTGTGCTGCTGTATGCCGCGCTGCGCGCGTTCTCGATGTTGCGCGACCTGCCCGCGCAGGCCCAGCGCTGGCGCAGCCAGCAGATCGAGCGTGCCGTGGTCGGTTCGGTGATGGACGCGCTGTCGCACCAGCTGGCAGGCCGCTTCGTGCGCGCGCAGTCGGCGGCCCAGCAGGCGGTGGACCAGCTCAAGGGCGTGCCGGCCGGCCAATGGCCCCGCCGCGACCAGCTTCAGCTGCTCGCCCACCTGCTGCTGGCCGAGAGCGCGCAGTCGTTGCAGAACCGCGAGCGCCGCGACGAGAACCTGCAGGCCGCCCTCAGCCCCAAGCTGGCCAAAAGCGCGCCGGAAGCCCACGAAGGTGCGCTGCTGCGCGCGGTGCGCTGGGCGGTGGAAGACCATGATGCCGACGCCGCGCGTGCGCGCCTGGCCGAGCTGCCGCAAGGCGCGGGCCGGCGCATCCAGGCGCTGCGCCTGAAGCTGCGCATCGCCCGCCTGGGCGGTGAAACCGGCGAGGCGCTGGAGACCGCGCGCGTGCTGGCCAAGCACCGCGCGTTTTCGCCCGAGGCCTCCCGCAGCATCGTGCGCGGCCTGGCGCTGGACGCCCTGCGCGAAGCACACGACATGGCGCAGCTGGACGCGTTCTGGAACGGCCTGGACGCCACCGAGCGCGCCATGCCCGAGGTGGCCCTGGCTGCCGCGCGCCGCGCCAACCAGTTGACCGGCCCGGCCACCAGCGAGCAGGACCGCGAGCTGGTCCACGCCCGCGTGCGCGCCTGGCTCGAACCCCTTTGGCCCGAGTTCGGGGCGCTGGACGTGGCGCAGCAGCGCCAACTTGTGCTGGCGCTGGAACCCGGCCTGGGCGAGCTCGACGCCGCCGGGCTGGCCCGGCTGGAGCAGTTGCAGCGCCAATGGCCGCAGAACGGCTTCCTGCAGTACCTCGCGGGTCAGGCCTGCATGCGTCGCCAGCTCTGGGGCAAGGCCGCGCAGATGCTGAACCAGTCCAGCCACAGCCTGGACGACCCCGCCCTGCTGCGCCGCACCTGGCGTGGCCTGGCGCAGCTGGCCGAAGAGCGGGGCGATGAAACGGCCGCGCAAGCTGCGTGGAAGCGGGCCGCGCTGCTGGACTGAGTCGAACCGAACCCAGGGGATGCGCCAAGGCATCCCCAAAGAAAAAGCCGATCGGAACCCGATCGGCTTTTTCTTTGGGGCCTGCCGCCACGCCCGGAGGCGGGCGGCGGTGGCGAGGACTCAGGGGTTCTCGAACGGCAGCTTCATGTCGCGCAGGTCCTTGCGCGTTTCCACCAGCACCAGCGGGCCTTCGTCCAGCACCACGGGCGGCTTGGGTTCGCGCGGCACATGGATGGGCTTGGGTTCGGCCGCGATGGCGGCCTGCACCTGGGCCACCTTCTCCGCGTTGGAGTTCACCCATTCCAGGCCGCTGGCCTGCGCCACCTGGTCGAGGGATTCGACGGACAGCGTGAACGGTTGCACCTTGGGCAGGCCTCGGGTGCCGGGCGCTTCGACCGCGCGCGGTGCGGCAGCGGCCACGGGGGCTGCTGCGCGCGGCGCGCGAGGCGCTTCCGGCACCACGGCGGGCGCGGGTGCCGCCACTTCGGCCGCAGGTGCGGCCACCGGGGCCGGCACCACTTCGGCAGGCGCCACAGCGACGGGTTCGGCCGCCGGCGCTTCGGTGGTTTCCGCGTTCACGGCAGGCGGCGTGGCCATGCTGAAGTAGCTGCGCACGGGGGCTTCGTAGGCCGAGGCATCGGGCGAGTCGTTCACCGCTTCGCTGCGCTCGGCAGGTGCCAAGGTCTCGGCGGCGGTCGGAGCCTCTTCAGCTTCGACCGCGCCTTCGCGGGGGCCGCGCTCGCGGCGGTCGCGGCCATAACGGTCGCGGCTGCGGCGTTCGCGGTTGCCGCGCGGCGCGCCGTTCTCGGCGTCGCCCTCGCGTGGGGCTTGAGCGTCGCTCACGCCTTCGGCGACGGTGGCCGGCTGTTCACCTTCCACGGCGTCGGGACGGGGCGTTGCCTCGGCACCTTCGGCGCCCGGCTGGCGGCGGCGGTTGTCACCGCGGGGGCGGCGATCGCGGTCGCGCTCACGGCGTTGCTGGCCTTCGGCCGCTTCGGGCGTGTCGCTCGGCGCGCTGTCCAGCGGCAAGGCGTTGTTGACGTTGTCGGCTTCGGCCGCCACAGGGGCTTCCCGGCGGCCACCTTCGCGGCGATTGCCTTGGCGGCCTTCACCTCGGCCTTCACCACCGCGCCCTTCGTTGCGGTTCTCGTTGCGGCCTTCACCACGGTTCTCGTTGCGGCCTTCACC
>JAGKSX010000038.1 GCA_018993155.1 Hydrogenophaga sp.
CCCCCCCCCTGCCCCCACCCCCCGCCGCCGCGCATGCCCCCTCCCCCCGCCCCGCCCGGCGCCGCCGCTTCGGCCGAGTTCTCCTTCCGGCGGACCGCCGTGCCGGTCTACGGCCCGTCTCTGCTCTTCGGGCTGGGCGAAGGCGCCATCCTCCCCATCATCCCGCTCGTGGCGCGAGAGCTGGGGGCCTCCGTGCCGATGGCCGCGCTGGTCTTCGCGCTGATGGGCCTGGGCTCGCTGCTCAACAACATCCCCGCGTCGCTCATCACCATGCGCTGGGGCGAACGCTGGGCCATCGTCGCGGCCGGCCTCTGGAGCGCCCTGGGCATGGCGCTGTGCGTGTGGACCTCGCACCTGGCGCTGTTCGCCACGGGCTGCCTCATGGTGGGCATGTCCAAAGCCGTCTACAACCTGGCACGCCAGAGCTACATGGCCGAAGCCGTGCCGATCGCCTACCGCGCGCGAGCGCTCTCGACACTGGGCGGCGTGAGCCGCATCGGCATGTTCATCGGCCCCTTCCTCGGCGCGGCGGCCGTGCACGTGTGGGGCCTGGCCGGCGCCTTCGGCGTCGGCATCATCGGGGTGGCGGCGGCCGCCGCCCTCGGCGCGCGCGTCCCGGACCTGGAGACACCCCACCTGCCGGCCGGCCAGACGCCGCCCGCGGCCACCACCATCGCCTCCACGCTCAGGGACCACCGCCACGTCTTCCTCACGCTCGGCATCGGCGTGGTGCTCGTCAGCGCCGTGCGGGCCTCGCGCCAGGTGGTCATTCCCCTGTGGGCGGACCACCTTGCACTGGCACCGGCCGTGGCATCGCTCATCTACGGCCTGGCCGGCGGCATCGACATGCTGGTGTTCTACCCCGCCGGCAAGGTGATGGACCACAAGGGCCGGCGCTGGGTCGCCGTGCCCTCCATGGTCATCATGGGCACGGCACTGCTGCTGATGCCGTTCACCTCGGGCTTCACCACGTTGCTGCTGGCCTCGCTGGCCATCGGCTTCGGCAACGGCATCGGCTCCGGCATGATCATGACCCTGGGTGCGGACCATTCGCCACGGCATGGCCGCGCGCACTTCCTGGGTGTGTGGCGCCTGATGTCCGACATCGGCTCCTCGTGCGGACCGGTGCTGCTGTCGTTCCTGGCGGGCAGCCTGTCGCTGGCCACCGGCATCGCCGCCACCGGGCTCATCGCCTTCGCGGCGGCGGGTTCGCTGGCCTATTGGATTCCCCGCACACACGCCGCTGGACGGTGACGGCGACAGCCCCACCGCCTCACCCGCCCGTTGCCGCGATCGACTCGGTGTAGATGAAGCTGCTGCAGGCGGCCACGAAAGCCCGTGGCGTCTGCCGTGCGCCGAAGCCATACACGCGCACCCCCTCGCGCCGCACGCCGAAAGCCAAGGGTGCGAAGTCGCTGTCCGACGACACGAGGCACACCGCATCGAACTGCCCCGTGTTCACCAGCGACATCGCTTCCACGCTGAGCATGATGTCGGCCGCGTTCTTGCCCTTGGCATACGGAAAGAGCTGCACCGCCTCGATCGCGTTGTGGAGCAGCACGCTCTTGAAGCGGCTCATCTGCGGGCGCGACCAATCCGCATACGCGCGCTTGACGATGAGCGCGCCGTAACAGGCGGCGCGCAGCAGGATGGAACGGATCAGCGTGTGGGAGATGTTCTCCGCGTCGATCAACACGGCGAGCTTCTGTTGCTTGTGCTGCAGCTTGGGCATGGGGGCCGACCTTCCCTGTTCGTTGAGGAACAGCCGCCGCCACATCGTGAAGTGGCGGCGGCCCGAACGGGCTGAGAACCAGGGACCCCTTGCGAAGAACCGGCAAGCCTCGCGGCTTCCCATCCAGGCCGCCATAAAAGCAGACGTGAATGATGAAGGCCGCTGTCCTAGCGGTATACAGCGGCCTATCAAGCCGCAAAGGGTCCTCGGGTTCTCAGGCCCGGCTCACCTTTTTCGTGAGCGGGAGAGACTTTACACCAATACGCCAAAAGTATTCACATGGTGCGCAAGAAAAATCTGCAGCAAGCACCCCTCTCGTTGACAGGTGCGGGTTGGCCCTGTGCTGTTAGCCTTGCTGCCTCGGCAAGGCCTCTGCCATGCCAGCCTCGGCAATCGTGCCCCAACTTAAAAGTGAATTCCCCATGACCAGCCCGCTGTACAACGCCTCCGTCCCCGTCATTCAGCAGATGCTGCGCGCCCTGTCCGATGTGCTCAAGAAGGCCGAAGACCACGCGACGCAAAAGAATATTGATCCCAACGCGCTGCTGCAAGCGCGGCTGTTCCCCGACATGTTTCCGCTGATTCGTCAGGTACAGATCGCCGCTGACTTCTCCAAGGGCATAACGTCCCGCCTGGCGGGTGCCGAGGTGCCGTCCTGGCCCGACACGGAGGCCAGCTTCGCGGACCTGCAAGCCTTGATCGCCAAGGCCTTGGCCCACATCGGCTCCTTCAAGCCCGAGCAATTTGATGGCAGCGAAGGTCGCGAAATCGTGTTGCGCCCCGGCACCCCCAAGGAAAAGAAGCTGGCTGGCAGCGCCTATCTTCTGCACTACGGCCTGCCGCAGTTCTTCTTCCACGTCACCACCGCCTATGCCATCTTGCGCCACAACGGTGTTGAGATTGGTAAGCGCGACTACATGGGTGCCTATTGATGCAAGGCGCCTGAGTGCAGCGGGGCGCCAGGCGCGCCTTGCCGCACTTCACTGACGGCTGCAACAGCCAGTCGGTGAAATCACATTTTTGACCTCTGTGGGCGTTCGGCGATGTTTTGGAGAGGCGGCTATGCAGCGAGGCTGTGTGAAAACCCTCTCCCTGCGCGAGGCCGAGCTCGGTAGAGTTCACAGACATATTGAACACGGGGGTCAATATGTCGAGATACATTGAAGGTCAGGACAGGCAGCAAGTCACGTTGCTGCCGGAGTGCCTGGACGACTTCATTGCAGAAGACAACACCGTTCGGATCGTGGACGTCTTCATCGATGAGTTGGACCTGGTCGGTTTGGGTTTCGATGGCGCAACGCCAGCCTCAACTGGCCGGCCTTCGTATCACCCTTCGGTGCTGTTGAAGCTTTATCTCTACGGCTACCTCAACCGTATCCAGTCCAGTCGCAGGCTGGAGCGCGAATGCCAGCGCAACGTGGAGCTGATGTGGCTGACCGGGCGCCTCGCCCCTGACTTCAAGACCATCGCGGACTTCCGCCGCGACAACGGCAAAGGCATTCGCAATGTCTGCCGCCGCTTCGTGATGCTGTGCCGCGAGTTGAAGCTGTTCACTGAGGCCGTCGTGGCCATCGACGGCAGCAAGTTCAAGGCCGTCAACAACCGCGAGCGCAACTTCACGCCGGGCAAGATTGAGCGCCGCGAGCGTGAGCTGGAGGAAAGCATTCAGCGCTACCTGGATGCCTTGGAGACTGCGGATCGCACCCAGCCATTTGAGATGCAGGCCAAGACCGAGCGCCTGCAAGGCAAGATTCAGAAGATGCGCCAGCGCCTGCACGACCTTCAATCCGTCAAGGCGCAACTGGAGGTGGTGCCCGATCGGCAGATCTCCCAGACGGACCCCGACGCACGAGCGATGACCACCCACAGCGCCAAGGGCACGGCCATGGTGGGCTACAACGTGCAAGCTGCGGTTGATACCAAGAACCACTTGATCGTTGCCCATGAAGTCACGAACAACGGCAACGACCGTGCACAGCTCAGCCCCATGGCCCTGGCAGCGCGCGATGCAATGGGTATAGATGGGTTGAAGGCCATTGCCGACCATGGCTACTACAGTGGACTGGGACTCAAGACTTGCGAGGATGCGGCGGTTGCGGCACTGGTGCCCAAGCCCATGACATCCAATGCTCGGGCGGAAGGCCGATTCGACAAGACAGACTTCATCTACATCGCTGGTGCCGATGAGTACCAATGCCCTGCTGGCCAACGGGCGATCCACCGCTTCAGCCGCGAAGAGGCTGGATTGCAGATCAGCATCTATTGGTCCAGTGCCTGCCCTGGCTGCGCGATGAAAGCGCAATGCACAACAGGTGAGTACCGACGCATCAGGCGATGGGAGCATGAGGAAGTCATGGACAAGGTCCAGCAACGGCTGGACCAGATGCCCAACGCCATGACGGTGCGCAAGAGCACCGTTGAACATGTCTTCGGCACCCTCAAGCACTGGATGGGCTGGACGCACTTCCTGACCCGAGGCATCGAGAACGTGGCCACCGAGATGAGCCTGAGCGTGTTGGCATACAACTTCAAACGCATCCTCAGCATCTTGGGCTTCGAGCGGACCAAGAAAGCGATGCAGTTGTTGGGCGCATAGGCGCCCTTTGCGGCCGCTGCAGGCTCGATCTACAGCCTTAAACGGGCTCCAGCATTGCCTTGGCGGGTCTCAGACTGGTTCAGCTCGCACAAACGGACAAAGCAGCGAGCGGCGGTTGAATTGGGCGTACTCCCCGCGAGTTATCACACGGCCTCCAGCGATAGCCGTCCGCTGCGCCAGCCTTCCGAACGGTTGATCTGCGCCACGTTGCAGCCATTAAAGCTGTCACCATCGCGTTTGCACGCGTGCACTCAGATCTACCACGGCTAGACTTCTGCAATCGGCCAGAAGCGGACATTCCCCATTTAGAAATGCGGCCACTCCAAGCCGCAGACCACAGACTATTCCTCTTGCAAACGTATGAACGCGTCGTGCGTCCAATAGTGGCGTATTGCTGAGCCGAGGTCTTCTTGCGTGAAGTCGGCCTTCTGTGCTCGAAGATTGGAGAGCACGTCTTCTATCTGGTCTCGATTGAGAAATGAACACAGTCTGGCTTCTGCCACGCTCGCCTCGAAGGTCGCATATTCGTCGTCTGTCATGTCTCGTACATCGAGAGCGCGTGCCACGCAAAGAGTGTTCAGCGAAACCTCAGACAAGTCGACCGGCACGTATAGCCAAGAATGGCGGGGCAAGTCGCACAGGTGGTCAATGAAAAACCCTAGAGGCTTGGCTTCCCGGAAGAGCGTAGGAAATGGCATGAGAGGCCTCGCTGCAAGAGGTTTCTTGACGACGTTGGTGAACAACCAGTTTAAGCGCGCAGGATGTCACTCACCTTGCCGGGAGCTGACCGTCCGCTTTGGGCCCAGAGCCGCCATCCAGCTAGAAACTCCAAAGCCATCATTCAACCAGGCTGCATCTGCAAGGCCTTCCACTGCACATGGGCCTGTTCGGTGCGCAGGCTATAGTGTTTGTAACGAATTCGCTCACGGACCTGATCCAGCAACCGTGCGGCGCGCAACACAGAAGGGGCGGCGGGTTTCATGGCTGAATTTAGTACTGATTTCTCATACAGCATGCATGCCGTAGAGCTAGGCTACAAGCCCCTTCCCGCGTTCTTTTCGTGCCAATTTAGACCGCAAGCGCCAGATATGGCCTGCGGCTTGGTGCGGTCTACATTACGTTAGGCGTCGGAAATCTGCTCGCGACCTTTCACAGCTAGCATCAATCTATCTCTCCCAAAGGAAGCCCTCATGTACTTTCAAGTGGTCATCGAGACGAACGAAAAAGTTGGCAAGCAAAGCAAAAACAAGCAGTACTTCGAGCTGGACAGGACTGATCTCTCAGACATTGAGACGAGAGTCTTAGTCCCGTTTTTTCGAGGTGAGGACTTTCAGTTCGATGGCTACTTCCTCAGCAAAGCAGAAATCAAAAGAATCGCCATTAAGCAGACTGAAAAGTCAGCGGCCGAGCTTTCGAAATACGAGAACGATCACATGCCATCCAACGTGATCATGTTTGTTTCGCCGAGCGACATTGTTCGCTACGAGAAGTACACCAAGGACATCACCAACGAAGTCTTCGACCGTGTTAAAGGCACGCTATCAAAGGCGACTCCAAGCACATCTTCGGTAGTTCGAGAAAGCAAAGCGGCAGTCCTTGATCAATCGAAGGTCTTCATAGTTCACGGCCGAGATGACCTAGCCAAGATATCGGCCGCAAGATTTGTGGAGAAGCTCGGGCTTAAAGCAGTAATTCTTCACGAGCAAGTCAGTGGCGGCAAAACCATCATCGAGAAAATTGAGGAGCACACCAACGTTGGTTTTGCATTGGTCTTGTACACGCCTTGTGACTCAGGCGGCTTGGTGGATGACCAGCCAAAGCCTCGCGCTCGCCAGAACGTCGTCTTTGAACACGGCTACCTGATTTCAAAGCTAGGTCGACGCAACGTTTGTGCCCTCGTGAAAGGCGGCACGGAAGTTCCCAACGACATCAGTGGCGTGGTCTACGTGCCTCTAGACGACCATGGCGCTTGGCACCTTGCCGTTGCCAAGGAACTTAGGAATGCCGGCTACGACGTAGACATGAACAAGGTCATTTAGCAAGGCCACCGCCGCCTCCATACCCGCGACGCCTAACCCCTCCATCGAGAGGACATGCCCCGGCAAGCCGGGTCATGCCACTCATGTCAAACGTTAGCTGCATGCCAATCGACGATATTGCTCAACACGTGCTCGGAGGCATCTTCCGCCTGCTGGGACAGTTTTTCGCCGCCTACGGCCCGCCGCTTATCTTCAATGTTAGGTCGCAGGAGCACTGATGGCGGAGATCAACGACCAAGGCAATGTCCAGGCCCGGTGCCCCGGATGTCGCGGCGCTTTGTCGTCTTTTGAATGGCGGACTGCGACCGGAATTCACGGCACGGTCAGGGCTTCATCCTTCAAGCACCGCTACTGGAACGACGCCAAGTTGGACTACCGACTATTCAGATGTGCCGGCTGTGGTCGCGGTGGAATTGGCGTTATCGCTTACGGAGGGGACAGCAACTTTCCAGGCTCGTATCGGGAGCTCTACGACTTCTACCCGGAAGTGCGCGATCGGCTGCAGCTTCCGAAGGACGTGCCGAAGGGGATCGGGAAGGAGTTCCGCGAGGGAGAGAAGTGTCTCGAGTCGGGCACCATTCGGGCTGCGGCGGGAATGTTCCGGTCCGTCCTTGACAAGACACTTCGCGCGAACGGCTACAAGCTTAAGAACGGCACGACGCTGGAACAGCAGATCGACATGGCCGCGGACGATGGCGTGATCACTGCTGCGCGTAGGCGCAGGGCACATGAGGAAATTCGAGTCCTTGGCAACGACGTTCTTCATGATGAATGGCAAGAAATCGCCATTGAGGATGTGGAAGCGGCACGTCACTATGCGCAACGGGTGCTTGAGGACTTTTACGACGACCGTCAATCCGTGTTGAAGCTGTTGCGGGAAGCGGGGCGAGTTCCAGATGAAGACAAGCAACCACCGGCAGCTGCGACCTAACAAGTCGGTCGACTCGGACACGCTGCTGCAAGGCGCCGCGGGACGTACGCTCACCTGCACGTCTCGCGGCGCCTTGCAGCAGCGTGCCGGTCACCTCCAACGTTGAGCGTCCGCTTTTACTCGCAAGCACCGACAGCTTCTGGCCGATTGCGGCAGTCTAGCCTCGGTGCTGCTGCCTGCAGGCCGCAGGTCTTCACGGCCAACGGCTGGATGACTGCTATGTGTTGCAGATCTCACGTTCGAGACATTCGGTCAGCCGGCAGCTCCCTGTCTTTAGCAGTCAAAAGCGACGACCAAACATTACCCGCCTCGGAAGTCGCGCATTCACCAACCCAGACCAGCCAGCTGGATAGCAGGCAGGCAGGCAGCGACGAGACCTTCCACTGCCAGGCGCGCGCTGCGCAACATCCAGGCGCAGCGCAACGCCCACTCAAGCCTTCACTTCAACCACCTGTTCAAACCCGCCAAAGATCATGCGTTTGCCGTCGAAGGGCATGGGCGGGTTGCCGGGGGCGGACGGGTCCATGCGCGGGTCTTCCATCATCTTCTTCATGCCCGCGTCGCGGGTGGCCTTGTCCGGCCATTCGACCCACGAAAACGCCACCGTCTCCTCGACCGTCGCCTGGACCGCACGGCGGAAGTCGGTGACCTTGCCGTCGGGCACGTCGTCGCCCCAGCCCTCGATCACACGAATGGCGCCCAGCTCGAGAAATATCGGGTCGAGCTTTCGCGCGTGCTCAATGAACTTCTGCTTGTTGGCGGTGGGAACGGCGATCACGAAACCATCGATGTAAGACATATCGGACTCCTGTGGGGTTGACCTGCAAGGTGCCCCCTGTGGGCACCCTGTAGTTGCTCGACGAACGACAGCAGGAGAAATCGACATGACCATCCATCCTGCGTTAGAAGAACATGGTGGGCAATGCCGGTTCGCGAGGCTGTAGGACAGCCGCGCTTTTGGCGGGCAGGCCTCGCATGCAAAAATCGTGAGCAGCCGTGACGATCCGGTCCGGAGAGCAACCCCAAGCGCCCATGGACAACGACCTCCTCCAAGCCCTCGCCTGGGCCGAATGGCTCGGCCGCCACGCGGTCCCGGTGCTCGCCGCCGCGCTGGTGCTGGTGCTCATCGCCGTCGCCGCCCTCGTCATCGCCTTCAGGCGCTACAGCCCCTACGCCGCCTGGGACCGCTGGCCACGCCCTTTGCTGCTGGGCGTGTGCCTGGCGCTCGGTGCGAGCGTGCTGGTCGCCACGGCGTCCCTGTTCGCCGAGATGCTGGAGGTGTTCGATGCGGACGAGGAGATTGGCCAGTTCGATGTGCGGCTCACCGAGACCCTGGCGCGCGAGCTGTCCCCAGCTGCCCTGCGCTTCTTCGGCCACCTGACGCACCTGGGCGACCCCTGGCCGTTGACGCTGCTGGTGATCGGCGTGGGGGTGCTGCTGCTCGTTCGTCGGCAGACCTCAACGGCCCTGGGCTGGGTGGTGGCCTGCGCGGGTGCGGGTTTGCTCAACCGGGTACTGAAGCACATCTTCGAGCGCGTGCGCCCCTTGCATGAGCACGGCTTCGCGCAGGCCGACGGCTACAGCTTTCCCAGCGGCCACACCTCGGGTTCGCTGGTGGTGTACGGCATGCTGGCCTATCTGTGCCTGCGGCTGCTGCCGCCGCGCTGGCACCTGCCCAGCGTGCTGCTGGCCTCGGCTTTGGCGTTCAGCATCGGCTGGAGCCGTGTGATCCTGCAGGTGCACTGGGCGAGCGATGTGGTGGCCGGGTTCGCCTTTGGTGTGGCGTGGTTGACGCTGTGCATCGCGGCGGTCGAGGTGACGCGGCGCCGTTCGCGCGTGTAGCCGGCTGGCATGGAAGGAGGAGACACCATGGGTCGCAAGGAATTCGACGCTTCGCTCGCTGGCGGCGTGCACGCCCAGCTGGCGCGCATGGCCGGGCAGTGGCAGGGGCGCTTTCGCCTCTGGTTCGAGGCGGGCGAGCCGGCCGAAGACTCGGTGCAGCGCGGCAGCATCCGTGTGCTGCTGGGTGGCCGGGTGCTGCTGCACGAGTACAGCGGCCATTGCGGCGGTGAGCCCATGGAAGGCGTGGCGCTGATCGCACACCACCTGGACGAGCGCCGCTACGAGTCGGCGTGGGCCGAGAGTTTCGGCACGGGCACGTCCATCATGTTCAGCACCAGCACGCCTGGCGACCCGCGCCTGTCGGTGCTGGGCAGCTACGCCGACGGCCAGGGCGGCCCGCGCTGGGGTTGGCGCACGGTGATCGATCAGCCGGACGACGACACGCTGGACCTGCGCATGTACAACATCTCGCCCACCGGCGAAGAGGCCTTGGCCGTCGAGGTGAACTACCGCCGCGTCTGACATGCACAGATGGGGTAAGAGCCGCGGCGAAACGGGCGCAACCGGTTGATGCTGAAGGAAATCTTGCCCAGAATCCAGCAGCGTCATCTGGCGCAGGGCCTGCGGGCCGATCCGCCAGGTTCAACAACAACAAGGAATGCCTCTTGGCCAAGTCTCTCATCCGGGTGATGCTCTCCAGCCGCTGCCTGGACCCCTTCCCCGCCGGCAGCAAGACCACCTTGACCGATCTGCGCAAGGCGCTGAAAGCCGATATCGAGGCCGTGCAGGTGCTGGGCCGAAAGCTGTTCGAGGTGTGGATCAACGAAGACGCTCCGCCCGCCGAAGGCACGCAGGACAGTTGGGACGCCTGCCTGCAGGCGGTGCGCGATTGCGATGTGCTGATCGTGCTGTCCAACGGCAATGCGGGCTGGGCCGCGGGCGATCAGGACATCGGCATCTGCCACGCGGAGTACATGGAGGGCCTTCGCTCGGCGCAGGCCAAGGTGCGCCTGGTGGCGCTGCCGACGGTGTCCGATGCCAAGGGCGCGGCGGGCGAGCGCAACCGGCGCTTCCAGGACTATCTCTCGCGGCAGACGGCCTTCCGGGGCGGCGAGGTGAAGACGGTGGCCGATGCGAGGAAGCGCGTGTTCGAGGCGCTGTCGGACGCGGTGATCTCGCTGACGCAACGGGGCGTGCAGGCCGGCGCGTCGACGCGCTTCGATGTGGGCGCGGCACTGGACTGGACCCGGCTCGACTTCCGCCAACGAAAGAGGGCGATGGAGGCCACGCTCAGGACGGCGCTGGGCGGGCTGCAGGGCGCCAAGGTGGTGGACGGCGGTGTGGTGGTCCAGCTGGACGGCAAGGACGTGGCGGTGGTGGTGCACGCGATCCCGGCTTCGTTCAGCGTGGCCGCCGCGCGCGAGCTGGTGGGCCGGCCTTTTCTGGAGGACCACCAGCGCACCGACCTGCTGGCCTCGGCGCATGGGCCGCTGCACCTGATCGCCTGCCACCGGGGCGCGACGGAGACCCAGGCCACCTCGCTGCTGGGCTTTCCGGACGCGACGGTGGTGAGCGGGCCCTTCGGGGTGTTTGTGGCCGATGACGTGCAGAAGGTGCAGTTCGCCTTCCTGGCCCACTGCCGCGACGACTCGCAGACGCGCCACGCGAGCCAACGGTTCTTTGAGTGGCTGCAGCAGACGGGCGAGGCCGCGCTGGTGGCGCGCCGGGCGGTGTCGCGCGCGCGCATCGTCAAGGTGGTGGCGAAAGAAATGAACGCTTGAAAGGGGAGCTGAACATGAATGAGAAGGATCTTCTGCTGGGGCCGGTGCTGTCGTTTCGCGGCATCGGCCAGGGCGATGTCTGGAAGGTGACGGCGCTGGTGGGCCTCAAGGCCGGCGCGCCGGTGCCTGCGCTGGAGGTGGACGGCAAGGCCTGCCCCGCACCAAAGGAGCTGCTGGCCATCCCCGGCGAACGCTATCTGCGCTACGACCTGTCCTGCAAGGTCTTGAAGAAAGAGCGCACGGTGAGCTACGGCGTTCCTGGCGGGCTGACGTGGCGGATGACGGTGCCGGGCAAGGATTTCTCGCCGCGCATGGCCTATGTGTCGTGCAACGGGTTTTCCGACCCGGCGGTGATGCGCAAGCTCATCCGCACCTCGGACGCGGTCTGGGAAGACCTGCTCTACAGCCACGACCGCGCGCTGCGCCGCAAGCCGGGTTCAGGCGAAGTGAAACTGCTGGACAAGGAGCAGCTGTGGCACGAGCAGCGCATTCACGACAAGGGCCTGCAGCGCTTTCACCTGATGCTCATGGGCGGCGACCAGATCTAC
Source organism: Hydrogenophaga sp. (assembly GCA_018993155.1). GTDB lineage: Bacteria > Pseudomonadota > Gammaproteobacteria > Burkholderiales > Burkholderiaceae_C > Hydrogenophaga. Next base: position 11,470 of record JAGKSX010000038.1, read on the forward strand.
TTTGATTCGATCTGGGAAGACATCAAGCCACTGCGGCAGTGGGTGGCGTTGCCGCGGCAGGCGCAGCTGGATTTCAAGGTGACGAAAGCGCTCGATCGCGAGATCGAGGCGTATTACTTCGGGCTGTACAAGCAACGCTGGCTGCCCAGCGAGAGAAAGCCCTGGTCGTCGCCTACGGCCACGCTGGATGCGAGCGCGGCGATGGCGTCCATGCCCACCATCATGATGTGGGACGACCACGACATCTTCGATGGCTGGGGCTCGTACACCTGCGAGATGCAGAACAGCCCGCTCTTCCAGACGATGTTCCGACACGCGCGGCGTGCCTTCTGGGTGTTCCAGATGCAGCACGCGCTGGAGGACCTGCCCGAGCTGGAAGACACGACGCGCGCGGGTTTCACTCAGAAGGACCCGTTGCTCAAGCCCATCGCATGGACCGAGGTGCTCGCCAAGGACGCGCTCGCGCTGCCCCTGCTGGACGGCCAGCCGGGCTTCACCTCGACCTACGCCGTCGGGCCGGTGTCCATCATGGCGGCCGACCTGCGCACCGAGCGCTCGCGCGCACAGGTGATGAGCGAGATCACCTGGAAACAGATCAAGCAATGGACGAACAGCCTGGCCTCGGGGAACGCAGGTGTACAGCCCAGCGGCGCGTGCCAGCATTTGCTGTTCATGTCCTCGGTGCCCGTGGTGCACCCGAAGCTGCCCCTGGCGGAGCTGCTGATGGACACGTTCGGGCAAGACCACGTCACCGACAGCAACGCCGACGATCTGAAGGACCACTGGTCCCACGACGACCACGAGGGCGAGCGCAAGCGCCTGCTGGAGGTGCTCTCCCACCTGGCGCGCGACAAGAAGATCCGCGTGTCCCTGGTGTCGGGCGATGTGCACGTGGCGGCCTGGGGCACGGCCTACCGCAAGGACCTGCCGGCGACGGAGACCTGGTCCCAGATCCACCAGTTCACCTCGTCGGCCGTGGTCCACCCCTCGCTCATGGGCGTGATGGAGCGGCTGTTCCTCTCGTGGCTGAACAGCAATGCCAAGCAGCCGCAGAACATCGACGTGCAGTACGTGACGGAGGTGATGCCTTTCCCGGGCCACGACAAGCACGTGATGGCGGCGCGCAACTGGCTGGCCCTGGAGCTGGACATGGGGTCGGCCGAGGGCTGCAAGCTGTGGGCGACCTGGCGCTGCGAGACCGAGACCAGCTTTTCCAACCACCTGCTGGCGGTGGCGCCCATCGCCCCCTGAGCCGGTCCCCCCCGCCGAGGCCTACGCAGGCCAGCCGAGCGCCAGGCCCGGCTGCTCCGCCAGCATCTGGCCGAGCACGCGGGCCAGGGGTTTTTCCGAGGCTGTTTTCGGAATGGCGTTCAACGGCAGCACCTGCTGCAGCACCACCGGCCTGCGCAGCGCGGCCCGGAGTGCGGCCACCGCCACCCCTTCGTCGGCGGGTGCGTTCGGCGCGAAGACGACGGCCGCCACCACGTCGGACTCGCCCGGCACACGGGACGCCGCCGGCACGCCGAACACGAACACGTCGTCGACCAAGCCCGTCTCGGCCAGGGTCTTTTCGATGAAGGCGGCGTCGATGAAATCGCCGTTGCGGCGGATGCCGTGCCCCATGCGAAAGTCGAAGAACAGCCAGCCGTCGGCATCGCGGTGCACCACGTCACCGGTCCACAGCCAGCCGTCGCGGCATTTGGCTTCGGAAGCCTCGGGCTCGTCCACGTAGGCCACCTGGAACGGCGTGCCGTCCGCAGCGCGGATCAGCAGTTGGCCGCGCTCGCCCGGCGCCACGTCCTGCCCCGCGTCGTCGACGATGCGGATGCTCAGCGAGGGCGCCGGCTGGCCGATGCTGCCCACCGGCCCCTGCCCTGGCGGCTTCATCGTCAGCCCACCCTCGGCCGTGCCGTAGAACTCGAGCAGGCTCACGCCGAAGCGGTGCTCGAAGTCCCGCCAGATGGTGGCGGGCATGCCGGCGGACACGACCAGCCGCACCGGGTGGTCGCGGTCGGCGGGGGTGGCGGGTTCGCAGTAGATGGCCGTGGTCATGCCACCCAGCAGCGTCAGGCTGGTGCAGCCGTGCTCGCGCACGGTCTGCCACATGCGGCTCTTGCTGAAGCGGCGCGAGAACACCACCGGCAGGCCGCGCACCAGGGCGGCGCCCAGCGTCACCAGCTGGGCGTTGGCGTGCGTGAGCGACAGGCCGGAATACAGCCGGTCGTCCGGCCGGTAGCCGAAGGCCGAGGCCGCCATGCGCGCGGTGTCGGTGAATTTGCGGTGGCTGTAGACGATGCCCTTGGGGTTGCCGGTGGTGCCGGAGGTGAAGAGGATCTGCATGTCCTCGTCGGCCGGGCGCTGCGCTTGCGCGAGCTCGGGCGACGCGGTGTCCGCCAGCAGGCTGCCGTAGGGCACCGCGGCCACCGACGGCGGCTCGCCCAGCACGGCGATCAGGCGCAGGCTGGGGCAGGTGTAGCGCACCGCCAGCGCACTCTGCAAGGCGGCCGGCTCGGCCACCAGCAGCGCGCAGCGGGTCTTGGTCAGCATGAAGGCCAGGCGCTCGGGCGGCGTGCGCGGGTCGATGGGCACGAGCGTGAGCCCGATGAGGCTGCTGGCGACCAGCATCTCCACGAATTCCGGGTGGTTGGCCATCAGCAGGGCGGCGCGGTCGCCCGGGCCGAAGCCTTGCACGGACAGGCCGGTGGCGAGCCGCGTGGCGGCGTCCCACAGTTGCGCATAGGTCCGGCGCTCGGTGCCTTGCGCTGGTGGGGCCGCATGGTCGATGAAGGTCAATGCCAGGCTGTCGCCACGCTCGCGCGCCAGCGCCCTGACCAGTTCGGCGATCGTGTGCGGGGTCGCGGGTGTCATCGTCAATCTGCCTTGATGCCTTTTTCGCGGATCAGCTTGCCCCACTGCGCCGACTCCTGGGTGGTCAGCCGTTCCACCTCGCCCGGCGCGGAGCCCTGGGGGTCCACGCCCATGTCAGCGAGCCGCTTGCGCAGCTCCGGCTCCTGCAAGGTGGCCTGGATCGCGCGGGACATCTGGTCCACCACCCCGGCCGGCACACCGGCAGGGGCCCACACCGCGTTCCAGCCGGTGAGCTCGAAACCGGGCACCGATTCCTTCAGGGTCGGCACCGTCGGCAGCGCGCTGAGTCGGTCGGGCGTGGTGACCGCCAGGGCCTTGACCTTGCCGCTGCGCACCAGGGGAACGGCCGAGGTCTGCGTGTCGAACTTCACCTGGATCTGGTTGGCCATGAGGTCGGTGTTGGCCGCCGCGCTGGTGCGGTAGGGCACGTGCAGCAGGTCGATGCCGGCGCGCTGCTTGAGCAGCTCCATGCCCAGGTGGGGCGCGCTGCCGTTGCCGAAGGACGCGTAGGTGAGTGCGCCCGGGTGGGCGCGGGCGTGCTGGATCATGCCGGCCACGTCGTCGAAGGGCACGGTCGGGCCGGCGATGAGCACATAGCCTCCTTTCGAGATCAGGCTCACCGGCGCGATGCCCTTCACCGGGTCGTAGGGGAGCTTGGCGTAGATGTGCGGATTCATGGTCATCAACTGGTTGAATCCGAACAGGAAGGTGTAGCCGTCGGGTGCGGCATTCAAGGCCTTGTCGGCCCCCAGGATGCCGGAGGCACCGGGGACGGGTTCGACCACGATGGGCTGACCCAGGCGCTGCCCCAGCCGGTCTCCGATCAAGCGGGCCATGACGTCGGGGCCGGTGCCCGCGCCCGCGGGCACGACCATCCGGATGGGTTTGTTGGGCCAGGCGGCCTGGGCGAACACGGCAGGTGCCATCGCCATGCCGGCCAGGCAGGCCAGCACATGGCGGCGGTGAAGGGGGATTCGTTTCATGTCTTTGTCTCCTGAAGGGTTGTTCAATCTCTTGCGGGGCGCCCGGCGCCCAGGAGGGTGACGCACGCGACCGCCTCCTCGTTCTCGATGAATCCGCCGCCGTTCTCGGCGAGGGCGATTCGGGCGCCGGCCACCTGGCGCGGGCCTGCGCGTCCGCGCAGTTGCTGGGCCAGTTCGCCGATCTGCATCAGGCCGGTGGCACCGATGGGGTGGCCCTTGGATTCGAGCCCGCCCGACACGTTGACGGGCAGCGCGCCGCCGAGCGCCGTGGCACCGGACTCGGCGAAGCGCCCTCCTTCGCCGCGGGCACAGAAGCCCAGCGCCTCGGTTTGCAGGATTTCACCGAAGGCGGTGGCGTCGTGCACCTCGGCCAGGTCGACGTCTTCAGGGCCGATGCCCGCGTGCTCGTAGGCGGCGCGGGCCGCGCGGTGCGTGATGGCCAGATGGGCATCGTCGTCATCGCGCGGCAGGCTGCTCACCAGTTCGCAGGCCAGCACGTCGACGGGGGCGGCCGCAGACAGGCGCTGCAGGCCGGCCGCGTTGCAGACGAGCACGGCGGCCGCGCCGTCGCCGATCGGCGCGCACATGGGCAGGGTCAGCGGGTAGGCGATGGCGCGCGCGGCCAGCACCTCGTCCACCGACCATGCGTTGCGGTACTGGGCCAGCGGGTTGTGGACCGAGTGCGCGTGGTTCTTGGACGCCACGATCGCCAGCTGCCGTTGCGTGAGGCCGTGGCGCTGCATGTGGTTCGCGGCCAGCGCGGCATAGATGTCCATGAAGATGCTTCGCTCCGACGAAGCGCCCTGCGCCACGGGGACACCGGCGGCCTGGTTCAGGCGCGCCAGGTACGCCAGCAGCCGGTCTTGCCGGGTGACGTCGAAGCCGCCGCCGAACACCTCGAAGGATTTTTGCCGGTTGGCATCGAACAGCTTTTCAGCGCCCACGGCGAGCGCCACATCGGCACCGCCCGAGCGCACGCTCTGGCACGCGAGCCAGAAGGCGGTCGACGCGCTGGCGCAGGCGTTCTCGACGTTGACGATGGGCACGCCGACGATGCCCAGTTCGCGCAGCACAACCTGCCCGGCCACCATGTGCTGCCCTTGCAGGAAGGAGGCGGCCACGTTGGAGAAGTACGCCATGTCCACCTGCCGTCCGGTGGTACCGGCATCGGCCAGCGCAGCGCGCACGGCCGTGGCCGTGAGCTGGTGCAAGGAGGTGTCGGAGAACTTCCCCGTGGGCGTCATGCCCACGCCGACGATGTAGACCGCGCTGGTCATGCCGCGCCTCCCGCACCGGACGTGACGATGGTGTTCGCCAGCACACCGATGTGCTCGGCCTCCAGCTCGATCCGGTCACCGGGCTGCAGCAGGCGCCCGGTCTCCACACCGCAGCCACGTGCGAAGGTGCCCGAGGCAAACACCTCACCGGCGTGCAAGGTGCACGACCGGCTGGCGTAGGCGATCAGATCCTCGAAGCCAATGTCCATGCTCGCGGTGCTGTCCTCGGTCTGTGTCTCGCCGTTGAGGCGTGAGGTGACGCGCAGTTGGTACAGGTCGGGCAGCTCGTCCAGCGTGACGATGCAGGGGCCGAGCGCGTAGGCGCCATCGAAATCCTTGCTCTTGCCGGCGGGCTGGCCTTCGGCCGCCTGCACGTCGCGGGCGGTGAAGTCGTTGAACAGGGTCACGCCCAGAATGAAATCGCGCGCCCGATCCCTGGGGATGTCTTTGCCCGTGCGACCCAGCACGACCGCCAGCTCCAGTTCGTAGTCGAGCTTCTGCGCGAACGCGGGCCACTCGATGGCCTGGCCCGGCCCGGCGAGGTTCAGCGGGTTGGCGGTGTAGAAGCGCGGCACGGTGAACCAGTTGGGCGGCAGGTCCATCTCACCGGCCTGGCGCGCCGCTTCCAGGGCCGCCGCCGGGTCGGGGCTGGCCTGCGCGCGCTGGCGCGC
>JAGKSX010000158.1 GCA_018993155.1 Hydrogenophaga sp.
GGGCCGGCGGAGCCGGACCCTGGATGCCCCTGGTCGCGTTGCCGCGTGCGCAGCGCAGCAAAAACTGAGACGAAGACCATGCACAACGAAATCCAGCTCACCGGCCGCCGCGTGCTCGTCACGGGCGCTGCCCGCGGCCTCGGCGCGAGCTTCGCCCAGTCGCTGGTGCAGGCCGGCGCGCGCGTCGTCATCAGCGACGTGCTGCACGAGGCCGGGCAACAGCTCGCGAAAGACCTCGGCCCGAACGCGCACTACGTGCCGCTGGACCTGCTCGACGCGGCCAGCGTGCGCGCCGGTGTGGACGCCGCCGCGCAATGGCTGGGCGGCCTCGACGGCCTGATCAACAACGCGGCCATCACCAACTCCGGCGGCAAGGGCATGGGCGAACTCAGCCCCGAGACCTGGGACCTGGTGATGGACGTGAACGTGCGCGGCACCTGGCTCGTCACCGCCGCCGCGCGCCCCCACCTGGCCGCCGCCGGTGGTGGCCGCGTGGTCAACATCGCCTCCGACACCGCGCTCTGGGGCGCGCCCCGCCTGCTGGCCTACGTGGCAAGCAAGGGCGCGGTGATCGCCATGACCCGCTCGCTGGCGCGCGAGATGGGCGAGGACGGCACCACCGTCAACGCCATCGCGCCCGGCCTCACGCTGGTCGAAGCCACCGCCTACGTGCCGCAGGAGCGGCACGAGCACTACCTCAAGGGCCGCGCCATCCAGCGGCCGCAGATCCCCGAAGACGTCAACGCCGCCGCCCTGTTCCTGCTGACACAGGCCAGCGGCTTCATTACCGGTCAGCTGCTGCCCGTCAACGGCGGCTTCACGATGAACTGAAAAGGAGAAAACGAATGAGCACAGCCACCATCACCAAACCCGCAGCGGCCAACGCGCCGGTGTTCAACGAACGCGGCCTGATGGACCCCAACATCCCGCCCGAGGCCGAGACGCAGCGCGTGATGATGCGCCAGGAAGGCCAGAGCTTCGCGCAGTGGATGGAAACCCGCGTGGCACGCAAGAGCACGCGCAGCTACGACTGGGACGCGCTGAAGTTCCAGGCCGACTACGACCCCAAGTACCGCCGCGCGCAGATGCGCTACGTGGGCACTGGCGGCACCGGCGTGAACAAGGACACCAACACCGTGCCCGCCGCGCACTTCACCTTCTCCACCATGGTGATCCCGGCCGGCAACATCGGCCCCTCGCACATCCACTACGACGTGGAAGAAATCTTCTTCGTCATGCGCGGCGCCATGAAGGTGGTCTGCGAGAAGGACGGCGAGCGCTGGGAAACCATCGTCGGCGAGCGCGACCTGATCTCGGTGCCGCCCGGCGTGTACCGCGAAGAGCACAACGTCGGTGACGAGGACGCGCTGATGTGCGTGATGCTGGGTTCGCCCAAGCCCATCACCCCGACCTACCCGCCCGATTCTCCCCTCGCAAAAATCAAACGGTGACTCCCCCCGCGCCGCTGCGCGTCACCCCCCCAGGGGGCAACACCAGCGGCCCGGCAAAGCCGGTTCCACGGTGTTTCTGGATCAACTTCCCTTCACGCTGACATGACGCCTCTTCAAGCCCTGGCCGCCCACCCGCTGCGCAGCATTGCGCTGGCGGATGGCGCGCGGCTGTCCTACCGCGAGGCGGGATCGGCCAAGGACGTGACGCACGCGCTGCTGCACGGCATCGGCTCGGCCTCGGGCAGCTGGGTGCGCCAGCTCGAGGCCGCGGCGGGCAAGCCCGTGCGCGTGCTGGCCTGGGATGCGCCGGGCTACGGCACCAGCGATCCGGTGAAGGCCGACTGGCCGCGCGCCGACGACTACGCCGAGCGCCTCTGGGCCTGGCTCGATGCGCTGGGCGTGCAGACGCCCATCACGCTCGTGGGCCACTCCCTGGGCGCGCTCATGGCCGGCCGGGCCGCCTTGCTGGCGCCTTCGCGCGTGCAGCGCCTGGTGCTGCTCTCGCCCGCCGGCGGGTATGGCAACGCCGAGGCGGCCGTGCGCGAGCAGAAACTGCGCGACCGCCTGGCCACGCTGGAGCGCCTGGGCCCGCAAGGCATGGCGCAGGCGCGCGGCGCGGCCATGCTCTCGCCCGGCGCGGCGCCCGAGCTGGTCGAGGCCGTGCGCGAAAGCATGTCGCAGGTGATTCCCGCCGGCTACACACAGGCCGCGCGCCTGCTCGCCCACGGCACCCTGGCGACCGACCTGAAGCAGCTGCGCCTGCCGATGGTGGTGGCCAGTGGCGCCGCCGACGGCATCACCACCCCCGCCTCCTGCCAGGCCGTGGCCCAGGCCGCCGGCGTGGCATGGAATGATCTCGGTTCTGCGGGCCACGCGTGCCCGCTGGAAGCCCCCGGCGCGGTCAACGCCCTGCTGGGTCTCAACTGAACAAGGAGAAGACCATGGCCACCGAGAAAAACGACGACCGCTACACCGTGCCCGCGCTCATGCGCGGCCTGCAGCTGCTGATGCTGTTCAACCGCGACGAGCGCGAACTCACCGGTGCCGAAATCTCGCGCCGGCTCGAGCTGCCGCGCGCCTCGGTGTTCCGCATGCTGCAGACGCTGGAGCAAGGCGGCTTCGTCGAGCGCGTGGGCGATGGCGCCTACTACAAGCTCGGCCTGTCCGTGCTGCGCCTGGGCTTCGAGTTCCTGGCCTCCATGGAACTCACCGAGCACGGCCGCCCCATCATCGAGGCGCTGCGCGACCAGTGCGGCTACTCGGCCCATGTGGTGGTGCGCGACGCGCGCGAGGTGGTCTTCATCGCCAAGGTGGCCGGGCGCAGCGCCCTGTTCCATTCCATCCAGGTCGGCGCGCGCCTGCCGGCCCACGCCACCGTGCTGGGCCGCCTGCTGCTCAGCGACCTCGACCTGCAAGCCCTGCGCCAGCTCTACCCCGAACCCGAGCTGCCGAAGTACACCCCCCGCACACCGGCCACGGTCGAGCAGCTCAAGCAGCTGATCGACCAGGACCGAGCCAACGGCTACGGCGTGAGCCAGGGCGGATTCGAATCCGGCATCTCGACCATCGCCGCACCGGTCTTCAACGACCGGGGCGAGGTCTCGGCGGCCATCAGCATCACCGTGCCGGCGCAGCAGGTGCAGCCCGGCGAACTCGAAGTTCTCGTCAACCAGGTGCGCGAGGCCGCGGCCCAGCTCACCGAACGCATCAGCCACCTGCCCAACCGCGGTGGCTGGCAAACCAAACCGACCGAAAAGAAAGTCGCATGAGCCCTTCTCACCAACGCATCACCGTGGGGGAACTCGCCGCCCGCTTCCTGGAGCAGTGCGGCGTGCGCGCCGCCTTCGGCGTGATCTCCATCCACAACATGCCCATCCTCGACGCGTTCCACACGCGCCAGAAGATCCGTTTCGTCTCGGCGCGCGGCGAGGCAGGTGCGTGCAACATGGCCGACGCCTATGCCCGCGTGAGCGGCACGCTGGGCGTGTGCGTCACCAGCACCGGCACCGGCTGCGGCAACGCGGCGGGCGCGATGGTCGAGGCCATCACCGCCGGCACGCCGCTGCTGCACCTCACCGGCCAGATCGAGTCCCCCTTCCTGGACCGTGACCTCGGCTACATCCACGAGCACCCGGCCCAGCTGGCCATGCTCAAGGCCGTGGGCAAGGACGCCTTCCGCATCCGCAACCCCGAGACCGCCCTGGCCACGCTGCGCGAGGCCGTGCGCCTGGCGCAGACCCCGCCCTGCGGCCCCGTGAGCATCGAGATCCCGATCGACGTGCAGAAGATGAAGCTGGACCTGCCGGCCGATCTCTCGCCCCTGGCCGTGCCGCCGGTGCAGCCCAACCTGGCCGCCGTGGACCTGCTGGCCGAGCGCCTGCTCAGCGCCAGGCGCCCCCTGCTGTGGCTGGGTGGTGGCGCGCGCGGCGCCAGCGCCGCCGCGATGCGGCTGGTGAACATGGGCTGGGCCGTGGTGTCCTCCGTGCAGGGCCGCGGCATCGTGCCCGAAGACCACCCCGCCACGCTGGGCTCCTACAACCTGCAGAAGCCCGCCGAAGAGTTCTACGAAACCGTGGACGCGTTCCTCTCGGTCGGCACGCGCCTGCGCAGCAACGAGACGCTGAACTACAAGCTCAAGCTGCCGGCCACGCGCTACCGCATCGACGCCAACCCCCTCACCGACGGCCGAGGCTACAGCAGCGAACTGTTCGTGCACGGCGACGCCGAGATCACGCTCAACGCACTGGCCGACCGGCTTGAAGGCCGCATGCAGATCGACCCGCAGCTGGCGACCGATGTGAAGCGCACGCGCGCCGAAGCCGCTTCGCTGGTGGACGGCACGCTGGGCCAGTACGCCAAGCTCAAGAACGCGCTGGCCGAGGTGGTCGGCAAGAAACTCTGGTGGGTGCGCGACATCACGCTCTCCAACAGCATGTGGGGCAACCGCGCCCCGGTGCTGGACCACCCGCGCGCCGGCGTGCACGCCCTGGGCGGCGGCATCGGCCAGGGCCTGGCCATGGGCGTGGGCGCGGCCGTGGCCGATGCCGAACACGCGCTGGGCCGCCGCACCATCTCGCTCTGCGGCGACGGCGGTTTCATGCTCAACGTGGGCGAGCCCGCCTGCGCCGCGCAGGAGAAGGCCAACGTGGTCTTCGTCGTCATGAACGACCAGCGCTACGGCGTCATCAAGAACATCCAGGACGACATCTACGGCAGCCGCCACGCCTACGTGGAACTGCACACGCCCGACTTCGCGCAGCTCTGCGCCAGCCTGCAGGTGCCGCACCACAAGCTGGCCGACCCGGCCGCCGCCAAGGACACGCTGCAGAAAGCCCTGGCCCACGCCAGCGGCCCGGTGGTGGTGGAAGTGGACATGAACGCCTGGGGCCCGTTTGCCGTGAAGTTCGCCGGCCCCCCGAAGAAGAAGGAAGAGACGACATGAGTTTTCAGCAGGTCACGCTGATCGGTTACGGCGCCATCGGCCGCACGCTGTTCGCGCGCATGGCCGGCCACCCCACGGTGCGCATCACGCACGTGGTGCTGTCCGAGAGCCACGTCGCCGAGGCGCAAGCCGCGCTCGGCACGGCCGCGACCGTGTGCACCGAGGTGCCGCCCGAGACCACCCTGCTGCTGGAATGCGCGGGCCACGCCGCCATCGGCAGCCACGTGCTGCCCGCGCTGGAGCGCGGCATCGAATGCGCCGTGCTGTCCATCGGCGCGCTGTCCGAAGACGGCCTGCCCGAGCAGCTGGCCGAGGCCGCGCAACGCGGCGGCACGCGGGTGCACCTGCTGGCCGGCGCCATCGGCGGCATCGACGCCATCGCCTCGGCCCGCCTGGCCGGCCTGGACAGCGTCACCTACACCGGCCGCAAGCCGCCCCAAGGCTGGCGCGGCACCCCCGCCGAACAGGTGGCGGACCTGGGCGCGATCACCGAGCCCACCGTCATCCTCGAAGCCACGGCGCGCGAAGCCGCCCACCTGTACCCGAAGAACGCCAACGTCGCCGCCACCGTCTCGCTCGCCGGCCTGGGGCTGGACGCGACCCGCGTGCGCCTGATCGCCGACCCGACCGTGACCGAGAACATCCACGAGATCGACGTGCGCGGCGCCTTCGGCGAGATGCGCATCACCATGCGCGGCAAGCCCCTGCCCGACAACCCCAAGACCTCGGCGCTGACGGTGCTCTCCGCCCTGCGCTTCCTGAACAACCGCACTTCGGCAGTGACGATATGACCGACAAACTTCAAAGCTACTTCGCAGGCCAATGGCGCGACGCCTCGGGCCCGGAATACACCACCGAATACCCGCACGACGGCAGCACCGTGGCCCGCCTGCACGCGGCCACCGCCGCCGATGTGGACGAGGCCGTGCAGGCCGCAGAACGCGCCCGCCTGCAGCCTTCCTGGGCCAGGCTCAAGCACCACGAACGCGCCGCCATCCTCTACCGCATCGCCAACGGCATCCGCGAGCGCGGCGAAGAACTCGCCCAGCTCCAGCGCCTGGACAACGGCAAGCCCATCAAGGAATGCCGCGCCCTGGTCGCCAGCGCCGCCGGCACCTTCCAGTTCTTCGGCGCCGCCGCCGAAACCTGGGAAGACACCATCACCCCCTCGCGCGGCGACTACCTCAGCATGAGCGTGAACGAACCGCTCGGTGTGGTCGGTGCCATCACGCCCTGGAACTCCCCCATCGCCAGCGAGGCCCAGAAGCTCGCCCCGGCCCTCGCCGCCGGCTGCGCCATGGTCTTCAAGCCGGCCGAGATCACCCCGCGCATGGCCCTGGAGCTGGCCAGGATCGCCGAGCAGGCCGGTGTGCCCGCCGGCATCATCAGCGTGCTGCCGGGCAAGGGCAGCATCGTGGGCGACGCGCTTGTGAAGCACCCGCTGATCAAGCGCATCGCCTTCACCGGCGGCACCACCGTGGGCATGGGTATCCAGCGCCTGGCGGCCGAGAAGCTCATGCCGACCTCGCTGGAGCTGGGCGGCAAGTCCCCCACCATCGTCATGCCCGACGCGGACCTGGACCACGCCGTGGCCGGCGTGCTCTACGGCATCTTCAGCTCCTCGGGCGAATCCTGCATCGCCGGCTCGCGCGCCTTCGTGCACGAGAGCGTCTACGACGAGTTCAAGGCCCGCCTGCTCGAAGGCGTGAAGAAGCTGCGCGTGGGCGACCCGTCCAGGGAAGAGACGCAGATGGGCCCGCTGGTGAACCTGGGCCACCGCGCCTCGGTGGAGAAGTACGTGCAGCTGGGCCGCGACGAAGGCGGCACGGTGCTGTGCGGCGGGGAACGCCCCACGGGCAGTTTCTACGACGGCGGCAGCTACTACCTGCCCACCATCTTCGAAGGCCTGCCCAACAGCGCGCGCATGTGCCAGGAAGAGATCTTCGGCCCGGTGCTGGCCTTGCTGCCGTGGAAGGACGAGGACGACCTGATCGCGCAGTGCAACGACAACATGTTCGGCCTGGCCTCGGGCATCTGGACGCGCGACTTCAAGAGCGCCTGGCGCATCGGGCGCGCGCTGCAGACCGGCACCGTGTGGATCAACACCTACAAGGTCTTCTCCATCAGCACGCCTTTCACCGGCGTGAAGATGAGCGGCTACGGCCAGGAGAAGGGCCGCCTGGGCATCCTCGAATACACCAGCCAGAAGAGCTTCTATTGGGGCCTGAACGAATCGCCCATGCCCTGGGCGACCAGCTGATTTTCTTTTTTCAACCTTGCAACCTTCTCTCGACATGACAAGCCGCCGCACCCTTCTCGCCCTCGCCTCGCTGTTCGCTCTCATGGGAACCGCGCAAGCCCAGACCGCGGCCGAAAAACAACTGGCGTCCGACAAGTTCACCCTGGTCGCGCCCTTCCCCGCCGGTGGCGCCATCGATGCGCTGGCCCGCCTGCTGGCCGACGGCCTGGCCAAGCGCTACAACCAGAGCGCCATCGTGGAAAACGCCCCCGGTGGCGCCGGCACCATTGGCATGGGCAAGATCAAGCGCGCCAAGGCCGACGGCCACAACCTGCTGGTGATCCCCGCTGGCAACCTCACCATCAACCCCACGCTGATGCCGAAGTTCCCCTTCGACGTGCAGAAGGACTTCGTGGCTGTCACCATGCTGGCCACCACGCCCAACGTGCTGGTGACCCACCCCAAGAGCGGCTTCAAGAACGTGGCCGACGTGATCAAGGCGGCCAAGGCCAAGCCCGGCACGCTGTTCTACGCCTCGACCGGCATCGGCAGCGGCCTGCACATCGCAGGTGAACTGTTCAAGGACCAGGCCGACATCGACATCCAGCACGTGGCCTACAAGGGCTCGACGCCCGCCATCAACGACCTGATGGCGGGCACCGTGCCCCTGATGTTCGGCAACCTGCCCACCATGCTGCCGCACCTGGAAAGCGGCCGCCTCGTGGCGCTGGGCCTGGCCGACCGCGCGCGCACCCCCAACGCGCCCGACATCCCCACCCTGGCCGAACAAGGCGTGCCCGGCGTGGTGGTGCCCTCGTGGTACGGCCTGCTCGCGCCCGCGGGCACGCCGGCCAACGTGGTCGATCAACTCGCGAAAGACATGGTCGAGATCCTGGCGCAGCCGCATGTGCGCGACACGCTCAAGGCCCAGGGCATGACCGAGTGGACGATGAAACCCGCCGCCTTCGATGCGCACATCCGCACCGAGACGGCCAACTGGGCCAAGGTGATCAAGGCACGCAACATCACGATGGACTGACAGGGCGTCGCGCACGCGTGCTTTGCACGCATCTTGCGTGAGCCGCAGGCGCCCGGCACCGGGCGCACCATCCTGTTTCTTTGAACCGTTGAGAGTTTTTCCATGACACATCGCCGCACCCTCCTCGCCCTCACCTCGCTGCTCGCCCTGCTGGGCACCACCGCCCACGCACAGACCGCCGCCGAGAAGCAGCTGGCGTCCGACAAATTCACGCTCGTGGCCCCGTTCCCTGCGGGCGGCCCCATCGACGTGCTCGCCCGCATCCTGGCCGACGGCCTGGGCAAGCGCTACAACCAGGTGGCCGTGGTCGACAACGCACCCGGCGCGGCCGGCAACATCGGCATGGAGCGCGTCAAGCGCGGCAAGCCCGACGGCCACACCCTGCTGGTGATTCCGGCCGGCAACCTCACCATCAACCCCACGCTGATGCCGAAGTTCCCCTTCGACATCCAGAAGGACTTCGTGCCCGTGGCCATGCTGGCGAAAACGCCCAACGTGATCGTCACCAACACGAAGACCGGCATCAAGACCGTGGCCGACCTGATCGCGCAGGCCAAGGCCAAGCCCGACACCCTGTCGTACGCCTCGCCCGGCGTGGGCAGCGGCCTGCACCTCGCGGGCGAGCTGTTCAAGTCGCAGGCCAACGTGGACATCCTGCACATCGCCTACAAGGGCACGCCCCCGGCCATCAACGACGTGCTCGGCGGCGTGGTGCCGCTGACTTTCAGCAACCTGCCCACGGTGCTGCCGCACATCCGCAGCGGCAAGCTGGTGGCCATCGCCCTGACCGACAGCGCGCGCACCCCCACGGCGCCTGAAATCCCGACGCTGGCCGAAGAAGGCGTTCCGGGCGTGGTGGTGCCCTCCTGGTACGGCCTGCTCGCGCCCGCCGGCACGCCCGCCGACGTGGTGGCACAGCTGGCCAAGGACGCGGCCGAGATCCTGGGCCAGCCCGCCGTGCAGGAACAGCTCAAGGGCCAGGGCCTGACCTCCTGGGACATCCGCACCGCCGCCTTCGACAAGCACATTCGCGACGAGACCGCGCGCTGGGGCAAGGTCATCAAGGAACGCAACATCACCGTGGAGTGAGCGCCATGAGCGAAGGCAATGTGCTCATCACCATCGTGCTGAAACACCACGCCGGCCTCACGCTGGACGACGTGCAGGCCAAGCTCAAGGCCAGCGAATGGTGGGAGCGCTTCCCGGTGGAAGGCACGCGCGTGGTGTCGTGGACCGTGGCCATGGGCCTGGGCCAGATCGTCACGCTCGAAGTGCCGCCGCACCTGCTGGGCCGGGTCAACCTCGAACTGGAGCGCTCCGCCTGGGGCGTCTTCCAGACCGAGTGCTACCCCACCTACGACTTCGTGCCGGTGCGCGAACGCATCATCGAACGCGTGCGCGCCGGAGGCCAGTGATGGCGACTATCGCCGAAAAAATCCGCTGCACCCAGGTGCCCGACCTGCCCACCGCGAGCTGGACCAACGGCTACCGCATCGGGCAGGAGGTGGTGGTCTCGGGCATGACCGGCCACCCCGCCACGCGCCAGGCCGCCGAGCGCGGTGAACCGCTGGGCGCCTACGAGCAGACCATCGTGGTGCTCAGGAAGCTCGAAGCCCTGGTGGTCGCCGCGGGCGGCCACCGGCACAACCTCATCAAGACCGTGGTCTACCTGACCGACATTGCCGACAAGGACGAGGTCGGTCGCGCGCGGCGCGATTTTTTTGGCGAGCACACGCCGTGCTCCACACTGGTGGCCGTGAAGGCCCTCGTGTTCCCGGAACTGCGCGTCGAGATCGACGCCTGGGCCCGGCTCGACGTGGACCTTCGCGAAGCCCAACCCCTCCTCTCTACTGAAAGCTGAACCACCATGGACCTGGGCATTGCCGGCAAGAAAGCACTCGTGTGCGGCGCGAGTTCGGGGCTGGGCTACGCCTGCGCCGAGGCGCTGGTGAAAGACGGCGTGCACGTGGTGATCGCCGCACGCACCGAAGGCCCGCTGCGCGAAGCCGCCGAACGCCTGGCCGCGCATGGCACGGGCCAGGTGAGCTACGTCGCCGCCGACGTGACCACCGACGAAGGCCGTGCGCGCATCTTCGCCGCGCACCCCGATTTCGACATCCTCGTCACCAACGCGGGCGGCCCACCGCCGGGCGACTTCCGCACCTGGGACAAGGAAACCTGGCACAAGGCCATCGACGCCAACATGCTCGCGCCGATCGAACTCATCAAGGCCACCGTGGACGGCATGATGGCCCGGGGATGGGGCCGCATCATCAACCTCACCTCCAGCGCCGTGAAATCGCCACTGGACGGCCTGGGCCTGTCCACCGGCGCGCGCAGCGGCCTCACCGGCTTCGTCTCGGGCCTGGCGCGCACCACCGTGGCGCGCGGCGTGACCATCAACAACCTGCTGCCCGGCACCTTCGACACCGCGCGCCTGGAAAGCAACTTCGCCGCCCAGGCCAGGCGCGAAGGCAAGACCGTGGACGAGGTGCGCACCGCGCGCCTGGCCAAACACCCGGCCCACCGCATCGGCCAGCCCAGCGAACTCGGCCACACCTGTGCCTACCTGTGCAGCGTGCACGCGGGCTACATCAACGGCCAGAACATCCTGCTCGACGGCGGATCGTTCACCGGCGTGTTCTGACCCCAAAAAAACTGCCAGCCCACCACCCCAGGAGACAACGAAGATGACCACCCGCCGCCCCCTGCTGCTCACCGCGCTCGCCGCTGCCGCCGCCCTCGCCCTGCCCGTGGGCAGCGCGCTGGCGCAGACCTACCCCAGCAAGCTCATCACCATCGTCGTGTCCTTCCCGCCCGGTGGCGACACCGACGCGCTCGCGCGGACCTTCGCCGAGAAGCTGCAGGCCCGCGTGGGCCAGCCCGTGGTGGTGGAAAACAAGACCGGTGCCAGCGGCACCATCGGCAACTCGTTCGTGGCCAAGGCCGCGCCCGATGGCCACACGCTGCTCTTCACGCCCAACACCTTCGCCACCGCCCCGCTGGTGCTCAAGCCCGGCACCGGTGCCACCTACAACCCGCTCACCGACTTCACGCCCATCCTGCTGGCCGGCACGCAACAGCTGTTCCTCATCACCCACGCCGGCTCGGGCCTGAACACCGTGAAAGACGTGGTGGCCGCCGCCAAGAGCGGCAAGCTCACCAACTACGCCAGCCCCGGCAGCGGCTCGCCCATGCACATCCTGGGCGAGATGTTCAACCGCTCGGCCGGCGTGAAACTGACCCACGTACCCTACCGGGGCGTCGCGCCCGCCATCGTCGACCTCGTGGCCGGCCACATCCCCATGATGTACACCACGCTCGGCCCGGTGGCGCAGTACATCAGCCAGGGCAAGCTGGTCGCCGTGGCCGTGGCCGACCCGCAGCGCTCGCCGCTCGCGCCCAACGTGCCCACGCTGGCCGAGGCCGGCGTGAAAGACGCCGAAGTCGGCGCCTGGCAAGGCTTCATGGGCCCCAAGGGCATGCCCGCCGACGTGGTGCGCACGCTCAATGGCCACCTGAATGAAATTTTGAAAATGCCCGACGTGATCGCGCGCATGAACACCATGGCGCTGATTCCGGCCGGTGGCGAGCCGGCGGCGCTGGCCAAGATCAACCAGTACCACAACGAGCGCTACGGCAAGGTGATCCGGGAAACCGGCATCATGGCCGACTGAGCACCGCCGTCACGATGAAGGAAATCATCGACGTCGGCCTGCCGCCGTTCAAGCAGCCGTTCTCGTGGATGGTGCGCGCCGGCGGCGTGCTCTACACCGCCCACGGGCCGGTGCGCGAAGACGGCAGCGTGAACACCACCGGCACCATTGAAGAGCAGGCCCGCCTGACCTTCAGCAACCTGCAGCGCGCGGTGGAGCGCGCGGGCAAGACCATGGACGACGTGGCGCAGGTGCTGATCTACATGACCGACGTGGCCGACATGCCGGCCATCGACGCTGTGTACCGCGAGTTCTTCCGCGCGCCCTGGCCCAACCGCTCCAGCGCGGGCGTCGCGCTGGTGGTGCCGGGCATGAAGATCGAGATCGTGGCCTACGTGGCCTGAGGGGCACTGCGCCGGCCTTCAGCGGGCCGAACAGCGGAGGGAGACAATGCGAGCCCCCGCTGTCTCCACGCCCCGCCGCCGCGCATGCCACCTCCTCCCGCCCCGCCCGGCGCCGCCGCTTCGGCCGAGTTCTCCTTCCGGCGGACCGCCGTGCCGGTCTACGGCCCGTCTCTGCTCTTCGGGCTGGGCGAAGGCGCCATCCTCC
>JAGKSX010000159.1 GCA_018993155.1 Hydrogenophaga sp.
CATTCGCGGTTGCCACAGAGGCGGCTTGAGGCAACCGTGTTGACGAAGCGATGTGTGAGCGCCCGGGCAGCCGCCCGCGAGCAGCGCCGGAGAACGGCCACCCGCACCAGCGGCCCCGCACCAACGCAACGCTAGAAAGACGAGCGCGCCCTCTCCTCCTCCAGCAACCGCAAAACCCGCCGCTGCACCTTCCCCGTCGTCGTCATGGGCAAAGCATCGATGAACTCGATCTCCTTGGGGTACTCGTAGGGCGCCAACATCCCCTTCACATGCAGCTGAAGCGCCTTCACCAGCGCATCGTCCCCGGCGCACCCCGGGGCCAGCACCACAAAAGCCTTCACCACCGCCCCGCGTTCGGCATCCGGCTTGGGCACCACCGCCGCATTCGCCACCGCAGCGTGCTTCACCAGGCAGTTTTCGATCTCGCTCGGCCCGATGCGGTAACCCGCCGCCTTGAACACATCGTCCGCCCGCCCCTGGTACCAGAGATAGCCGTCGGCATCGCGCGTCGCCAGATCGCCCGTGCGGCACCAGCTGTCCGCCGGATCGCCCGTGTACTTCGCGCGCGTCGCACCCTCGTTCTTCCAGTAGCCGAGAAAAAACACCGGGTCGGGATGACCATGCACATCCCGCCGGTGCACCGCCACATCCCCCAGCACCCCTACCGGGCATTCCCGGCCTTCACCGTCCAGCACCGCCACCCGGTGCCCCGGGTAAGCCTTGCCCATGCTGCCCGGCTTCGCCGGCCATAACGGCGCGCAATTGCCCACGATGTAATTGATCTCGGTCTGGCCGAACATCTCGTTCACCGTCACCCCCAGCTGATCGCGGCACCATCCGAACACCGCATCCCCCACCGCCTCGCCGGCGCTCATCAGCGCCTGCAGCTTCAGCCGGTAGCGCGGCCGCACCACCGGCACCGCCTTCATCATCGCCTTCAGCGCCGTGGGAAACAGAAAGCTGTGCGTCACGCCGTGCCGCTGCATGAGCTCGAACGCCAGCTCGGGTGAGAAGCGGCCGTTGTGCCCCACGATGGGCCGGCCGAAGTACAGCGTGGGCAACAACGCATCCATGAGTCCACCCGTCCAGGCCCAGTCGGCCGGTGACCAGAACACCGCCTTCGACACCACCGAGGCATCGAAGGGGTCAAAGCCGAACCAGTTCTGGCTGCACACGAAACCGCTCAGATTGCCGATCAGCGCACGGTGCGGAATCAGCGCGCCTTTGGGGTTGCCGGTCGTGCCGCTGGTGTAGATCAACACGGCGGCCTCGTCGGCATAGGTGTTCACGGGCACGAAGTCCGTGGGCTCCTGCGCCAGCAGCTCGGTCCAGTCCAGGTCGGCGCGCATGCCCTCGGGCGTGCCGTCGCCATCGAGCCCGATCACCGCGCGCAGCAAGGGGCAGCGCTCGCGCACGCCCAGCAGCGCGGGCAGCGAAGGCTGGTCGCAGATGGCCACCACGGCCTCGCTGTCGTGCAGCCGGTATTCCAGTGCATCGGGGCCGAACAGCTGCGACAGCGGCATGCCCACCGCGCCCAGCTGCAGCACCGCCATGTAGGCCACGGCGGTCTCGAAGCGCTGCGGCAGCACGATGGCCACGCGGTCGCCGCGCTGCACGCCCAGCGCAGCCAGGGCGTTGGACAGGCGGTTGGCCTGGTCCATGAGTTCGGCGTAACGGGGGTGGCGCGGCTCGCGGCCCGGCGCGCAGGCGATCACCGCCGTGCGCAAGGCGGTGGCGGGCCGCTCGGCCCAGCGCCGCATGCAGACATCGGCGATGTTGAAATGCGTCGGCACCTGCCAGCCGAAGCGCCGGTGCAGGTGGTCGTAGAGGTCCTTCTCGGACTGGGGGGACTTGTCTCTGGCTTGACTCGATCGCATGGCCGGTCTCCGTCTCGTTCTCTATGATCGATCGAATGTACCAAGCCCGGAAACCATCCCGCACCGAATTCGTTCCGGTGCGCCACCTGAACTACCACGTGCGCCAATGGGGCCAGCCCCATGCCACGCAGGCACCGCTGGTGCTCGTGCATGGCTGGATGGACGTGTCCGCCTCCTGGCAGTTCGTGGTGGACGCGATGCGCGGCGATCGCTGGATCATCGCGCCCGACTGGCGCGGCTTTGGCCTCTCCAAGGCGGACGGCCCCGCGCCCGACAACTACTGGTTCCCCGACTACCTCGCCGACCTCGACATCCTGCTCGACCACTACGCCGGCGAACGCGCAGTGGACCTCGTGGGCCACAGCATGGGCGGCAACGTCGCCATGATCTACAGCGGCGTGCGGCCCCAGCGCATCCACCGCCTCGTCAACCTCGAAGGCTTCGGCATGCCCGAGACGCGGCCCGCGCAGGCGCCGGGGCGCTATGCGCAGTGGATCGACGAGGTCAAGGCCCTGCACCGGGGCGAGAACGGCCTCAAGGCCTACGGATCGGTCGACGGCGTGGCGCAGCGCCTCATGAAGACCAACCCGCGCCTGCCGCGCGACAAGGCCGACTGGCTGGCGCGCCACTGGGCCGCGCCGAACGCCGAGGGTGGCTGGGAGATCCTGGGCGACGCGGCGCACAAGGTGGTGGGCGCGAACCTGTACCGGCTCGACGAGGCGCTGGAGCTGTACCGCCGCATCAGCGCGCCCGTGCTCTCGGTGACCGCCAGCGACGACAGCCTGAGCCTGTGGTGGAAAGGCGCCTTCACCCTGGCCCAGTACCACGAACGCATCCAGGCTGTGCCCCGGCTGCGCAGCGCCGAGGTGCACGACGCCGGGCACATGATGCACCACGACCAGCCCGAAGCACTGGCCGGCCTGATCGAGGATTTCCTCCAGGCCCCGGGCTGATGTACGGATTGTTGCAGTCGCAACGCGGGTGGCGTGCATACTTGTGACCTATGGTTTTCAGCTTGCCCACACCCCCAGCCCGCCCCACTCCTTCACGCGCCCTGGCCACCTTCGCCCTGCTGGCGGCGCTGTCCTCGCCGGCCCTGGCCATCGACTGGACGCTGTGCCCCGGCATCAACGACCCCGTGGCCGAAGGTGCGACCGAACCCCGCTACGAGGGCTTTTTCTCGCCCTACACGCACCACTGGTCGCACGATCCGGAGCACAAGCCGGTGTTCGCCTTCAGCCTGAGCCGCCTGCTGCCCAACGACCGCAGCTGCGGCATCAGCCTGTTCCGCAACTCCTTCGGCCAGCCCTCGGCCTATGCCTTCGTGGGCAAGCAGTGGCCCGGCCTGCTGCCCAGCCAGCCCAAGGTGTATGTGTCGGTGACGGCCGGCATCCTGTACGGCTACGTGGGCCAGTACAAGGACAAGGTGCCCCTGAACGTGGGCGGGTTTTCACCCGCGATCATCCCGGCGGTGGGCTACCAGCTCTCACCCCGCTCCGCCCTCGAAGTCCAGATCCTGGGCACCGCGGCCTTCATGGTCGGGGCGAAGTGGCGCTTCTGACATCGGACGCCGCCTGCGGGCCCGGGCCGGCCATGAGAAAATCGCTGTCTTTGTACACAGACAGCAGGAAACAGTCCCATGGAAGCCGAACGCAGCAACGCCATCCGAAGCCAGCTCGAAGACCTGACCACCCGGGTGGTCGAGCTCCGGAGGTATCTTTGACTACGATGCCAAGGCATCGAAGCTGAAGGAAGTCGAGTCCGCGCTCGAGGACCCGACGGTCTGGAACGACCCCAAGCGCGCCCAGGACCTGGGCCGCGAGAAAAAATCCCTGGAAGACGTGGTGCTGGTGCTGGACCGCCTCACCGGCGAGCTGGCCGACAACACCGAGCTGTTCGAGATGTCGAGCGAGGACGGCGACACCGCCGGCCTGCTTACCATCGAAAGCGAAGCCGCCAAGCTGGCCGCCGAGGTGGAGAAGCTCGAATTCCGCCGCATGTTCAACAACCCGGCCGATCCGCTGAACTGTTTCGTGGACATCCAGGCCGGTGCGGGCGGCACCGAGGCCTGCGACTGGGCCAGCATGCTGCTGCGCCAGTACCTCAGGTACGCCGAACGCAAGGGTTTCAAGACCACCATCGAGGACGAGACCGAGGGCGACACCGCCGGCATCAAGAGCGCGACCATCAAGGTGGAAGGCGAGTACGCCTTCGGCCTGCTGCGCACCGAAACCGGCGTGCACCGCCTGGTGCGCAAGAGCCCGTTCGACTCCTCGGGCGGGCGCCACACCTCGTTCGCGTCCATCTTCGTCTACCCCGAGGTGGACGACTCGATCGAGATCGACATCAACCCGGCCGACGTGCGCACCGACACCTTCCGCGCCTCGGGCGCGGGCGGCCAGCACATCAACAAGACCGACTCGGCCGTGCGCCTCACGCACATCCCCACCGGCATCGTGGTGCAGTGCCAGGACGGCCGCAGCCAGCACAGCAACCGCGACGTGGCGTGGAAGCGCCTGCGCTCGCGCCTGTACGACCACGAAATGCGCAAGCGCATGGAAGAACAGCAGAAGCTCGAAGACAGCAAGACCGATGTGGGCTGGGGCCACCAGATCCGCTCGTACGTGCTGGACAACAGCCGCATCAAGGACCTGCGCACCAACGTCGAGATTTCCGCCACGCAGAAGGTGCTGGACGGCGACCTCGACCCCTTCATCGAAGCATCACTCAAACAGGGAGTTTGATCCATGAGCTCATTGCGTGAAGGCCCCACCACCGTGGTGCGCCGCGAGGACTACGCCGCCCCGGCCTACTGGATCGACACCGTCGATCTCAGCTTCGACCTGGACCCGGCCAAGACCCGCGTGCTCAACCGCATGCGCCTGCGCCGCAACCCGGACGTGCCGGCACAGGCCCTGCGTCTGGACGGCGAAGACCTCAGCGTCGCCCGGGTGCTGGTCAACGGGGCCGGCTGCTCCTTCAAGATCGAAGGCAGCCAGCTGGTGCTGGAGAGTCTCCCCGAGGGCAGCGAGGCCTTCGACCTGGAGATCTTCACGATCTGCGTGCCCGAGAAGAACACGCAGCTCATGGGTCTGTACGTGAGCCAGGGCACCTTCTTCACGCAATGCGAGGCCGAGGGCTTCCGCCGCATCACCTACTTCCTGGACCGCCCGGACGTGATGGCCAGCTACACCGTGACGCTGCGCGCCGACAAGGCCAAGTACCCGGTGCTGCTGTCCAACGGCAACCTGGTGGAAGAAGGCGCCCTGCCCGACGGCCGCCACTTCGCCAAGTGGGTCGATCCGCACAAGAAGCCGTGCTACCTGTTCGCCCTGGTCGCCGGCCAGCTGGTGGCGCGCGAGCAGCGCATCACCTCGCGCAGCGGCGGCAAGCACCTGCTGCAGGTCTACGTGCGCCCCGGCGACATGGACAAGACCGAGCACGCGATGAACTCGCTCATCGCCAGCGTGGCCTGGGACGAGGCCCGCTTCGGCCTGCCGCTCGACCTGGAGCGCTTCATGATCGTCGCTACCAGCGACTTCAACATGGGCGCGATGGAGAACAAGGGCCTCA
>JAGKSX010000039.1 GCA_018993155.1 Hydrogenophaga sp.
TACAAGAACTACGACCCGCGCGCCAAGCTGATGCAGGAAACCTGCAACGAAGTGCTGCAGGAACTGGGCCTGGAAAACGACCCCCTGTTCAAGCTGGCCAAGGAGCTCGAGAAGATCGCGCTGGAGGACGAGTACTTCGTCTCGCGCAAGCTCTACCCGAACGTGGACTTCTACTCCGGCATCGTGCAGCGCGCCATCGGCATCCCGGTCAACCTGTTCACCGGCATCTTCGCGCTGGCCCGCACCGTCGGCTGGATCGCCCAGCTCAACGAGATGATCAGCGACCCCGAGTACAAGATCGGCCGCCCGCGCCAGCTGTTCACCGGCTCGGTGCGCCGCGACGTCAAGCCGCTGGCCAACCGCTGATCGGCGTCCGCCCCCTGAAAGCCCGCCACCTCGGCGGGCTTTTTTTTGCCTCCGGCCCGCGCAGAGCAGCAAGTCAGCCATCGTCCTTGACGATGTCATGGGCTCCCCATCTGAGGGAAAATTCTTTTTCGGCCTCTCCAAACGAGAAGCCAACGCCCCATGCTCTCCGAACGCAATTTCGCCCGCCAGATGGACCTCACCTCGCTGCAGCTCTTCGTGGCCGTGTGCGAGCTGGGCAGCATCGGCCGCGCAGCGGAGCGAGAGTTCATCGCCGCTTCGGCAATCAGCAAGCGCCTGTCGGACCTGGAGAACGCGCTGGGCACCACGCTGCTGCACCGCCATGCGCGGGGCGTGCGGCTCACGCCCGCGGGCGAAGGCCTGCTGCACCACGCGCGCACCGTGCTGTTCGGCCTGGAGAAGATGCAGATCGAACTGGCCGAGTACGCCGATGGCGTGCGCGGGCATGTGCGCGTGCACGCCAGCATCTCGGCCATCGTGCAGTTCCTGCCCGAAGACCTGGGCGCCTTCGCGCGCCAACACCCCCAGATCAAGATCGATCTGGAGGAGCACCTCAGCCCCGAGGTGTTGCGCGCGGTGAAGGAAGGCGCCACCGACCTCGGCCTGTGCAACGGCGCCATGGGCACCGTCGGCCTGCAAAGCCTGCCCTACCGGCGCGACAGCCTGGCGCTGGTGGTGCCGCGCGGGCACCCGCTGGCCAGCCGCGGACCCGTGCCCTTCGAAGCCACCCTGCCCTTCGACCATGTGGGCCTGCACGCCAACAGCTCCATCCACCTGGCCACGCACCAGGCCGCCATCCAGGCCGGCACCACCGTGCGCGTGCGCATCCGCGTGACCGGGCTGGACGCGATGTGCCGCATGATCGCCAACGGCCTGGGCGTGGGTGTGATGCCCGAGCGCGCCTTCCAGTTGCTGAGCACCGGCGATGCGCTGCAGGCCGTGCCCCTGACCGATCCCTGGGCCCAGCGCCAGCTGGTGCTGGTGGCCCGCGATTTCTCCAGCCTGCCCGCCAGCGCACGCCTGCTGGTGGATCACCTCAGTGCCGTCGATGTCCGTCAGGCGGCCTAAAATCCTTCCTCCACGACAAGACCCACGCCATGCCACGCACGCTCTACGACAAGATCTGGGACGAACACGTTGTCCACACCGAAGAGGACGGCACGTCCGTGCTCTACATCGACCGGCACCTGGTGCACGAAGTCACCAGCCCCCAGGCCTATGAAGGCCTGCGCCAGGCTGGCCGCAAGGTCTGGCGCGTGAGCTCGGTGGTGGCCACCGCCGACCACAACACGCCCACCAACGGCTGGGAACTCGGCTACGACGGCATCACCGATCCGATCAGCAAGGAACAGATCACCACGCTGGACAGCAACATCGCCGAATTCGGTGCGGCCGCGTTCTTCCCCTTCATGTCCAAGCGCCAGGGCATCGTGCACGTGATCGGGCCGGAAAACGGCGCCACCCTGCCGGGCATGACCGTGGTCTGCGGCGACAGCCACACCTCCACCCACGGGGCGTTCGGCGCCCTGGCCCACGGCATCGGCACCAGCGAGGTCGAGCACGTGCTGGCCACGCAGACCCTGCTGGCCAAGAAGGCCAGGAACATGCTCGTGCGTGTGGACGGCCAGCTCGCCAAGGGCTGCACCGCCAAGGACATCGTGCTGGCCATCATCGGCAAGATCGGCACCGCCGGCGGCACGGGCTACACCATCGAGTTCGGCGGCGCGGCGATCCGCGCGCTCAGCATGGAAGGCCGCATGACGGTGTGCAACATGGCCATCGAAGGCGGCGCGCGCGCCGGCCTGGTGGCGGTGGACGAGAAGACCATCGAGTACGTCAAGGGCCGCCCCCTCTCCCCCACCGGGGTCGAGTGGGACCAGGCCGTGGCCTACTGGAAGACCCTGCAGTCCGACGCCGATGCAAAGTTCGACGCCGTGGTCGAACTCGACGCATCGCAGATCGTGCCGCAGGTCACCTGGGGCACCTCGCCCGAGATGGTGCTCGGCATCGACGGCTCGGTGCCCGACCCCGACCGCGAAAAGGACGCGAACAAGCGCGGCGCCATCGAGCGCGCGCTGACCTACATGGACCTCTCGCCCGGCAAACCGCTCAACGACATCTTCGTCGACAAGGTCTTCATCGGCTCCTGCACCAACAGCCGCATCGAAGACATGCGCGAAGCCGCCGCCGTGGTGAAAAAGCTCGGCCAGAAGGTGGCCAAGAATGTCAAGCTGGCGCTGGTCGTGCCGGGCTCCGGCCTGGTGAAGGCCCAGGCCGAGCGCGAAGGCCTGCACGAGATCTTCAAGGCGGCGGGCTTCGAGTGGCGCGAGCCCGGCTGCTCGATGTGCCTGGCCATGAACGCCGACCGGCTGGAGCCGGGCGAACGCTGCGCCTCCACCAGCAACCGCAACTTCGAAGGCCGCCAGGGCGCTGGCGGCCGCACCCACCTGGTTTCCCCCGCCATGGCCGCGGCGGCCGCGGTGCACGGCCACTTCGTGGACGTGCGCACCTTCGCCTGACCATCCTTTCCCCCCGCAACCACCCTCAGGAGATTCACATGAAACGCATTGCATGGATCGCAGCCGCCTTCGCCCTCTCGCTGACACTGGCCGCGTGCAACACCTGGACCGGTGTGAAGCAGGACGCCAAGCAGGCTGGACAGGCCGCGGGCAAGGGCATTGAAAAAGCCGGCGAGAAGGTCCAGGACATCGCCAAATAAGAGACACCCATCACCATGCAGAAATTCACCCTCCACAAGGGCCTCGTGGCCCCGATGGACCGCGAGAACGTCGACACCGACGCCATCATTCCCAAGCAGTTCCTGAAGTCGATCCGCAAGACCGGCTTCGGGCAGAACCTGTTCGACGAGTGGCGCTACCTCGACAAGGGCGAGCCCGGCCAGGACCCGGCCAGCCGCAAGCCCAACCCCGACTTCGTGCTCAACCAGCCGCGCTACGCCGGTGCGTCCGTGCTGCTGGCGCGCAAAAACTTCGGCTGCGGCTCGAGCCGCGAGCACGCGCCCTGGGCCATCGACCAGTACGGCTTTCGCGCCATCATCGCGCCCAGCTATGCCGACATCTTCTTCAACAACTGCTTCAAGAACGGCCTGCTGCCGATTCAGTTGCCTGAGGCACAGGTGGCCCAGCTGTTCGACGAAGTGGCGGCCTTTCCCGGCTACCAGCTCACCATCGACCTCGAGCGCCAAGTGATCGTCAAGCCGCAGGGCGAGGAAATCCCTTTCGAGGTGCAGGCGTTTCGCAAGTACTGCCTGCTCAACGGGCTGGACGACATCGGCCTCACGCTGCGCTACAAGGACAAGATCGCGGCCTTCGAAGCGGAACGCCTGGCGACCAAGCCCTGGCTCGCCCATACGATGGCGGCCTGAGCATTTCTCTCGACTCCAACCTCACATCACATGAAAATCGCAGTTCTTCCGGGTGACGGCATCGGCACCGAAATCGTGGCCGAAGCGGTCAGGGTCCTTCAGGCACTCGAGCTGCCGATCGAAATGGAGTCCGCCCTGGTGGGCGGTGCGGCCTATGAAGCGCATGGCCACCCGCTGCCCGAATCCACCCTGAAACTGGCAATGGAGGCCGACGCGGTGCTCTTCGGTGCCGTGGGCGACTGGAAGTACGACAAACTGGACCGCCCGCTGCGCCCGGAACAAGCCATCCTGGGCCTGCGCAAGCACCTGGGCCTGTTCGCCAACTTCCGCCCGGCCATCTGCTATCCCGAGCTGGTGGGCGCCTCCAGCCTCAAGCCTGAGCTCATCTCGGGCCTGGACATCCTCATCATCCGCGAGCTCACCGGCGACATCTACTTCGGCCAGCCCCGTGGCCGGCGCACTGCCATCGACGGGCACTTCCCCGGCGCGGAAGAAGCTTTCGACACCATGCGCTACAGCAAGCCCGAGATCGAGCGCATCGCCCACGTGGCCTTTCAGGCCGCGCGCAAGCGCAGCAAGAAGGTGACCAGCGTCGACAAGGCCAACGTGCTCGAAACCTTCCAGTTCTGGAAGGACGTGGTGACCGAGGTGCACGCCCAGTACCCCGACGTGGAGCTGGAGCACATGTACGTGGACAACGCCGCCATGCAATTGGTGCGCGCGCCCAAGAAGTTCGACGTGGTCGTCACCGGCAACATGTTCGGTGACATCCTGTCCGACGAAGCGTCCATGCTCACCGGCTCCATCGGCATGCTGCCCTCGGCCTCGCTCAACACGAAGAACCAGGGCCTGTACGAACCCAGCCATGGCAGCGCGCCGGACATCGCCGGCAAGAACCTGGCCAATCCTCTGGCTACAATACTGTCCGCTGCCATGATGCTCAGATTCACGTTCAACCAGACCGAAGCCGCCGACCGCATTGAAACTGCGGTCAGCAGCGTGCTCGCGTCCGGCCTGCGCACCACGGACATCTGGTCGGAGGGCACGACCAAGGTGAGCACCCGCGGCATGGGCGATGCCGTTGTGGCCGCCATCACCAAAACCATTACCAAGGGCTGATACAGCTCCGGTTCGTCACGCCCCTCCCCGGCCAGACGAGCCGGGGCAAAACGGTTTTTTAACTGAAGGGCGTTGACATGAAACTCGTAGGACTCGTTGGCTGGCGCGGCATGGTCGGTTCCGTGCTGATGGACCGCATGGTCGCGGAGAGCGACTTTGACCTGATCGAACCGCTGTTTTTCTCCACCTCCAACGCGGGCGGCAAGGCCCCTGCGATGGCGAAAAACGAAACCCAGCTGCAGGACGCGCACGACATCGCGGCCCTCAAGCGCTGCGACATCGTCATCACCGCCCAGGGCGGCGACTACACCAGCGAGGTCTACCCCAAGCTGCGCGCCGCCGGCTGGAACGGCCACTGGATCGACGCCGCGTCCACGCTGCGCATGGACAAGAACGCCGTCATCGTCCTGGACCCGGTCAACCTGCCCGTCATCCAGAACGCCCTGGCCCAGGGCGGCAAGGACTGGATCGGCGGCAACTGCACCGTGAGCTGCATGCTCATGGGTGTGGGCGCGCTCTACAAGGCCGGCCTGGTCGAGTGGATGAGCACGCAAACCTACCAGGCGGCTTCCGGCGGTGGTGCCCAGCACATGCGCGAGCTGCTCACGCAGTACGGCACGCTCAACGCCGAGGTCAAGGCCCTGTTGGACGACCCCAAGAGCGCCATCCTGGAGATCGATCGCAAGGTGATCGCCAAGCAGCGTTCGCTCTCGGGCGCCGAGACCGCCAACTTCGGTGTGCCACTGGGCGGCTCGCTCATCCCCTGGATCGACAAGGACCTGGGCAATGGCATGTCCAAGGAAGAGTGGAAGGGCATGGCCGAAACCAACAAGATCCTCGGCATGGGTGAAGGCTTCAATGTCCCGGCCATTCCGGTGGACGGCTTCTGCGTGCGCGTGGGCGCCATGCGCTGCCACAGCCAGGCCCTCACCTTCAAGCTCAAGAAGGATGTGCCCGTGGCCGATATCGAAGCCATGATCGCGGCCGACAACGCCTGGGTGAAAGTGGTGCCGAACACGCGCGAAGCGACGATCCAGGACCTGACTCCGGTGGCCGTGACAGGCACCATGACGATCCCGGTGGGCCGCATTCGCAAGCTGGCCATGGGCCCGGAGTACGTGGGCGCCTTCACCATCGGCGATCAACTGCTCTGGGGCGCGGCAGAACCTCTGCGCCGCATGCTGCGCATCCTGCTCGAGGCCTGACCCTCCGGGGCTGGCATCGATGGATGAAGGGTGTGGTTGTTCACGTTGCGCCACTGCAACGCAACAACCCGCCCCGCGACGACAGAGGGTCGGCGAAGAAACTCAAGCGGATTCTCAGCTTGTCACTGTAATCCGTTGATGTTAAGGTCAATTCTCGGTTTTTTACGTCGAGGTCAAAGTGCCATCCATCTCCCGCCACACCCCATCCCAACAGACCCGCCCAGTGCCCCCCGGCACGGGTTTACGAGGTCTCGCGCGGTTGCATGCGGTCGCTGCGGCGGCGGTGCTGTGTGCGGGCCTCGTGCACCACAGCGATGCCGAGGCCTTGGCGCTCGGTCGCGTGGTGGTGCAGTCGGCCCTGGGCGAACCGCTGCGGGCCGAGATCGACGTGCCGGACATCAATGCGGAAGAAGCCGCCAGCCTGCGGGTGGGCCTGGCTTCCGGCGATACCTTCCGGGCGGCGGGCGTGGACGTCAACGCCGCGCTGGCGACCCTGCAGATCAGCCTGCAACGGCGCGCCGATGGCCGTGCCTACCTGCGCCTGACCAGTTCGCGCCCCGTCACCGAACCCTTTGTGGACCTCATCGTCGAGGCCAACTGGTCGTCCGGTCGCATGGTTCGCGACTACACCCTGCTCTTCGACCCACCGAACCTGCGCGCGGCCGCGCCTCAGCCGGTGCCCGTGGCGCCGGGCGTGTCTGCCGCCCCGGCCGCCTCAGCGCCACGCGCTGCGGCACCCACGCCCAGCGTCGTCCAGCCTCCGGTGCAGCCACCCCGAGCCGCGGCCCCGGCGCCGGCCGCTGCGGCACCCGCACCGGTGGCGCGCCCCACGCCTGCGCCGGCCGCCCCCAGCAGCGCGGGTGGAGGCCAGGTCCGCGTCAAGGCCGGTGACACCGCCGGCGGCATCGCGGCCGCCAACAAGCCAGCGGACGTGTCCTTGGACCAGATGCTCGTGGCCATGCTGCGGCAGAACCCCAACGCCTTCATCTCGGGCAACGTCAACCGCATGAAGGCCGGCGTTGTGCTTGACCTGCCCAGCGCAGCGGAAGCCGGCGCCATCGCGCCGAGTGAGGCACGCCAGACCATCACGGCCCAGAGCCGCGATTTCAATGAATTCCGCCGCCGCCTCGCCGGCAGCGCGCCCGAAGCGGGTGTCGCCGCCGCCGATCGGCAGGCCGCCGGCCAAGTGCAGACCGAAGTCAAGGAAGCCAAGCCCGCCGCACCGGCCGCCGACAAGCTGACGCTGTCCAAGGAGGCCGCACCAGGCCAGGCCGCCAGCGAAGACAAGATCGCCAAGGAACGCCAGGCCAAGGAAGCGTCCTCGCGCGTGGCCGAGCTCTCGCGCAACATCGAGGAATTGTCCAAGTTGGGCGGCGGCAGCGCCCCTGCGCCGGCACCGGCGGCTCCCGCTGCCGCGCCTGCCCCGGCAGCGCCTGCTGCGGCGGCCCCTGCGCCCGCACCGGCACCGGCACCGGCCCCCACGGTGACCGTGCCCACCGCACCCGCTCCGACCGAGGCAGCTCCCGCGCCCGCAGCGCCAGCGGCGCAAGCCCCGGCGCCGGCCGCACCGCCGGCCGAGGCCCCGGCGGCCGCAGCGCCTTCCACCACCCCTGCTCCGGTGAAGCCCCCGCTGCCGGTGCCCACGCCGCTGCCAGACGAACCTTCGTTCTTCGACCAGTTGCGCGACAACCCGCTGGCCCTGCCTCTGGCGGGCGGCCTGCTGGCCTTGCTGGCCGGCCTGGGCCTCTACCGCATCCGCCAGCGCAGGCACGGCTCGAGCGTCGACAGCTCCTTCCTCGAAAGCCGCCTGCAACCCGATTCGTTCTTCGGATCCAGCGGTGGCCAGCGCATCGACACCGCGGAGTCCGTGGCCTCCGGCTCGTCCATGGTGTACTCGCCCAGCCAGCTGGATGCGGCAGGTGATGTGGATCCGGTCGCCGAAGCCGACGTGTATCTCGCCTACGGTCGCGACCTGCAGGCCGAGGAAATCCTCAAGGAAGCGATGCGCAGCACGCCCACGCGCGTGGCCATCCACAACAAGCTGCTGGAAATCTACGCCAAGCGCCGCGATGCGCGCGCGTTCGAGGTGGTGGCCACAGAGGCCTACAACCTCACGCAAGGCCAAGGCCCGGAATGGGAGCACGCCTGCGAACTCGGCAAGGAACTGGACCCCTCCAACCCCCTGTACCAACCCGGTGGCAGCCCGGCCGTGAAGGTCGCGGCCACGGCGGGCATCGCGGGTGCCGGCCTGAACACCATGCCCTTTGGCGCCAGCACGCTGAACGAGCCCGGCAAGCAAGCCCCACCGTCCGGCCTGGGCGATCTCGACCTGGATCTGGACTTTTCGCTCGATGAACCCTCGGACGCCGCACCGCTGGCCGCTCCGGAAGCGGGCATGTCCAGCATGGACGACCTCAAGATGACCGAGGCACTGACCAGCGCGACCCCAGCGGATGCGAAGGATGGCCCGCCCTCGTCCATGTCGATGGATTTCGACCTGGACTTCCCGTCCGGCCCCGCCCCGCTGCAGGAGCATGCGCCCGAGCCAGTGCAAGCCATGGACCGCACCCCGGCACCCAGCATCGACTCGCTGTCGTTCGACGACGGCCCGATCCTCGATCTGGACACCTCGCATGCGGCTGACGCCCGTCCGCAGACCCCGCCCCCGGCGGCGGCCGACATGCTGTCGTTCGACCTGAATCACCTCAACCTCGACCTGAGTGCGCCGCCCGTGGAAGACGACGCCACCTCGGCCGGTCGCCTGACGGAAGAAAATCCGCTGGAGACCAAGCTGTCGCTGGCGGAGGAATTCCGCGCCATTGGCGACTTCGAAGGTGCGCGTTCGCTGGCTGAGGAAGTGCTGGCCGAAGCCTCGGGTTCGCTCAAGGCCAAGGCAGGGACTTTCCTGGCCGATCTGGCCTGACGCGCCCCCGGTTTTCGCTTTTGCCCCCAACGCCCCAGGAACCCAGCCGCACCCGCGTCGCACTGGGCGTGAGCTACAACGGCCGCGCCTACGACGGCTGGCAAAGCCAGCCGGGCGGACGCACCGTGCAAGACCATCTCGAACAGGCGCTGACACGCTTCAGCGCCCAGGACGACACGGTGAAAACGCTCTGCGCGGGCCGCACCGATGCGGGGGTGCATGGCCTGATGCAGGTGGTGCATTTCGATACGCCGCTCGACCGCCCCGAGAACGCCTGGGTCCGTGGCACCAACAGCTTTCTGCCCGACAACATCGCCGTGCAGTGGGCGCGACACGTGCCCCAGAGCTTCCACGCCCGGGCCAGCGCCCGCTCGCGCCGCTATGCCTATGTGCTGCTCGAATCGCCGGTGCGCCCGAGCGTGGACGCCGGCCAGGTCGGCTGGGTGTTTCGCCCGCTTGCGCTGGATCCCATGGTGCGCGCGGCGCAAGCGCTGCTGGGCGAGCACGATTTCACCTCGTTCCGTGCGGCGCAGTGCCAGGCCCACTCGCCGGTCAAACATCTCATGCGGGTGGACATTGCGCGCCGGGGAGCCTATTGGCGCTTCGAGTTCGAGGCCTCGGCTTTCCTGCACCACATGATCCGCAACATCATGGGCTGCCTGATCGCCATCGGCAGCGGCAATCGCCCTCCCTCCTGGATGGCAGAGGTATTGCAGGCCCGCAGCCGCGACGCCGCCGCCCCGACCTTTTCCCCTGACGGCCTGTACTTTCTCGGACCGGTCTACGATGCCGGACTGGGTCTGCCCGAGCGCACACCTGCTTTCGACTGGCTGCCATGACCCCCCACCACCGCACGCGCATCAAGATCTGCGGCCTCACCCGCGAGGCGGACGTCGACACGGCCGTGCGCGCTGGCGCCGACGCCATTGGCTTCGTGCTGTACGCCCAAAGCCCGCGCCATGTGACGGCGCAGCGCGCCGGCGAACTCGCTCGCCGCCTGCCCCCCTTCGTGACGCCGGTGCTGCTGTTCGTCAACGCGACCCCCGAACACATCCGCCAGGGCTGCGACGCGGTACCCCAGGCCCTGCTGCAGTTCCACGGCGATGAGACACCGGCCAAGTGCCAGGCCGCCGGCCGGCCCTACCTGCGCGCGGCCCGCATTCCCACTGGCCCCGCCGGGGCCGGCTTCGATCTTCTAAAATACGCTTCGGACCACTCGGCCGCCCAGGCCATCCTGCTCGACGCGCTCGTCGAGGGCTATGGCGGCGGTGGTCAATCCTTCGACTGGACAGCCTTCCCTTGGTCACATCCACTTCTAAACGCCAGCTCTCGCCTCGTTTTGTCTGGTGGACTCACGCCTGCAAACGTGATCGATGGCATCACGCGCGTGCGGCCCTGGGCCGTTGACGTGAGCTCCGGGGTCGAAGCCGCCAAAGGCATCAAGGACCCCGACAAGATGCTCGCCTTCGTGGCCGCCGTGCGGGCGGCCGACGCGCAGACCCCCTGCCCGACCTGACTCCTTTCATGGGGTCAGGCTGGCAGTCCCACCGAGACACCCCATGCAGACGACCTACCAACAACCCGACGCCCGCGGCCATTTCGGCATCTACGGCGGCAGCTTCGTGAGCGAGACGCTCACCCACGCGATCAACGAACTCAAGGCCGCGTACGCGAAGTACCAGCTCGACCCTGAGTTCCTGGCCGAATTCGAGAGCGAGCTGGCCCATTTCGTGGGCCGCCCCAGCCCGGTCTACCACGCCGCGCGCATGAGCCGAGAGGCCGGCGGCGCGCAGATCTTCCTGAAACGCGAAGACCTCAACCACACCGGCGCACACAAGGTGAACAACACCATCGGCCAGGCCATGCTGGCGCGCCGCATGGGCAAGCCGCGCGTCATCGCCGAAACCGGCGCCGGCCAGCACGGCGTGGCCACCGCGACCATCTGCGCGCGCTATGGCCTGGAGTGCGTGGTCTACATGGGCAGCGAGGACGTGAAGCGCCAGAGCCCCAACGTCTACCGCATGAAACTGCTGGGCGCCACCGTGGTGCCGGTGGAGTCGGGCAGCAAGACGCTCAAGGACGCCCTGAACGAGGCCATGCGCGACTGGGTGGCCAACGTCGACAACACCTTCTACATCATCGGCACCGTGGCTGGCCCGCACCCCTACCCGATGATGGTGCGCGACTTCCAGAGCGTGATCGGCAAGGAGTGTCTGGTGCAGGTGCCCGAGATGATGGCCGCCGCCGGCTGCCGCGGCGAACAGCCCGACGCGGTGATCGCGTGCGTGGGGGGCGGCAGCAACGCCATGGGCATCTTCCATCCCTACATCCCCTATGAAGGCACCCGCCTCATCGGCGTGGAGGCCGCCGGCGAAGGCCTGGAGAGCGGCAAGCATTCGGCCTCGTTGCAAATGGGCAGCCCGGGCGTGCTGCACGGCAACCGCACCTACGTGCTGCAGGACGACAACGGCCAGGTGACCGAGACCCACAGCATCAGCGCGGGCCTGGACTACCCCGGCGTGGGGCCGGAGCACGCTTTCCTGAAGGACATCGGCCGCGCCGAGTACGTGGGCATCACCGACACCGAAGCGCTGGAAGCCTTCCACCACCTGTGCCGCACCGAGGGCATCATTCCCGCGCTGGAGTCCAGCCATGCCGTGGCCTACGCCCTCAAGCTGGCCAAGACCATGAAGCCCGACCAGTCCATCCTGGTCAACCTCTCGGGCCGGGGCGACAAGGACATCGGCACCGTGGCCGACCTCTCGGGCGTCGATTTTTACGACAGACCTTCCATGCGCGGGCTCACCGTGAAGGGGGGCAACGCCAAATGAGCCGCATCGAAAACACCCTCTCCCAGCTCAAGGCCCAGGGCCGCAAGGCCTTGATTCCTTACGTCACGGCCGGCTTCCCGTTCGCCGACATCACGCCCGACCTGATGCACGGCATGGCCGACGCCGGGGCCGACATCATCGAGCTGGGCGTTCCCTTCTCCGATCCGTCGGCCGACGGGCCCGTGATCCAGAAAGCCGGCGACCGCGCGCTGGCGCTGGGCATCGGCCTGACCCAGGTGCTGGCCATGGTGCGCAGCTTCCGCGAGCGCAACGACACCACGCCGGTGGTGCTCATGGGCTACGCCAACCCCGTGGAGCGCTACGACCAGAAGCATGGCGCGGGCGCTTTCGTGCGCGATGCCAGCCAGGCGGGCGTGGACGGCGTGCTGATCGTCGACTACCCGCCCGAGGAATGCGAGGAATTCGCCGCCTCGCTGCGCGAGCACGGCATGGACCTGATCTTCCTGCTGGCCCCCACCTCCACCGACGAGCGCATGGCGCAGGTGGCGCGCGTGGCCAGCGGCTATGTGTACTACGTGTCGCTCAAGGGCGTCACCGGGGCTGGCACGCTGGACGTGAGTCAGGTCGAGGCCATGCTGCCCCGCATCCGCGCGCACGTGAGCGTGCCGGTGGGTGTGGGCTTCGGCATCCGCGATGCGGAGACGGCGCGGGCCATCGGCCAGACCGCCGATGCGGTGGTCATCGGCAGCAAGATCATCCAGTTGCTGGAGAACGAGCCGCACGAAAAGGTGGTGGCGGTGGCCATCCAGTTCCTTCGCACCATCCGGAAAGCGCTCGACGCATAATCCGCCATGGCGCCCGCTGGCGCCCCGCACGGAGAAACACCATGTCCTGGCTCGAAAAACTGCTTCCCCCCAAGATCACCCCCACCGACCCGACCGAGCGCCGCAGCGTGCCCGAGGGCCTTTGGATCAAGTGCCCGAGCTGCGAAGCCGTGCTCTACAAGAACGATCTGGAAAAGAACCAGAACGTCTGCCCGCATTGCAGCCACCACCACCGCATCGGTGCGCGCGCGCGCCTCAATGCGTTCCTGGACGCCGAAGGCCGATATGAAATCGCCCAGGAAGTGCTGCCAGTGGACGCGCTCAAATTCAAGGACAGCCGAAAGTACCCGGAGCGCCTGAAAGACGCGCTGGAAACCACCGGCGAGACCGACGCACTGGTGGTCATGGGCGGCGCGGTGCACGGTGTCAGCCTGGTGGTCGCGTGTTTCGAATTCGATTTCATGGGCGGCTCCATGGGCTCGGTGGTCGGCGAGCGCTTCGTGCGCGGCGTCGAAGAAGCCATCGCGCAGAAGGTGCCTTTCATCTGCTTCACCGCCACGGGCGGCGCGCGCATGCAGGAAGGCCTGCTTTCGCTCATGCAGATGGCCAAGACCAACGCGGCGCTGACGCGCCTGGCCAAGAAGGGCCTGCCCTACATCAGCGTGCTGACCGACCCGACCATGGGCGGGGTGAGCGCGGGCTTTGCCTTCGTGGGCGATGTGGTGATCGCCGAGCCCCGGGCGCTGATCGGCTTTGCCGGCCCGCGCGTGATCGAGAACACCGTGCGCGTGAAGCTGCCCGAAGGTTTCCAGCGCGCCGAGTTCCTGCAGACCAAGGGCGCGGTGGACTTCATCTGCGACCGGCGCGAACTGCGCGCCACCATCGCCAACACCCTGGCCATGCTGCAGCGCCAGAGCGCCGACGCGGTGGTCGACGATTGAGTTCCACCTCCGGGGCTGCCGAGGCGCTCACGCTGTCGCAGCTCCCGCTGTTCCCGTTGCAGACGGTTCTGTACCCCGGCGGCTGGCTTCCTCTGCGCATCTTCGAGGTGCGTTACCTCGACATGATCGGCCGCTGCCACAAGGCCGGCGCGCCCTTTGGCGTGGTCTGCCTGAGCGAAGGGAGCGAGGTGCGGCGCCTTGACCCCGAGGCGCCGCCCGGCGGCGATGGTTTTGCGAAAGAGGTGTTCCACCCCGTGGGCACGCTGGCGCAGATTGAAAGCCTGGAACGGCCACAACCCGGCCTGATGATGATCCGCTGCCGTGGCCTGCGGCGGTTCCACGTGCAGCGCCGCAGCCAGCTGCCCCATGGCCTGTGGGTGGCCGATGTGCGACTCGACGAGCTGGAGGCTGCAGTGCCCGTGCCGGAACACCTGGCCCACACCCGCGACGGCCTGCAGCACTTGCTGCAGAACCTGCAGGAGCGCGACCCGGACAGCCTGGAGCAGTTGCCGCTGCAGCCGCCCTACCAGTGGGATGACAGCGGCTGGGTGGCCAACCGCTGGGCCGAGTTGCTGCCCGCGCCGGCAGAGCTCAAACAGCGCCTGATGGCGCTGGACAATCCATTGTTGCGCCTGGAACTGGTGTCGGACCTGCTGGACAAGCTGGGCCTGAACCGCTGATCAGCCCGGCAGCAGCGACAGTGCCTGCATGTAGCGCTCGCTGACCATCAGCGTGTCCCAATCGGGGGCGGCCACGCGGGGCAGCAACGCGAGCCGACGTTCTTCGCTCGCCGCGCTGGGCTGCCAGCGACCTTCTATCACCGCCTGAGAGAGCGCGTCGATCGCCTCGTCGATCGGGGCGCCACCGTCCACCACCGACTGGTTGCAGAGCAGCACCATGTCCCCCCCGGCCGTGAGCGCGGCCAGCGCGGCTTCGGTGAAGCTCACTTCACGGCCACCGATCTGCCGCGCCGCAGCCATGCTGAGGTCGTCGCTGAAAATGGCGCCGGTGAAGCCGAGGCGGCGCCGCAGGACGTCCTGCAGCCAGCGCGGCGAGAAGCCGGCGGGGCGGTTGTCGACCTTGGGGTAGATCACGTGCGCGGGCATCACGGCCTGCAGGCTGGCCGAGAGCCAGCCGTAGGGGGCGGCGTCCTCGGCCAAGATGGCCTTGAGGCTGCGCCGGTCCACCGGGATCGCGAGGTGCGAGTCGGCCTTGACGAAACCATGGCCGGGGAAGTGTTTGCCGCAATGGCCCATGCCGCTCTGCAGCAGGCCGTGCATCAGGCCTTGCGCCAGCACAGTGACCAGGCGCGGATCACGACCGAAGGCGCGGTCGCCGATCACCGAGCTCTCACCGTAATCCAGATCGAGCACCGGCGCAAAAGTGAGGTCCACGCCGCAGGCACGCAGTTCGGCACCCAGCACGAAGCCGGCCGCGGTCGCGGCATTGCTCGCCTGCAGGGCCGCCGCGCCAGCAGGTTCGCCGGCCTTGGGGCCGCGCAGCCACATCTGGCCCAAGGTGGCCATGGCGGGCAGGTGGGTGAAACCGTCGGTGCGGAAGCGCTGCACGCGGCCACCCTCGTGGTCCACGGCGATCAGCAGGTCGTGCCGCACGGCCTTGATCTGGCGGCACAGCGCGGTGAGCTGGGCCCGGTTCTGCCAGTTGCGGCCGAACAGAATGACGCCGCCGACCAGGGGATGGGCCAGGCGCTGGCGGTCCGCCGTGGTCAGGCTGTGGCCGGCCACGTCGATGATGAGGGGAGCGTGAGGGCGAGGGTTCATGGAAACAGTTTCGGGAAAGTCAGTCTCGCTCCACCACCACGAAGCTGGCGGCGTAGTCGGTCTCGTCGGTCACGGTCACATGCGCCCTCAGGCCCTGCGCCTCGAACCAGGTCTTCAGATCCCCGTGCAGGACGATCACGGGCTGGCCGCTGGGCAGGTTGTTGATCTCGCAGCACCGCCAGGTCATGGGCAGGCGCATGCCCATGCCCACTGCCTTGGAAAACGCCTCCTTGGCGGAGAAGCGGGTGGCCAGGTAGCGCAGGCCGCGTTGCGGCCAACGCGCGCTGCGTTTTTGCCAGACGACGAACTCGGCGTCGGTCAGCACCTTGCGCACGAAGCGCTCGCCCTGGCGCTGCAGCACGGCTTCGATGCGCCGGATGTCGCAGATGTCGGTGCCGATGCCGTAGATCATGGCGCGAAGGCGTCGGCGATGCAGCGGTTGTAGTCGGCGATGGTGGCGCTGTAGCCCAGTTCCAGCGCGTCCGCGATGAGGGCATGACCGATGGACACCTCGCTCACCCCTGGCACCGTGCGCAGGAAGGCCGTGAGGTTGTCGCGGTTCAGGTCGTGCCCGGCGTTCACCCCCAGGCCGGCGTCCAGCGCGGCCTGCGCGGCCGCCTGGAAGCGCTGCAATTGCGCCTCGCGCTGCGGCGTGTGCCAGGCGGCCGCATAGGGCTCCGTGTAGAGCTCCACACGGTCGGCCCCCACCGCCTTCGCACCAGCCATCTGGTCGGGCTCGGCGTCCATGAACAGGCTCACGCGCACGCCGAGTGCCCGGGCCTCGTCGATCAGCGGGCGCAGGCGCTCGGCGTCGGTCGGGAAGCTCCAGCCATGGTCGCTGGTGAACTGGCCTTCGCTGTCGGGCACGAAGGTGACCTGCCGCGGCCGCAGCTCGCGCACGAAACCCATGAGGTTGTGGAACGGGTTGCCTTCGATGTTGAACTCGCGGTCGGGCCAGGCCTTGAGCAGCTCGGCGAGCTCGTGCACGTCGTGCGTGCGGATGTGGCGCTCGTCGGGCCGCGGGTGCACGGTGATGCCGTGCGCGCCGGCCTGCAGGCACAGCGTGGCCGCGCGCGTGACCGAGGGAATGCCCAGGTGGCGGGTGTTGCGCACCAGGGCCACCTTGTTGAGGTTCACCGACAAGGCGGTGGTCGGGTGCGGGGATCGGGAGGCCACGGTCATGGTGAGGTCGCGGTGGGGAAGTTCTCTGGGGAGGCGCCCGAATCCGACGGCGTTCGCGGCCGGGTCATGGCTTGCACGTCGAGCATCAGCTGGCGGGTCTTGAACACGCGCACACCGCAATGGTAGTGCAGCAGGTTGCGCAGGGGCACGCGCACGGCCTGCAGGCAGGCCGCGCAGGCGCGCAACGTGGGAACGAACGGTGCGGGCTCGTCCATGGCAGCCTGCAGGTCGAGCCACTGCTCGCCGGCGAGGGCCTGGCCATCATCGTCCTGCGCGGACACCAACCCACTCTCGGGCACCAGCACATAGCGGCGCAAGGGGTCCAGGTCGGTCAGCGTGCTGCTCTCCTGGGCCAGATCGGGCAGCAGGCCCACATCGCGCAACAGCAGCAGCTCGAATGCCCGCAGGATGAGCGGTTGCGCATCGCTTTTCTCCGCCAGCAGTTGCACCGCCGTGGTGAAGTGGTCGAACAAGCGCTCGTGGGGGTCGTCGCGCGCGAGCAGGCGCATGAGCAGCTCGTTCATATAGCTGCCCGAAATCAGCGCCTCGCCTGTGGGCATGACGTGCCCGCCCTGCCAGTGCGCTGCCTTGAGCGTGCGCACCTCGGCGTCGCCGCTCCAGGACACCTGCAGGGGCTGCAACGGCAGCAGCACGGGGCGGAACTGGGAGGTGGGCCGCTTCACGCCCTTGGCCACCAGGGCGATGCGGCCATGGTGGCGCGTGAAGACCTCGAGCACCAGGCTGGTCTCACTCCAGTCGTAGCGGTGCAGCACGAAAGCGGGTTCGTCGGAGAAGCGTTTCAGGGCCATGCCGTGTGGCCTCGTGTGCCGGTCGGATGTCCAGCAGCCGCTGGCTTACTCGTAGCCGAACGAGCGCACGCGAGCGTCGTCGTCCGCCCAACCCGAGCGCACCTTCACCCAGAGCTCCAGGAACACCTTGCAATCCCAGAGCTTCTCCAGTTCC
The DNA here is from genome assembly GCA_018993155.1 of Hydrogenophaga sp. Lineage (GTDB taxonomy): Bacteria > Pseudomonadota > Gammaproteobacteria > Burkholderiales > Burkholderiaceae_C > Hydrogenophaga. The sequence continues at coordinate 17,500 of JAGKSX010000039.1, forward strand.
TGCCGGGCCTCGGTGCCGATGCGCTTGAGCTTCTCGCCCTTCTCGCCGATCACCATGCCCTTGTGCCCCTCACGCTCGACCACGATGGTGGCGGCGATGCGCTTGAGCGTGCCCTCCTCCTCGAACTTGTCGATGATGACCGTGGAGGTGTAGGGCAACTCGTCGCCGGTCAGGCGGAACAGTTTTTCGCGCACCATCTCGCTCGCCATGAAGCGCTCGCTGCGGTCCGTCAAGTCGTCCGGATCGTGCATCCAGGGTTGCTGCGGCAGGTATTTCTCGCAGATCGAGAACAGGCGCTGGATGTCCTTGGGCGCCTTGGCCGACATGGGCACGAACTCGGCGAACGGATGGCGCTCCTGCATGGAGCGCAGCCAGGGCGCCAGATCACCGCGGCGGTGCACAAGGTCAAACTTGTTCGCCACCAGCATCACCGGCACGTTGGCGGGCAACAGCGAGAGCACCTTGGCATCGGCCAGGTTGAAATGCCCGGCTTCGACGACAAAGAGAATCAGGTCGACATCGTTCACCGCGCCCAGCACGGTCTTGTTCAAAGCGCGGTTGAGCGCGTTGCCGTGGCGGGTCTGGAAACCCGGCGTGTCCACGAACACGAACTGCGTGGGGCCGACGGTGCGCATGCCGGTGATGCGGTGGCGCGTGGTCTGCGCCTTGCGCGAGGTGATGCTCACCTTCTGGCCGACCAGCGCATTGAGCAAGGTGGACTTGCCCACATTGGGCTTGCCGACGATGGCGACATAACCACAGCGTTGCTCCGCCGGGTCCACGGGTTCCGCCGCTGGTGGTTCATCCGCCACCGGATCACGGGTTGGAGCGGCGGCGTCGGCCGTGTCTTTGCCCAGGACCCTGGCCAGCATGGCGTCCAGATCGGGGTTGGAGGAAGGGGGGGTGGCAGGGGCGGACATGGATCAGGAAGGCTGGGTGGTGCGGCTCACCACGGGGGACTCGGTGGGCGCAGCGGCGGCGCCCGGGCTGGCGGTCAGGTGCTGCAACATGGCCGCGGCGGCGGCCTGCTCGCCCGCACGGCGGGAGGCGCCAATGCCGCGCTCGCTGCGGCCAGTTTCCGTCACGGTGCACTCCACATCAAAGGTCTGCTTGTGCGCTTCGCCGAGCGTGGCCACGACGCGGTAGACCGGGAGTTTCATTTTGCGCGCCTGCAGCCACTCCTGCAATTCGGTTTTGGGATCCTTGCCCATCGCACTCATCTGGGCGCTGAGTTCAACCCCGCTGTAGAGCCGGTGCACCAGCGCCGCGGCGACTTCGAAGCCGGCGTCGAGGTAGACGGCACCGATCACGGCCTCCAGGGCATCGGCCAGGATCGAGGGTCGCTTGTGCCCACCCGAGCGCTTTTCGCCATCGCCCAGGCGCAGGCAGGCCGAAAGCCCCAGACTGGAAGCGATCTGGAACAGGGTGTCCTGTTTGACCAGGTTGGCGCGCACCCGGGACAGGTCGCCTTCGGGCAGCTGGTTGAGCTTCTCGAACAGCAGGCCGGAAATCGCCAGGCTCAGCACCGAGTCCCCCAGAAACTCCAGGCGTTCGTTGTGATCGGCGGTGAAGCTGCGGTGGGTCAGCGCGCGCTCGAGCAGGCGCGGGTTGGCAAACGGGTGTTGAAGGCGCTTCTGCAGCGCCAGCAGTTCGGGGCTCAATGGGACCAGCGCCCGCCGGGACGCTGCCGGTCCGTCGTGTTCTTCACTTCGAGCGACCTTCGTATTTCATCACCAGGTGCGCCGGCCCCACCAGGGGGATTTCGCGCGCGTAAGCGAAGGAGACCACGACGCGATCGCCCTCCTTGCCCACCGTGAGGTCCTTGCCAGCCACGGCGCGGATGTCGTCGATCTGCGCCGCCTTGTCGAAGATGCTGCGCACCTCGGCCACCGTGCTGCCAGCGGCGGCCTTGTCCACGGCCTTCTTCACGGCGAGGTACTCGATGTAGGTGGGAGCCACCTGCGCGAGGATGACACCCGTGTACGCCAGCAAGACACCGACGATGAGCAGGCCGAAAAAGGTCAAACCCCGTTGTTGTCGCTTCAGCTTCATGTGTTCATCCCCTTGAAACCAACCAGCAGGCTCACTCGAACGACCCGATGCGGCCGAGGTCCCCGAAGTTCATCCAGACAAAAAAGGCCTTGCCCACGATGTTCGCGTCCGGCACGAAGCCCCAGTACCGCGAGTCCAGGGAGTTGTCGCGATTGTCACCCATCATGAAATAGTGGCCCTGGGGCACCTTGCAGGTAACGCCCTCGACGGTGTACTTGCAGGCGTTGCTGAAGGGAAACTCCGTGGTGCCCTGGATGAAGGCGGGACGGTCGTCGTCGTTGAGGGTGTTGTAGCTGCGCGCGTCCAGGGTCTCGCGGAACTGGCGCGCATAGCGCATGGTCTCGCTGTCGAAGAACTCGGGCTGTGCCACGCGCGGCACCGGCTTGCCATTCACCGTGAGCTGCTTGTTCAGGTAGGCCACTTCGTCTCCCGGCACCCCTATTACCCGCTTGATGTAGTCCAGGCTGGGTTGCGGCGGATAACGGAACACCATCACATCGCCCCGTTGGGGGGTGTGATTCTCCATGATCTTGGTGTTGAAGACCGGCAAGCGCACTCCGTAGTGGAATTTGTTCACCAGTATGAGATCGCCCACGCGCAAGGTGGGGATCATGGAGCCAGACGGTATCTTGAAGGGCTCGAACAGAAAGGAGCGCAGGACGAAGACCGCCAGGATCACGGGGAACAGGCCAGCCGTCCAGTCCAGCCACCAGGGCTGGGCCAGCAGCTTCTGCCGCGCGTTGTCCACGTCACCTTCGATGTGCGTGAAGCCTTGCTTGAGCAGCGCTTCCTTGCGCGTGTTGTGCTCGAGCAGCAATTGCTGCGCCGCACGGCGGCGGCGGGGCAGGAAAATCAGCTTTTCGGCGATCCAGTAGACCCCTGTCACCGCCGTTGCCAGCATCAGCAGCACGGCGAAATTGCCTTCCACCACTCCGGTGTACCAGGCGACCGCGTAAGCGGCAAACGCCGCCAGGATCACCGCGGTGATCGATGCCATGGCCGCCGGCATCAGTCCTGCACCTGCAAAATGGCGAGAAAGGCCTCTTGGGGCACTTCGACCGAGCCGATCTGTTTCATGCGCTTCTTGCCTGCTTTCTGTTTTTCGAGAAGTTTGCGTTTGCGGGTGATGTCACCGCCGTAGCATTTTGCCAGCACGTTCTTGCGCAGCGCCTTGATGGTTTCGCGGGCGATCACATTGCCCCCGATGGCTGCCTGGATGGCCACGTCGAACATCTGGCGGCTGATGATCTCACGCATCTTCGCGGCCACCGCCCGGCCCCGGTACTGGGCCTGGGTGCGGTGCACGATGATGGACAGGGCATCGACCTTCTCGCCGTTGAGCAGGATGTCGACCTTCACCACATCGGAGGCGCGGTACTCCTTGAACTCGTAGTCCATGGAGGCATAGCCCCGGCTCACCGATTTCAGTTTGTCGAAGAAGTCCAGCACGATCTCGCCCAAGGGCATGTCGTAGGTCAGCATGACCTGCTTGCCGTGGTAGGCCATGTTGATCTGCAAACCGCGCTTCTGGTTGGCCAGCGTCATGACCGCGCCCACGTACTCCTGGGGCATATAAAGATGCACCGTGACGATGGGCTCGCGGATTTCCTCGATGCGGCCCTGGTCGGGCATCTTGGACGGGTTCTCCACCATCAGGACTTCGCCATCGGGCTTGACCACCTGGTAGACCACGCTGGGCGCGGTGGTGATGAGGTCCTGGTCGAACTCGCGCTCCAGGCGCTCCTGCACGATCTCCATGTGCAGCAGGCCCAGGAAACCGCAGCGGAAGCCGAAGCCCAGCGCCTGCGACACTTCCGGCTCGTAGTGCAGCGACGCGTCGTTGAGCTTGAGCTTCTCCAACGCATCGCGCAAGGCGTCGTACTGGTTGGCCTCGGTCGGGTACAGACCGGCGAACACCTGGGGCTGCACTTCCTTGAAGCCCGGCAAGGCTTCGGTGGCCGGGCCGGCGTTGTTGGGCAGCTTCTTCTCCAGAGTGATGGTGTCGCCCACCTTCGCCGCCTGCAGCTCCTTGATGCCGGCGATGATGTACCCCACCTCCCCCGCTTCCAGGGCCTCGCGCGGCTCGTTGGCTGGCGTGAACACACCGAGGTTGTCAGCGTTGTAGACGGTGTTGGTCGCCATCATCTTGAAGCGCTCGCCCTTCTGCAGGCGACCGTCGACCACGCGCACCAGCATGACCACGCCCACGTAGGCGTCGTACCAGCTGTCCACGATCATCGCGCGCAGCGGCGCATCGGGCCGCCCCTTGGGCGCCGGAATGCGCGCGACCACCGCTTCCAAGATGTCCTCCACGCCCATGCCGGTCTTGGCCGAGCAGGGAATCGCATCGGTGGCATCGATGCCGATCACGTCCTCGATCTCGCTCTTGGCGTTCTCCGGGTCGGCGTTGGGCAGGTCCATCTTGTTGAGCACCGGCACCACTTCCACACCCAGGTCGAGCGCGGTGTAGCAGTTGGCCACGGTCTGAGCCTCGACCCCCTGGCTGGCATCGACCACCAGCAACGCGCCTTCGCAAGCCGAGAGCGAACGAGACACCTCGTAAGAGAAGTCCACGTGCCCCGGGGTGTCGATCAAATTGAGGTTGTAGACCTGACCGTTGCGGGCCTTGTACCTCAGCGCGGCGGTCTGCGCCTTGATGGTGATGCCGCGCTCCTTCTCGATGTCCATCGAGTCGAGCACCTGCTCGCTCATCTCACGATCGGACAGCCCCCCGCACAGGGAAATGATGCGGTCAGCGAGCGTGGACTTGCCATGGTCGATGTGCGCGATGATCGAAAAATTGCGGATGTGATTCATCAGGAAAGCGGCTCAGGCACGAGAAAAACCGCGGGTTCACACAGGAACGGGCGGCCATAAAAAAGGGCGCGTCAGCTGCTGACGCGCCCGTAACCAACAATCAATGGCAACTGCGATAGTTGGGGTTTCATTGTAGGCAAAAAGCCTGGAATGCACACCTCCGAACCACCACCGTTACCCTGTTGCAGCGCAGCAACGTCAAAGTTATGCACAGCTCATTCACAGGAAAACGGGACAACGTGTGAGGCAGCTGTGGATGACTTGGGAACATCCTGCGGCACTTCCACATCGTGGATCGACGTGGCGCATGGGCACAGGAATCTGTTCAGAACAGGGGCTATTTTAGCGAATTCAGTCATGAGAACGACAAGGATTGTAAGCGTTCACTAACAAAAAGAAAATTTTGGGTGCCGCGTACTGTGGAAAACCCCGTGTGGCGAATCGGCCACCGAAAAAAATAACCCCCAATCCCAATCGGGACAGGGGGTTATTGGCCGGAGGACGCGGCTCAGCGTGCTGCGCGGATCACCGCGTACTGGGCCCACTCCCCGCGGCGGAACAGCACGTTGACCGGCTTGCTCTTCTCGATTTTGCCCAGAGCAGCTTCGACTTCCTTCACGTTGGCGGTCTCGGTGTTGGCGATCGCCACGATCACGTCGCCTTCGCGCAGCCCCGCACGCGCAGCGGGCCCCTCGGCCGAGGCCACACGCACACCGCCCTTGACATTGAGTTCCTTCTTCTCGGCCGCAGTGAGTTCGGCCAGGCTCAGGCCCAGCGCCTGCAGGGCATTGCTGGACTGTGGCTTGGTCGGCTCTGGTGCCGCGGCCTTGGCCTCCGGGCGCTCCGGTTCGAGCTCGGCCACGATGATCGAGAGCTCGCGCTGGCTGCCCCGGCGAAACACCGTCATGCTGCTCTTGTTGCCCGGCTTGGTGTTGCCCACGAGGCGCGGCAAGTCCACGGACTTGTCGATCTCCTTGCCGTCGAACTTGACGATGATGTCGCCCGGCTCCACGCCGGCCTTGGCCGCTGGCGAGTTCGGCTCCACCCCGCGCACCAGCGCCCCCTTGGGCTGGCCCAGGCCGATGGACTCGGCCACGTCCTTGCTCACCTGATCGATCTGCACGCCGATGCGGCCACGCGTCACGCGCCCGGTGGCCCGGAGCTGATCGGAGACGCGCACCGCCTCATCGATGGGGATCGCGAACGAGATGCCCTGGAAACCACCCGAGCGGGAGTAGATCTGGCTGTTGATGCCCACCACCTCGCCGCGCATGTTGATCAGCGGGCCGCCCGAGTTGCCCGGGTTGATGGCCACGTCGGTCTGGATGAACGGCAGGAAATCCCCCGTGTCGCGCTGCTTGGCACTCACGATGCCCGCGGTGACCGTGTTTTCCAGGCCGAAGGGGGAGCCGATGGCCATGACCCATTCGCCGACGCGCAGGCGATTGATGTCGCCGATCTTGACGGCCGTCAACCCCGATGCCTCGATCTTCACCACGGCCACGTCGGTGCGTTTGTCCGCCCCCACGAGCTTGGCCTTGAACTCGCGCTTGTCGGGCAGGGTGACGATGAGTTCGTCGGCGCCATCGACCACGTGCGCGTTCGTCATGATGAGACCATCCGCGCTCAGGATGAAACCCGAGCCCACGCCCCGGGGTTGTGCCTCTTCGGACGGTGGCCGCTCCTGGCGGGGGCCGCGCGGCGTCATGCCGGGGGGAATGGGAATGCCGAAGCGGCGGAAAAACTCCAGCATCTGCTCGTCCGGCGCCGAGCCGCCTGGGCCTTCCTTGCTGGCGCGCTCCAGGGTGCGGATGTTGACCACCGACGGCCCCACAAGGTCCACGAGGTCGGTGAAATCAGGCAGCCCACGCACGCTGGCCGCCGGTGGCACGGTGGGAACCTGGGCTGCCGCGGTGGACGGGGCCGCCAAGCCTGCAGCGCCGCCCACCACCAACGCGGCCGTGGTCAGCATGCTCAGGAGCGGGATTCGCATGGTGTGGGAGCGCGTCATGGAAATCCTTTACGGGTACGCAAAAAAAGAGGATATGCCGAAAAACAAAAGGCCGCCGGCAACAAGGCCGGCCACCGACGCGAAGCAGGCCATCTCCGGACGGCCAGGCGACACATCTACCGGGTTCGCTCCAAGGCGATGGCGAATCGGCGCAAGGTGGCCGCGGGCGCTTCACCCATCACGGTCAACCAATGGTCGCCCACCCGGCGATTGACCGAATTCGTGGCGCCCACCGTGGCGGAGGTCTCCTGCGTGTGGCGCTGCGCATCGAACGGCTCGACAAACAGGGACACCGACGCCAGACCATCCGAGAACACCCACTGCATGGAGGCCTGACCAGGACCTTGCGCCGCGGCTCCGGGCGTCTCGCGCGTGTGACAGCTCATGGCGGTGAAACCAGGCACCGGCTCTTTCAGACGCCAGCCCTCCGCCTCGGCGGTGGTTTTTTTCAATGTGGGCTTGTGGACTTCATAGCCTCGGGTGTCTTTCATGAGCTTCGAGAGCTTGTCCATGCTCACCGGGGCATCAAGCTGCAACTCGGAGAAGGCCACCTGCTCCAGCACCGCACCCTGCTCGCCCAGGGTCTGCAACTTCACCACCAGCCCCGTCTGGCGCTCGGACCAGATGCGGTAGCCGAAGCGAAGGTCGTCGCGCGGCAGGATTTCCACCATGTCGGCCAGATGCCCGGCCACCCGCTGCACACCCACTTCCCGCGCGCTGTAGAACTGCGGGATCAGGTTGCTCGGCGTGCGCAGCAGCTCTGGGAACATGCCCAGCGAATCGCGTTTCTCGACGAACGCGGTTTTCGCCTCCGGCACGAAAGTGATGACCTCCTTGTTGCGGCGAATGGTCGTTCGCGGCGCGCCAGTCAGGGTATCGACCCGCTCCATCTGCTGCGAGCCATCGCATACATGCCAGATCTTCGAGGCCGACATGGAGCTCCCTGCGGACACCACCAGGGTACCGATGTAGGAGCGCTGGTTCGAGGCTTCGTGCATGCGCGTCAGCCATTCGTTGACGCTTCGCACATGGCCCGAGGTAGGCGCAGTCTGCGCGTTCACCGGCGCCATGAAACCCGAAACCAGGGCGACAAGCGCGGCCGCACCCCAGCGCCGGATGACGGGCCTTCCATGTTGAAACCGCAGCACGCTCACATCACCACGAAAAGGCAGGGTCAGGACTAGCGCCATGGTGCCTCAGCGTCCTGCGGCGTCGTAGGTGGCATTGCGGATGAAGCCGGTGGGCATCTGAAGCGCCGACATGCCACCATTCTGGCGGTGCTCGGCCAACAACTCTTCCAGACGCGCGTCGCGGATCAAGGGGCCTTGCCCGGTGTTCACCACCACCGCGTTGGACGGAGCCACCGCTGCGCTGACCTCCACGGGTGCCGCAGCTTGTTGCGTTGGCACCGGGGCCGAGGCCAGCTGAGGGCCCGCTGCACCGCCCGAGCCCGAGGGCGCACCGCTCAACACCGTCCAGCTCACGGCCATGACGGCCGCCAGCGAGGCCAGCCCGGCCACCATCTTCCAGCGGAAAACCGCGTCATTGGCCGCAGGCACCTGCACCAGCGCCGCGGGCGGGTTTTGCACGAGCAACCGCCCCTCGCCCACGGGCTGGGCCACGGGCGCCGCCTCGGATCGCAGCCGTTCACGCACACCGGCCAGAAAGTCGCTGGGCGCCTGGGCGGTGGCCACCACACGGTTGCCACGCAAGACATCGCCGATCACCTGGTAGCTGTGCCAACTCGCGAACACCTCCGCGCGGCCTTCATCGGCTGCGAGCAGCCCGTCGAGCAACGCGGCATCGAGCTCACCATCCACCAGCGCGGACAAAACCTGCTCCGGGGCAACGGGATCGATCTCTTTCTGAGGCCGAAGGTTCAAATTGACTTGTGCGGCATTCATGATGAATTTCCTGAATTTCCCTACTCGCGGGGCGATGGGCAAGCATTCAACGGCCTGCCCCGCCTCTTCTACCAGCGTTTGCCCGTCTGGCGCTCCAGCATCGGCTTGATGCGCCCTGAAATGGCCTCGCGCGCCCGGAAAATCCGGGATCGCACTGTGCCGATGGGGCATTCCAGCGCCGCGGCAATCTCTTCATAGCTCATGCCCTCGATTTCCCGCAGGGTGATCGCCATGCGCAACTCTTCGGGCAGCGCTTCCATGGCGGCGTTGACCGCCTCGGCGATTTCCTTGCTGGCCAGCACCGCTTCGGGCGTTTCGGTGTCGGCCACTCCCGAATTTAGTTCGCGTTCCGGAGCGGAAGTTTCATCGTCTTCCCCGGATTTCATCTGAGACTGGAAGACCAGCGGATCGCGCTTGAGTTCCATGAGCTGCTTTTTGGCCGTATTGACCGCAATGCGGTACAGCCAGGTGTAGAACTGCGCATCACCCCGGAACTGAGCGAGCGCGCGGTACGCCCGGATGAAGGTCTCCTGGGCAATGTCCTGGACCAGGTCGGTGTCGCGGACCATGCGCCCGATCAGTCGCTCCACACGGCGCTGGTACTTGATGACCAGCATCTCGAAGGCACGCTGCTCCCCCGCGAGCGTGCGCTGCACCAGCATGACGTCGCTGTCGGGTGGTGGTGGAGCGGTGTGGTCTTCGAGAGTCATGCGCGCGGAAATATAACCCAGGCCATTCGCCGGCTCATGCGCGGGCCGATATGAGCGCTCGGCGCAGGTCGTTCCAGAGCGCTGGATTGCGGCCACGCTCCGCCCAGATCCAGCGCGCGGGCGCGTCTGCGGAATGCAGGCGCAACAGCACAATGCCCTGCCAGTCCATCACCCGCTCCACGCGTTGCAACGGCACGCTCTCGGCGCACGATTCGCTGTACCAGTGCCAGACACCTGCAGGCGCTTCGGGATCGCGCCTTTCCAGCGCATTCCATTTCAGATGCCCCACAGGAGACCGTCGCCAGACCCACAGGGCACCCATCACCCATATGGACCACAGCGTGCCTCCCAACACCCCCGACCAGGCTGCACCGCGGGTCGCATCGAGCCCATACCACAGGCCCAGGACAGCGGCACCCAGCACGGCCAGAAGCGCGAGCAGGACGCCATACAAACCACAACGCCCCACCGGAAACATCACCGATGGGGCGTTGTGCATGCGGCTTCTTCGTGAAGATAGGCGCGATCAGAGCGTTCAGGCGCGCCGGAAAACCAGCGTTCCGTTGGTGCCGCCGAAACCGAAGTTGTTTTTCACGGCCACGTCGATCTTCACGTCCCGCGCCGTGTTGGCGCAGTAGTCCAGGTCACATTCCGGGTCCTGGTTGAAGATGTTGATGGTCGGTGGCACCTTCTGGTGGTGCAGCGACAGCACGGTGAACACCGACTCGATGCCACCGGCGCCCCCCAGCAGGTGGCCGGTCATGGACTTGGTCGAGCTGACCACCATGTTCCTGGCATGGTCACCCAGGGCCGCCTTGATGGCGTTCGTCTCGTTGATGTCACCCAGCGGCGTGGAGGTGCCGTGGGCATTCAGGTAGTCCACCTGATCGGGGTTGACCCCCGCGTTGCGCAAGGCCCCCAGCATCGCACGGCGTGGGCCGTCCATGTTGGGCGCCGTCATGTGACCCGCATCGGCGCTCATGCCGAAACCGGCCAACTCGGCGTAGATCTTCGCGCCGCGTGCCTTGGCGTGCTCGTACTCTTCGAGCACCATCACGCCCGCGCCCTCGCCCAGCACAAAGCCATCGCGGTCCTTGTCCCAGGGACGGGATGCGGTCTTGGGATCGTCGTTGCGGGTCGACAGCGCGCGCATGGCGGCAAAACCGCCAATGCCCAGCGGCGACACGGTGGCTTCGGAACCACCGGCGATCATCACGTCGGCGTCGCCGTACTCGATCATGCGGCCGGCCTCACCGATGCAATGCAGGCCCGTGGTGCAGGCCGTGACGATGGCGATGTTCGGCCCCTTGAAGCCGAACTTCATCGACACGTGTCCCGAGATCATGTTGATGATCGAGGCCGGCACGAAAAAAGGCGTGATGCGCCGTGGACCACGGTTGGTCAGCTCGGTGTGCGTGTCCTCGATCAGCGGCAAACCGCCGATGCCCGAGCCAATCACGCAACCGATGCGCGTGGCCTGCTCCTCACCAAGCTGGTCGCCCGTCAGGAGGCCCGAATCCGCCACCGCCTGCATGGACGCAGCCACGCCGTAATGGATGAAGGTGTCCATCGTCCGCGCTTCCTTGGCGGTGATGTACTCATCCAGGTTGAACCCCTTGACCTCTCCTGCAAATTTGCAGGCGAAGTTCGACGCGTCGAACTTCGTGATGAAATCAATGCCGGATTGTCCGGCCAGGAGGTTGGCCCAGGAATCGGCCACCGTGTTGCCCACGGGGCTGATGCAACCCAGACCGGTCACGACGACGCGGCGACGGCTCATCTGTGCTTCAGGCCTTCTGGTTGGCCAACGCGTAGTCGATGGCTTTCTGAACCGTGGTGATCTTTTCGGCTTCTTCGTCGGGAATTTCGATACCGAACTCGTCTTCCAGCGCCATCACCAGTTCAACCGTGTCCAGAGAATCGGCGCCCAGGTCGGCCACGAAGGCCTTTTCGTTGGTGACCTGCCCCTCTTCCACACCGAGTTGTTCGGCAATGATTTTCTTAACACGTGCTTCGATATCGCTCATAGGTCCCTCTGAGGGTGGTTGAAATACAGTCCGCCATTTTAGCCGTGCCGGGAAAGTGACCCCGGGTGGCCCGCCGGGCGGCTGACGCGGCGAGGAAAAAGAGTGAATGCCCCGGATCAGGACATGAACATGCCGCCGTTGACGTGCAGTTCCTGTCCCGTGACATAGGCCGCCTGAGGGCTGCTCAGGTAAGCCACGGCGTGCGCGATGTCGGAGGGCTTGCCCAGATGCCCCAGAGGGATCTGGCCCAACAAGGCCTTTTGCTGTTCTTCGGGCAAGGCCGCGGTCATGTCGGTCTCGATGAAACCCGGTGCCACACAGTTGACCGTGATGTTGCGGCTGCCCAGTTCGCGCGCGAGGGCGCGCGTCATGCCCGCCACGCCGGCCTTGGCAGCGGCGTAGTTGGCTTGGCCAGCGTTGCCCGACGCACCCACCACGCTGGTGATGCTGACGATGCGGCCATAGCGCTGCTTCATCATCGGGCGGATGACGGCCCGGCTCATACGGAAGACGGCCTTGAGGTTGGTGTCCAGCACCGCGTCCCAGTCATCGTCCTTGAGGCGCATGGCCAACATGTCGCGCGTGATGCCGGCGTTGTTCACCAGCACCTGCAGACCGCCATGGGCCTTGACGATCTCGTCGATCAAAGCCTCGGCCGCAGCCGCGTCATTCACATCCAGCTTCGCGCCCCGGCAACCGGTGGCTGCGCCAGGCGCGGCCGACAGTGCCGCACCGATGCGCGCCGCGCCTTCATCGCTGGTCGCGGTACCGATCACGATCAGGCCGCGCGCCGCCAGCTCCAGCGCGATGGCCGCGCCAATGCCCCGCGAAGCGCCCGTGACCAGGGCCACCTGGCCCGCAAATTTGATTTCAGACATGGGGGTTCTCCAGACTTCAGGCCAGCAAGGCCTTGACCTCGGCCAGCGTGGCGGGGTCGAACAGGGCCGCACCGGTCAAGGACGGATCCACGCGCTTGACCATCGCGGCCAGCACCTTGCGCGGCCCGCATTCGACCAGGGTGTCGATGCCGCGGGCCTTGATCGCACCCACGCACTCGACCCAGCGCACCGGCCCGAAAGCTTGCCGGTACAGGGCTTCGCGGATGCGATCGGGGTCGGACTCCACCGCGACATCGATGTTGTTGACCACGGGAATCTGCGGCACTGCAAACGGCGTCGAGGCGAGCTTTTCCTTCAGTTTCTCGGCGGCCGGCTTCATCAGGCTCGAGTGGAAAGGCGCGGACACCGGCAAGGGCAGCGTGCGCTTGGCACCCTGTGCCTTGAGCACCTCGCAGGCCTTGTCGACGGCGGCCTTGCTGCCTGCGATGACGGTCTGCACCGGATCGTTGTAGTTCACGGCTTCCACCACTTCGGCGCTGCCGGCGCCAAAACTGGCCTGTGCCTCCAGGCAGCCAGCGACCACAACCGCGGCACTCAGGCCCAGCACGGCCGCCATCGCCCCCGTGCCCGGTGGCACGGCATCCTGCATGGCCTGCGCACGAAAGCGCACCAGCGGAGCGGCCTGTGCGAGGGTCAAGGACCCCGCAGCCACCAACGCGGAGTACTCGCCCAGCGAATGCCCGGCGACCGCCATGGGCAAAGCGCCACCTTCGGCGCGCCAGACGCGCCAGGCCGCCACGCCCGCCACCAGCATCACCGGCTGGGTGTTCACGGTCATGGCCAGCACATCGGCCGGGCCTTCGTGGATCAGCTTGCCCAGGTCTTCACCCATGGCATCCGAAGCTTCCTTCAGCGTCTCCTGAACGGCGGGGTGATCACCCCACGCATCGAGCATGCCTACGGCCTGAGAGCCCTGGCCCGGAAACACAAACGCAAAATTCTTCATGGAGATATTCAGTTCAGACGAAAGCAGAGAAGGCGGTGCTCAGAAATCGAGCAGCACCGAGCCCCAGGTGAATCCGCCACCAACGCCTTCGAGCATCAGCGTGTCGCCTTTTTTGACTTGTCCCTGTCGCACCGCGTGGTCCAGCGCCAACGGAATGGAAGCCGCCGAGGTGTTTCCGTGCTGGTCAACGGTGACAACCACCTTGTCCAGCGGCAGTTTGAGCTTGCGCGCCGTGCTGTGCATGATGCGGATGTTCGCCTGGTGCGGGATGAGCCAATCGATGTCTTCCGTGGTCTTGCCGGCCTTGGTCAACGTGGCCCGCGCGGTGTCTTCCAGCACCCCCACCGCCAGCTTGAAGACCGCCTGGCCATCCATCTTGAGCAGCGGGTCGCCGAGGATCTGCCCGCCGGAGACGTGGCCCGGCACGCACAGAATGCCCGTGTGCTTGCCGTCTGCATGGATGTCGGTGGCGAGAATGCCCGGCGTATCCGAGGCTTCCAGCACCACGGCACCGGCACCATCGCCAAACAGCACGCAGGTGGTGCGGTCGTTGAAATCGAGCAGGCGGCTGAATATCTCGGTACCGACCACCAGGGCCTTGCGCGAGGTGCCCGAGCGGATCAACGAATCCGCGACGGTCAGGGCGTAGATGAAACCCGTGCACACGGCCTGCACGTCGAAGGCCGGGCACCCGGCGATGCCCAGCTTGCGCTGCACGATGGTCGCGGTCGAAGGAAAGACCATGTCCGGCGTGGACGTCGCCACGATGATCAGGTCGATGTCGTCCGGCGCCACCTGGGCCGCGGACAAGGCTTGTTGGCAGGCCTCGACGGCCAGATCACTGGCATAGACCCCGTCGGCCACGAAGTGACGCGCCCGGATGCCGGTGCGTTCGACGATCCAGTCGTCGCTCGTTTCCACGCCGCGCGGTGCCAGCAACTCGACCATGTCGGCATTGGTCAGGCGCTGGGGCGGCAGGCTGCTGCCAGTGCCGGTGATGCGGGCGTAGCGTGTCATGCGGGTGAGAGGCGAAATTTCAAAGGGTCGGAATGCTCTTGAGCTCGCTGGGCACGGACTCCGGAGCAATCAGCGGCTTGGCGTGGGCGATGCGCTCCCGCACGTTGTCCAGCAATTTGTTGTGGGCCGCATCATAAGCCCGGCTCAGCGCATGTTCGAAGGCAAAGGCATCCGCCGATCCGTGGCTCTTGAACACCAGCCCTTTCAGGCCAAGCAGTGCCGCACCGTTGTACCTACGGTGATCAACGCGATTTTTAAATGACTTTAGAACCGGATAGGCAACGATGGCCGCCATTTTCCGAAAGATGTTCTTCGAGAACTCTTCCCGGATGAAGCCACTGATCATCGAAGCCAGGCCCTCGCTGGCCTTGAGCGCCACGTTGCCGACGAAACCATCACAGACCACGATGTCCGTCGTGCCTTTGAAAACGTCGTCGCCCTCGATGTTTCCGAAGAAATTCAGATCGCCGGTGTTGGATGCATTTCGCAGCAGGACGCCCGCTTGCTTGATGACTTCGCTGCCTTTGATGACTTCTTCACCGACGTTGAGCAGGCCTACCGTCGGCTCCTGCCGACCCGTGACCGCCGCCACCAGAGCGGAGCCCATCACGGCGAATTGCAGCAAGTGCTCGGCCGAACAATCGACATTGGCGCCCAAGTCGAGCACCGTGGTCGCACCACCCCGGGCGTTGGGCATCTGGGTGGCGATGGCCGGGCGATCGATGCCATCCATGGTCTTCAACACATAGCGGGCGATGGCCATGAGCGCCCCGGTGTTGCCGGCCGAGACGGCAGCCTGTGCAGCCCCGTCCTTGACCTGATTGATGGCCACCCGCATCGAAGAGTCCTTCTTGCGGCGAAGCGCCACCTCCACCGGATCCTCCATGGTCACGACCTCACTGGCCGGCACCACCTTGCAGCGCACGTTGTTGAGCAGTTGGGGCCAGGCACGAAACACCTCGGGCTTGCCCACGAGCAGAAGCTGCGCCTGGGGATGAGCAGCCAGAAAGGCCGTGCAGGCAGGCATGGTGACGGCCGGCCCGACATCCCCGCCCATGCAATCCACAGCGATGGTGATCATGACAACACCCCGGATCGAGCGCTTTGTGCACCCCAAGAACAAAAAAAGCCCGCATGCAGCATGCGGGCCTGTGCCTCACTGGCCAACCGGACCCCGTTCGCGACACCGCGGCGAGGCCCGTGTCGGCCCGCCATCAGGCTTCGGACTTGTTTTTCAGCACTTGGCGACCACGGTAGAAGCCGTTGGGGCTGATGTGGTGGCGCAGGTGGGTTTCGCCGGTGGTGGGTTCCACGGCGATGCCGGGAACGTTCAGTGCATTGTGCGAACGGTGCATGCCGCGCTTGGAGGGGGACTTTTTGTTTTGCTGAACAGCCATGGTGGGCTCCTGAAATCGGTAGGGTCAAACGGAGTGGCACAAACGGAGACCTGAAATCGCTCCGTTCAACCGGTTGCGCGCCTGACCCGAGCACGTCAACGTGCGAATGGATACCAGCGCAAAGCCAAGCATTATAGCCCGAAGGCGGCAATGCCGCCAGCCCTGAGGCCATGGCGCTCCAGAGGCTCACTTTTTGAGCTTGGCCAGTGCGGCAAAGGGGTTCTTGCGGGGCGCCGCCGCCTCGGGAGCGTCACCGCCCCCCGCCGTGCGCATGGACACCGGCTCAGGGCAGGTGTCGTGCATGGGCACCAGGGGCAGTTCCATCAACAGCTCATCCTCCAGCACGTCGTGCAGATCGGGCCTGGGCTCCAGGGCCAGCAAGTCCTCTTCGCAGTCGTCATCCTGGGCTTCGGCCGTGGCCTCATCGGCCACGAAACGGAACCAGCGGTCCACGGTCAAGGGCGTGTCCACGGGCGCGAGGCAGCGCTGGCAGGTCAGCGGCACCCGGGCATCGGCCTGCAAATGCAGCCAGACATCGGGCGTGCCGCCGCTGGCCGCCGGCCGCATTTCGCCCTGTGCCCGCCACCGCACGGGCGTGAGCGTGGCGCCATCGTCCAGGGCCGCTTCGGCCTGGACGCGGGGGAATGCCGAAAGCGGCTCGTCGTCCTGCAGGCTGGCGGCCGCCTGGGCGAAGGCACGCACGTCCAGGCGCCGAGGGTTCCAGGCCGTCTTGGGGGTGTCTTTCATCCGGGCAGTGTAAAAGAATGCGGGGAGAATACCGGGATGACCACCGCTTCCGATCCGTCATCCGACACCCCGTCCCGCACCCTCATTCTGGGTTCCACATCGCGGTACCGCCATGAACTGCTGTCCCGGCTGGGCGTGCCCTTCGAAGCGATCGCCCCCAACGTGGACGAAACACCCCGGGCCGGGGAAAAGCCGGCGGATCTGGCGCTTCGCCTGGCCATTGAAAAAGCCCGGAATGTCGCGCAACGACACCCCCAAGCCGTGGTGATCGGCAGCGACCAGGTCGCCGACCTGGCTGGCGAACCGCTTGGCAAGCCTGGCACCCACGAGCGGGCCGTGGCCCAGCTGAGGCGCATGCGCGGCCAGACCGTGGTGTTCCAGACCGCGCTGGCGGTGGTATGCCAGGCCTCGGGCTTCGAGCACAGCGACATCGCTGCGGTGCGGGTGGTGTTCCGCGACCTGAGCGACGGCGAAATCGAGCGCTACCTGCGCGCGGAGCAACCCTACGACTGCGCCGGCAGCGCCAAGAGCGAGGGCCTGGGCATCGCGCTGCTGGAGCGCATCGACAACGACGACCCGACGGCCCTGGTGGGTCTTCCGCTGATCCGCACCTGCCGGCTGATTCGCGCGGCGGGGGTGAAGTTGTTGTGAGCGCCCACTCTGAATCACGCGGCACGCTCTATCTCGTGCCCACTCCCCTGGATTTCGGCGTGGCGCAGGCCACGCCCGTGGCGCCCTCCGAGTGGCTCCCCGCCGAAACGCTGGGCACCGCCCGGCGCCTGACGCACTGGATCACCGAAAACGCCAAGAGCACGCGCGCCTTCCTCAAGCGGGTGGACGCCCTCGCCAGCCTGGCCGCACCCCTGCAGGCGCAGCAGATCACCGAGCTGCCCAGAGCGGCCCACAAGAAGGGGGACCATGCCCCGCAGGCCGAAGGCGACGCACAGGCCCGTGAACTGCTGGCCCCCGCCCTGCTCGGGCACGACATCGGTCTCGTCAGCGAAGCCGGCATGCCCGCCATCGCGGATCCCGGAAGCTCCATCGTGCGCGCCGCGCACGCGATGGGCCTGCGCGTGGTGCCGCTCACCGGCCCCATCTCGCTCATGCTGGCGCTGGCCGCCAGCGGGCTGAATGGACAGAGCTTCGCGTTCGTCGGCTACGTGCCCCAGGACGCCACCGAGCGCGCCAAACGGTTGCGGGAACTGGAAGCCCTGGCCCTGAAGACCGGGCAGACGCAGATCCTCATCGAAACGCCCTACCGCAACACCGCCCTCTTGCAGTCGCTGCTGCAAACGCTGCATCCGCACACACGCCTGGCCGTGTGCGGGGCACTCACCTTGCCGCAGCAGGTCTGCCGCAGCGCGCTGGTGCAGGAGTGGAAGCGCAACCCCCAGCCCCTGTCCGGCGAGTTGCCGCTGGACGCGCCCTGCGTCTTCCTGCTGGGCCGCTGAAGTCCGGGCTCAGACGCCCAGACGCTTCAGGTGCGCGCGCACCGAAGCGCTGAGTTCGGTGTTGGCCAAGGCCAGATCGATCGTGGCCTCCAGAAAGCCTTCCTTGCTGCCACAGTCGTAGCGCTTGCCGGCGTAGCGGAAGGCCTGCACCTTTTCCTTGCCGATCAGGGCCGCGATGCCGTCGGTGAGCTGGATTTCGCCCCCCGCGCCACGAGGTTGCTGGCGGATGCTCTCGAACACCGCCGGCGTGAGGATGTAGCGACCGGCCACGGCCAGGGTCGAGGGGGCGACGTCCGGCGCCGGCTTCTCCACCATCGCGAACACCTCGGCGAGCGCCTGGTTGGCGCCGTGCACGTCGACGACGCCGTAGCGGCGCGTCTCGGCGCGCGGCACGTCCTGCACCGCGAGCACCGTGCCCGGGCTGGACTCGTAGGCCTGCACCATCTGCTGCAGCACGGTGGCACCGCCTTGCGCCTGGTCCTGGCCCATCATCAGGTCATCGGCCAGCAGCACCGCGAACGGCTCGTTGCCCACCAGGCGCTCGGCGCAGAGCACCGCATGGCCCAGGCCCAGCGCCCGGGGCTGGCGCACATAGACGCAGTCCATGTCGTCGGGTTTGATGGAGTGCACCAATTCCAGCAGGGCGGACTTGCCCGCGGCCTCCAGCTCCATCTCCAGTTCGTAGGCGGTGTCGAAGTGATCCTCGATGGCGCGCTTGTGGCGCCCGGTCACGAAGATCATTTCGCGGATGCCGGCGGCGTAGGCCTCCTCCACGGCGTACTGCATCAGCGGCTTGTCCACCACCGGCAGCATCTCCTTGGGGATCGCCTTGGTGGCCGGAAGGAAACGGGTGCCCAGGCCACCCACGGGAAATACGGCTTTGCGGATCGTCATCTTGGTTTGGCTCGCATGTTCGTGAAGAAAGGCTCACCATGTTAACGGCGCACACGCCGACGTCCATCGAAAGGCTACACTGCAGCGGATTGAAAGCGGGGTCCCCCCCACTGGTTCAACCCACTCCCATCCGGCATGAGCATCACCCCCGTCATCCTTTGCGGAGGCTCCGGCACCCGTCTGTGGCCTCTGAGCCGCCAGAGTTTTCCCAAGCAGTTCGTGCCTCTGGTGGGCGACAAGAGCCTGCTGCAGCTGACCCTGGACCGTCTGGCCTGGTGCGACAACCCGGTGATCTGCGTGGCCGCCGAAGACCACCGTTTCCTGGTGGCCGACGCGATCGAAGCGGAAAGCGTGCCCGGGCAGGTGCTGCTCGAACCGGCGGCGCGCAACACCGCCGCGGCCATGGCGCTGGCCGCCCTGCTCGCCCGCTCGAAGGACAACGCCGATCCCCTGCTGTTGTTCTGCCCCTCCGACCACCACATTCCCGATGCTTCGGCCTTCGCCCAGACCATCCGCCAGGGTGTCCCGGCCGCCGAGGCAGGTGCCATCGTCACCTTCGGCGTGATGCCCAGCTTCCCGAGCAGCGCCTATGGCTACATCCAGCAGGGCGATGAGCGCGCCGATGGCAGCCGCAGGGTGGCCCGTTTCATCGAAAAACCCGCCCCGGCTGCCGCCCAGGCCTTGCTGCTGCAGGGCAACGTGCTGTGGAACGCGGGCATCTTTCTCGCGCGCGCCAGCACGCTGCTGGCCGCGCTCGCCCAGCACGCCGCCGACATCCTGCAGGCCTGCGAAAAGGCCATGGGCCAGACGCGGCAGGACCGGGTGGGCCAGATCCAGTTCGTTCGCCCCGACGCCGAATCCTTCCTCGCCTGCCGCTCGCAGAGCATCGACTACGCGGTGATGGAGCCGCACGACGATGTGGCTGTCGTGCCCTTCCAGGGCCAGTGGAGCGATGTCGGCAGCTGGAACGCGGTGGCCGAACTGAGCGACGCCGACGGCGAAGGCAACCGCATCACCGGGCAGGGCCACGCATTGAACGCGCGCAACACCTTCATCCACGCGCCGGGCCGCACCGTGGTGGCGCTGGGCACACAGGACCTGCTGATCGTCGATACCCCCGACGCCTTGCTGGTGGCCCAGCGGGACCACGCCGAGCAAGTGAAGGACGTGGTGGCCCACCTCTCGCAGCGCAAGGTGCCGCAGGCCGCGATGCACCGCCGCGTGGCGCGCCCCTGGGGCTGGTACGACAGCGTCGACATGGGCGAGCGCTTCCAGGTCAAGCGCATCGGTGTGAAGCCGGGGGCCTCGCTCAGCCTGCAGAAACACCACCATCGCGCCGAACACTGGATCATCGTCAAGGGCACGGCCGAAGTCACGCGTGGGCAGGAGGTGTACCTGCTGTCGGAGAACCAGTCGACCTACATCCCCATTGGCGAAGTGCACCGGCTGCACAACCCCGGCAAGATGGTGCTGGAAATGATCGAGGTCCAGTCGGGCAGCTACCTCGGTGAAGACGACATCGTGCGGCTGGAGGACATCTACGGCCGCCAGCCCGACCCCGCAAACAAGAAGTAAAAAAATGAAAGTTCTGCTCACCGGCGGCGCCGGCTACATCGGAAGCCACACCGCCGTGGCCCTCATCGAGGCCGGCTTTGAACCGGTGTTGCTGGACAACTTCGCCAACAGCCACCCCGTGGTGCTGGACCGCCTCGCGCGCATCACAGGCCAGACGATGCCGTTCGAAGAAGGCGATGTGCTGGACACGCCCTGGGTGGAAGACGTGTTGCGCCGCCACCGCCCTGTGGGTGTGATCCATTTCGCCGGCGACAAGGCGGTGGGCGAAAGCGTGGCGCTGCCCCTGAAGTATTTCCACAACAACATCGGCGGCGCGGTCAGCCTGCTGCGCGCCATGGAGACCGTGCACGCGGAAGACCCTTCGATCGCGCCCACGCTGGTGTTTTCCAGCAGCGCGACGGTGTACGGCGATCCGGCCACCGTGCCCATCACCGAAGACTTCCCGCGCAGCCACACCAACCCCTATGGCCACAGCAAACTGGTCATCGAAGACATGCTCACCGCCCTGTGCGCGGCCCGTCCGGCCTGGCGCGTGGGCACGCTGCGCTATTTCAACCCGGTCGGTGCCCACCCCAGTGGCCTGATCGGCGAAGACCCGGCGGGCATTCCCAACAACCTGATGCCCTACGTGGCGCAGGTGGCCGTGGGCCAGCGCGAACACCTCAACGTGTATGGCAACGACTACCCCACGCCGGATGGCACGGGTGTGCGCGACTACATCCACGTGCAGGACCTGGCCGCCGGCCACGTCGCTGCCATCAAGGCCCTGCTGAGCCGGGGCGAGAGCTTCACAGTGAACCTGGGCACGGGCAGCGGCCACAGCGTGCTGGACGTGGTGCGCGCCTTCGAACAGGCCAGCGGTCGCCCGGTGCCCTACCAGATTGCCCCACGCCGCGCGGGCGACGTGGCCCAGTGCTGGGCCGACCCGGCACTGGCCCTGCGCCTGCTGGGCTGGCAGGCGAAGCACACGCTGGATCAGATGTGCGCCGATGCCTGGCGCTGGCAGAGCGGCAACCCCAACGGTTACAAGGGCTGAACCCGCCCCGGGGCCCTCACTTCAGCTGCACGCCGGCCGCACGGGCCGCCAGGAACATCCCTTCGCCCATGCTGGCGCCAAAGCGCTTGGCCAGGCGCAGGCCCACGTTCTCACGGCGCGTGTAGTCCACGATCTCTTCGGCCTTGACGATCTCGCGCGCCACGTAGTCGAGGTTGCCCAGGCCATCGGCCAGGCCGAGGGCCACCGCCTGCTGGCCATTCCACACCAGGCCGCTGAAGGTGTCGCCGTTCTCCTTCAGGCGATCGCCGCGGCCCTTTTTCACCACCTCGATGAACTGGGCGTGGATCTGGCCCAGCATGGTCTGGATATAGGCCTTCTGCGCCTCGTCCTGCGGGCTGAACGGGTCCAGCATGGCCTTGTTGGCCCCAGCGGTCATGAGGCGGCGCTCGATGCCGAGCTTGTCCATCAGGCCGGTGAAACCGAAGCCGTCCATCAGCACGCCGATGCTGCCGACCAGGCTGGCCTTGTCCACGTAGATGTCGTCCGCTGCCGCGGCGATGTAGTAGGCGGCCGAGGCACAGGTCTCTTCCACCACCGCGTAGACCTTCTTGCCGTGCAGGCCTTTGAGGCGGGTGATCTCGTCGTTGATGATGCCAGCCTGCACCGGGCTGCCGCCGGGTGAGTTGATCAGCAGCACCACTGCCTGCGCGCCCTCGTCCTCGAACGCGGAGCGCAGCGAGGCCACCACGTATTCGGCGCTGGCTTCGGCCCCGCTGGCGATCTCACCCTTGATGTCCACCACCGCCGTGTGCGGGGTGCTCACCGTGGTGGTGGTGTTGCTGGTGTAGGCGAACCAGGCAATGGCGCCGAACACCGCCAGCCAGAGCAGCCGGCCGAACATCTTCCAGCGGCGCGCGGACTGCTGCTCGCGGATGGTCGCGAAAACCAGTTTTTCCAGGGTGGCGCGCTCCCAGGCCACGCCCGGCGTGCGGTCGCTGGAGGCGTTGGCGGACGGGCCGGGGAAATCGTCGTTCATGGTCGAAGGTTCTCAGAATTCAAGGGGTTTGAGGTGGTATTGTGACCGCCAGTGGACCACCCCGTCGTGCTCCACCAGCTCGATCTTGACCAGCCCGCCCCGGCATGGCCCACCCTGGCAGGCGCCGGTGTCGGGCTCGTACACCGCGCCGTGTGTGGCGCACAGCAACCAGCGGCCGCTGTCGTCGAAAAACCGATCGGGCTGCCAGTCCATTTCCATCGCCACGTGGGTGCAGCGGTTCAGGTAGGCGTGCGGCTGGCCGCGGTAGCGGATCGCGAACGCGCGGCAGGTCTGGCCTGCGTACACCACGTCGAACGACACGGCACGCCCCCCATCGACCAGATCCCGGCTGTTGCACAGCGCGTAGACCGGATCGTCGGAGGGGATGCTCATGACCGGCTCAAGCGTGGGCGTTCAGCCAGTCGTGCAGTTCGCGCACCGAGTGCGCCACGT
Organism: Hydrogenophaga sp.; assembly: GCA_018993155.1. Lineage (GTDB taxonomy): Bacteria > Pseudomonadota > Gammaproteobacteria > Burkholderiales > Burkholderiaceae_C > Hydrogenophaga. Next base: position 40,433 of record JAGKSX010000039.1, read on the forward strand.
GCAAGGGGTTGAGCACCGCGAAGCTGGTCGGCTCGTGCGCGCCGTAGCTCACGCCCACGCTCGCGCAGCCGGCGTTGACCGCCATCTGCAGGTCGTGCGTGGTGTCGCCGATCATCAGGGTGCGCTCGGGCGCCACGCCGAACTCGCGCATCAGTTCGTGCAACATGCGGGGGTTGGGCTTGCCCGCGGTCTCGTCGGCGGTGCGCGAGCCATCGAACACGCCCTGCAGCTCCACCGTGTGCAGCACCTCGTTGAGACCTGCGCGGCTCTTGCCGGTAGCCACCGTCAACCAGTGGTGGCGGCCTTTGAGTTCAGCCAGCAGCGGCAACACCCCTTCGAACAGGCTGAGCTCGTGTTGCGCGGCCATGTAGTGATGGCGGTAGCGCTGGCCGAGCTGGGGGTAGCGGTCGGGCGGCACATCGGGCGCGGCGTGGGCCAGGGCCTGCATGAGGCCCATGCCGATCACGTAGCTGGCCGCCTCGCGGGTGGGCGGCGCGCCTCCGACATCCACCACCGCCGACTGGATGCAGCGGGTGATGAGCGCGGTGGAATCGAACAGGGTGCCGTCCCAGTCGAAGGCGATGAGATCGAATTGGCGCGGGCGCATGGGGTCAGGCACAGAGGGTTTGCGCATGGTGGCGCAAGTGGTCTTCGATGAAGCTGGCGATGAAGTAATAACCGTGGTCATACCCCTCGTGCCGGCGCAGCGTGAGCGGCTGGCCGGCCTGCGCGCAGGCCGCCTCGAACAGGTGGGGGTGCAGCTGGGCGGCCAGGAAATTGTCCGCCAGCCCCTGGTCGATCAGCAAGGGCGGCGCCTTGCGCCCGGCCTTCACGAGTTCGGTGGCGTCGTGCGGGGCCCAGGTGGCGCGGTCGTGACCCAGGTAGCCACCGAACGCCTTCTCGCCCCACGGGCATTGCGTGGGCGCGGCGATCGGCGCAAACG
>JAGKSX010000160.1 GCA_018993155.1 Hydrogenophaga sp.
CTTGCCGCCGGGGGCGGCGCAGGCGTCGAGCACGCGGTCGGCGGCGGTCCAGGCCCGGCCTTCGAGCAACTGGTCGGCCGCCATCTGGGCAGCGGCGTCCTGCACCGAACAATGGCCCTGGGCAAAACCAGGCAGGCGCTCGACCGGCTGCGGGGCGTCCAGCACCAGGCCATCGCTGCCCGTGGGGGTGGCGGTGAGGCCGATGGCTTCCAGGGCCTGCTGGTAGGCGGTGCGCTCCACGCGGCGGCGGTTCACGCGCAACGCCATGGGGCCGGGCTGGTTGTTGGCCTCCAGGATGGCGCGCCAGTGCTCGGGGTGGTCGCGCTGCAGGCGCTCGATCCACCACAGCGGGTGGTTCCAGCGCGCGACCGGGTCGGCCGCCACGTGCGCCAGCAGCGCCTCGCGCTCGCGCAGGAAGCGGCGCAGGCAGGCGTTGACGAACGCCGCCTGGCGCTCGGTGCGGCGGTCCTGGCGGGCGGCCTCCACCGCCCGGTTCACCACCGTGTGCGCCGGGTAGCGCGGTGCGTGTCCGTCGGTCGCGTCCAGCAGCAAGGCCACTGCGCTGCACATCAAGGCCTGCACGGGCGGCGCCGGCTTGCGTTGCACCAGTTGGCTCACCAGGGCGCGCACCGTTCCCAGGTGGCGCAAGGCGTGGAAAGTGAGCGCCTGCACGCCAGGTCGCAGTGCGAGCACCAGCTCGGGCAGCACCTCGCTCAGCGAACGCCCCTGCTCGACCGCGAGCACACAGCCCGCGGTGTGGCGCAACTGGGTGGCCAGGGTCGGACCCTGGGGGCTGGGAGCGATGGAGGTCGGGGAGGCCGGAGCGGTCAAGGCGGGTTCCGTGGCAAGCGCAGACAAAGCGAAGACCGCGAGTGTCACACAGCGCGGGACGGGGTGGCGGGTTCGTCCTCTCTCAGCAGGGGCAGCGGGCCCATGTCGCGGCCGTAGATGCGGCGGATGCGTCGGGCCAGCGGCGGGTGCGAGTCAAGCCAGTGCTCGGCCTTGCCCCCCGCGTTCGCCACCAGCAGCATGTGCTGCACCATCGAGCCCACCTGGCGCGGCACCACGCCTTCGCGCTGCTGGCTCAGCACCTTGCGCAGCACGCCACCCAGGCCGTCGCGGCTGCGCGTCCATTGCACGGCGCGCGCGTCGGCCAGGTACTCGCGCTGGCGCGAGACGGCGGCCTGCAACGCGTGGCCGGCGAGCCAGCCCAGCCAGCCTGCGGCCATGATGGCGAGACCGATCAGGGCCGTGATCCAGCGGCGGTCCCGGCTGTCGGGCTCGGCCAGGTCCTGGCCCATGCGAAACAGCATCTCCAGCCCGAACACCATGCCGACCAGCCGCATGTTCAGGCGCGTATCGCCTTCACCGATGTGGCTGAACTCGTGCGCCACCAGGCCCTGCAGTTCGTCTCGGGTCAGGTGGTCGAGCGCGCCCTGGGTCACGGCCACCACCGCGTCGTTCTCGTCCCAGCCGGCCGCGAAGGCGTTGATGCCCTGGTCGCGCGCCAGCACCATGGCCTGTGGCCGCTTCAGACCCGATGAAATCGCCATTTCGTCGACGATGTTGCAGAAGCGCTGCTCATCAAGATCGCCCGAGGGCTGCGCGGGCCGCGCCCCCATCTGCTCGGCCAGGCGCGCCCCGCCGCCATCGGCCAGGCGGGAGGTCTCCACCCACCAGCCCCCCAGGACGAAGAGCAGCGTGACCCCGGTGTTGACCGAGAAGAAATAGCGGGGGAAGCGCAGCTCGCCGGGCATCCAGAACCCCCAGCTCAGGCCCCAGGCCAGGGCCAGCGCGGCGTTGACCGCCACCAGCAGCAACAGCACGGTGAGGCCGAACGCGAACAGCAGGCGCCGGGTCTCGCCCCGGGCGTCGCGCTGGAATTCGAAGAAGCGCATTACAGCTGGATGCGCAAGGTCTCGCGTTCGGCTTCGTTCGTGGTGGACGCCAGCATGGCCAAGGGCTGGAAGCCGAACAGCCGCGCGATGAGCAGCGTGGGGAATTGGGCGGCGGCGTCGTTGAATTCGAGCACGTGGTCGTTGTAGGCCTGGCGCGCGAAGCCGACGCGGTTCTCGGTGCTGGTGAGCTCCTCGCTGAGTTCGCGCATGTTCTGGTCGGCCTTGAGATCGGGGTAGTCCTCGACCACCGCGAACAGCTTGCCCAGTGCGCCGCCCAGGGCCTGTTCGGCCCCGGCCAGGGCACCGAGTGCACCGGCGTTGAGCGGGCTGCCGGCTGCCGTCTGCTCGGCCGTGCGCGCCTGGTTGCGCGCTGCGATCACCGCCTCCAGCGTCTGGGCTTCGTGGGCCAGGTAGCGGCGCGCCACCTCCACCAGGTTGGGGATCAGGTCGTAGCGGCGCTTGAGCTGCACGTCGATCTGGCCAAACGCGTTGGCGATCGCGTTTTTCAGGCGCACCAGCCGGTTGTAGGCGCCCACGGCCCAGAAGAACACCACCAGGCCCACGGCCAGGAAAACCCACAGCGAGACGGACATGTTCGGAACTCCTTGTTGTTGGTGTGACCCCCTGCCCTGCGGCAGGCGCGGCCAATATACCCTGCAGGGCACCGCCGGTGCTGGCGCGCGCACCATGAAAAAAGCCCCCGGTCGGATGACCGGGGGCTTCTCAAGAACGAGTGGCGCTGTGCGCCACGAGGGCAGGCCCTCTTATTCCGCTTCGTTGGTGCTCGATGCGTCGGCTTGATCGGCCTGGTCGGCGGCCAGCGAGATCGCGTCGGCTTCGGCGATGGCACGGCGTTCTTCGTCGTCCATCTTCTCCTTGACCTTGCGCGCCTCGTGGTAGGCCATGCCGGTACCGGCCGGGATCAGGCGACCCACGATCACGTTTTCCTTCAGGCCACGCAGCTCGTCGCGCTTGCCCATGATGGCCGCTTCGGTCAGCACGCGCGTGGTTTCCTGGAAGGAAGCCGCCGAGATGAACGAGTCGGTGGACAGCGAGGCCTTCGTGATACCCAGCAGGATGTTGCTGTAGGTCGCCGGGATCTTGCCATCGGCGCGCAGGGCGTCGTTGGTGTTGAGGATCTCCGAACGCTCCACCTGCTCCCCTGCGATGTAGCTCGAATCGCCCACGGACTCGACCACGACACGGCGCAGCATCTGGCGAACGATCACCTCGATGTGCTTGTCGTTGATCTTCACGCCCTGCAGGCGGTAGACGTCCTGCACTTCGTCGACGATGTAGCGGGCCAGCTCTTCCATACCCAGCAGGCGCAGGATGTCTTGCGGATCGGCCGGGCCGTCCACCACGCTCTCGCCCTTGTTGACCACCTGGCCTTCGTGCACCAGGATGTTCTTCTCTTTGGGGATGAGGTCGTCCCACACCTTGCCTTCGGGATCGGTGATCTGCAGGCGAACCTTGCCCTTGGTCTCCTTGCCGAACGACACGGTGCCGGTCATCTCGGCCAGCATGCCCTTGTCCTTCGGGCTGCGGGCTTCGAACAGCTCGGCCACCCGCGGCAGACCGCCGGTGATGTCTCGCGTCTTCTGGCCTTCGACCGGGATGCGCGCCAGCACTTCGCCGGGGCCCACATCCTGACCATCGCGCACCTGGATCAGCGAACCGATCTGGAAGCCGATGGTCACCGAGTGGTCGGTGCCGGGGATCTTCACCTCGTTGCCCGAGCCGTCGATCAGCTTGACCTGCGGACGGACCACCTTGGCCACGCCGCGGCGCTTCGGATCGATCACCACCAGGGTGGACAGGCCGGTGACATCGTCCACCTGCTTGGCCACGGTGAGGCCTTCCTCGACGTTCTCGAACTTCACCTGACCGGCGAATTCCGTGATGATCGGGCGCGTCAGCGGATCCCAGTTGGCCAGGATCGCACCGGCCTTGATGGTCTGGTCGGCCTTGACCGACAGGATCGCACCGTACGGCACCTTGTGGCGCTCGCGCTCACGGCCGTGTTCGTCGTGGATGACGATCTCACCCGAACGTGCGATCACGACCAGCTCACCCTTGGTGTTGGTCACGTAGCGCATGGTGGCGTTGAAGCCGATCACGCCGCTGGACTTGGCTTCCACGCTGGAGGCCACCGCCGCGCGCGACGCCGCACCACCGATGTGGAAGGTGCGCATGGTCAGCTGCGTGCCGGGTTCACCGATCGACTGCGCGGCAATCACGCCGACCGCTTCGCCGATGTTGACCAGGCCACCGCGACCCAGGTCGCGGCCGTAGCACTTGGCGCAGATGCCGAAGCGGGTTTCGCAGGTCAGTGCGGTGCGCACCTTCACTTCGTCCACCGCAGCGGCTTCGAGCACGTCGAGCAGGTCTTCGTCGAGCATCTCGCCGGCGGGCACCAGCATCTGGCGCGTTTCCGGGTGGATCACTTCCTCGGCCGTGGTGCGGCCCAGGATTCGGTCGCGCAGCGACTCGATCACTTCACCACCCTCGACGATGGCGCGCATCAGCGTGCCATTGGACGTGCCGCAGTCCTGCTGGTTGACCACCAGATCCTGCGTCACATCCACCAGACGGCGGGTGAGGTAACCGGAGTTGGCCGTCTTCAGCGCCGTGTCGGCCAGACCCTTTCGGGCACCGTGGGTGGAGATGAAGTACTGCAACACGTTGAGGCCTTCACGGAAGTTCGCCGTGATGGGGGTCTCAATGATCGAGCCGTCAGGCTTGGCCATCAGGCCGCGCATGCCGGCCAGCTGGCGGATCTGCGCCGCGGAACCGCGGGCGCCCGAGTCGGCCATCATGTAGATGGAGTTGAACGACTCCTGGTCCACTTCCTTGCCGCTGCGGTCGGTGGTCTTCTGCTTGGCCAGCTGGGCCATCATGACCTTGGAGATCTCGTCACCGGCCTTGCCCCAGATGTCCACCACCTTGTTGTAGCGCTCGCCGGCGGTCACCAGACCGGAGGCGTACTGCTGGGCGATTTCCTTCACCTCGTTTTCGGCGCGGTCGATGATGGCCGGCTTCTCCTTGGGCACCAGCATGTCGTCCACGGCGATCGAGATGCCGGCGCGTGTGGCCAGACGGAAACCGTTCTGGAGCAGCTTGTCGGCGAACACGACGGTTTCCTTCAGACCGCACTTGCGGAACGAGGTGTTGATCAGGCGCGAGATTTCCTTCTTCTTCAGCGCCTTGTTCAGCACCTCGAAGGGCAGGCCACGTGGCAGGATCTCGGACAGCAGTGCACGACCCACCGTGGTGTCCACCAGCGAGGTGGAGGCCACGAACTCGCCACTGGCCTTGTCCAGCGTGTGCTGGGTCAGGCGCACGGCAATCTTCGAGGTGATCTCGACCACACCGTTGTCCAGCGCGCGCTGCAGCTCGGCCAGGTCGGCGAAGTACATGCCTTCACCCTTGGCGTTGATGCGCTCGCGGGTGGCGTAGTACAGACCCAGCACCACGTCCTGCGACGGCACGATGGAGGGTTCGCCGTTGGCCGGGAACAGGATGTTGTTCGAGGCCAGCATCAGCGTGCGGGCTTCGAGCTGGGCTTCCACGGACAGCGGCACGTGAACGGCCATCTGGTCACCGTCGAAGTCGGCGTTGAAGGCCGCACAGACCAGCGGGTGCAGCTGGATCGCCTTGCCCTCGATCAGGATCGGCTCGAACGCCTGGATGCCCAGGCGGTGCAGCGTCGGTGCGCGGTTGAGCATCACCGGGTGTTCCTTGATCACCTCTTCCAGGATGTCCCACACCACCGGCGTGCCGGCTTCCACTTCCTTCTTCGCGGCCTTGATGGTGGTCGCGATGCCCATGGCTTCCAGGCGCGAGAAGATGAAAGGCTTGAACAGCTCGAGCGCCATCAGCTTGGGCAAGCCGCACTGGTGCAGCTTGAGCGTGGGGCCGACCACGATGACCGAACGGCCCGAGTAGTCGACGCGCTTGCCCAGCAAGTTCTGGCGGAAACGGCCGCTCTTGCCCTTGATCATGTCGGCCAGCGACTTGAGCGCGCGCTTGTTGGCGCCCGTCATGGCCTTGCCACGGCGGCCGTTGTCCAGCAGCGAATCGACGGCTTCCTGCAGCATGCGCTTCTCGTTGCGCGCGATGATCTCGGGCGCCTTGAGTTCGAGCAGGCGGCGCAGGCGGCTGTTGCGGTTGATGACGCGGCGGTACAGGTCGTTCAGGTCGGAGGTCGCGAAGCGGCCGCCGTCAAGCGGCACCAGCGGACGCAGGTCCGGCGGCAGCACGGGCAGCACGTCGAGCACCATCCACTCGGGCTTGATGCCGGACTTCTTGAAGGCTTCGAGCACCTTCAGGCGCTTGGCGTTCTTCTTGATCTTGAGTTCGGAACCGGTCAGGTCGTTGCGCAGCTTCTCGATCTCGATGTCGAGGTCGATCGCCTGCAGCAGTTCCTTGATGCCTTCGGCGCCCATCTTGGCGATGAATTCGTCGCCGAACTCCTTGCGCTTGGCGTCGTAGTCGTCCTCGCTCATGATCGCGAACTTCTTCAGCGGGGTCATACCCGGATCGACGATCACATACGCTTCGAAGTACAGCACGCGTTCGATGTCGCGCAGCGTCATGTCCAGGATCAGGCCCAGGCGCGACGGCAGCGACTTCAGGAACCAGATGTGGGCGCAGGGCGCGGCCAGGTCGATGTGACCCATGCGCTCGCGGCGCACCTTGGTCTGCGTGACTTCAACGCCGCACTTCTCGCAGATGACACCGCGGTGCTTGAGGCGCTTGTACTTGCCGCAAAGGCATTCGTAGTCCTTGATGGGGCCGAAGATCTTGGCGCAGAACAGGCCGTCGCGCTCGGGCTTGAACGTGCGGTAGTTGATGGTCTCGGGCTTCTTGACTTCACCGAAGGACCACGAGCGGATTTTTTCCGGCGAAGCCAGGCCGATGCGGATCGCATCGAAGTGCTCGTCGGGTGTGAACTGCTTGAACAGGTCGAGCAAAGATTTCATGGGTTGCTTTCCTTAAGTTCGGTGAATCAGGAACGTTCCAGCTCGATGTCGATACCGAGCGAGCGGATTTCCTTGACCAGCACGTTGAACGACTCGGGCATGCCCGCATCGATCGTGTGCTCGCCCTTGACGATGGATTCGTACACCTTGGTGCGGCCTTGCACGTCGTCGGACTTGACGGTGAGCATTTCCTGCAGGATGTACGAAGCGCCGTAGGCTTCCAGCGCCCACACTTCCATTTCGCCGAAGCGCTGGCCGCCGAACTGCGCCTTGCCGCCCAGCGGCTGCTGGGTCACGAGCGAGTACGGGCCGGTGGAACGGGCGTGCATCTTGTCGTCGACCAGGTGGTGCAGCTTCAGGAAGTGCATGTAGCCCACGGTGGTCTTGCGCTCGAAGGCGTCACCCGTGCGGCCGTCGTACAGCTGCGCCTGGGTGCGGGTCTCGGTCAGGCCCTTGAGTTGGGCGATGTCGTCCGGGTAGGCCAGCTTCAACATCGCGCGGATCTCGTCTTCCGAGGCACCGTCGAACACCGGGGTGGCGAACGGCACGCCGGTCTGCAGGTTCTCGGCCATCTCGATCACCTCGGCGTCGCTCAGCGCGGCCAGGGTTTCCTTCTTGCCGGCCGAGTTGTAGACGGTCTCGAGGAACTTGCGCAGCTCGGCCACCTTGGCCTCGGCTTGCAGCATGTCGCCGATGCGCTGGCCCAGGCCCTTGGCGGCCCAGCCCAGGTGGACCTCGAGCACCTGACCCACGTTCATGCGCGAAGGCACGCCCAGCGGGTTGAGCACGATGTCGGCGGGGGTGCCGTCGGCCATGTGCGGCATGTCTTCAACGGGCACGATCTTGGAGACCACGCCCTTGTTGCCGTGGCGGCCGGCCATCTTGTCACCCGGCTGCAGGCGGCGCTTGACGGCCAGGTAGACCTTGACCATCTTGAGCACGCCAGCAGGCAGCTCGTCGCCCTGCGTGAGCTTCTTGCGCTTCTCTTCGAACGCGAGGTCGAAGCTGTGGCGCGTCTGCTCCATCGAGTTCTTGATGGACTCGAGCTGGGCGGCCACGGTCTCGTCGGCTGGGCGGATGTCGAACCAGTGGTACTTCTCGACGTCGTCCAGGTAGGCCTTGTCGATGGTCGTGCCCTTGGACAGCTTCTTCGGGCCACCGTTGGCGATCTTGCCGGTCAGCAGCTTCTCGATCCGATCGAAGGCGTCGGCTTCCACGATGCGCAGCTGGTCGTTGAGGTCCAGGCGGAAGCGCTTGAGTTCGTCGTCGATGATCTGCTGGGCGCGCTTGTCGCGCGTGATGCCTTCGCGGGTGAACACCTGCACGTCGATCACGGTGCCCTGCGAGCCCTGGTCCACGCGCAGCGAGGTGTCCTTCACGTCGGAGGCCTTCTCACCGAAGATCGCGCGCAGCAGTTTCTCTTCGGGCGTCAGCGTGGTCTCGCCCTTGGGCGTGACCTTGCCCACCAGCACGTCGCCGGGCAGCACTTCGGCGCCCACGTAGATGATGCCGGAGTCGTCCAGGCGGTTGAGCTGCTGCTCGGCCAGGTTGGGGATGTCGCGGGTGATTTCTTCCGCGCCCAGCTTGGTGTCGCGCGCCATCACCACCAGTTCCTCGATGTGGATCGAGGTGTAGCGGTCGTCGGCGACCACGCGTTCGGAGATCAGGATCGAGTCTTCGAAGTTGTAGCCGTTCCAGGGCATGAACGCGATCAGCATGTTCTGCCCGATCGAAATCTCACCCAGGTCGGTCGAAGCGCCGTCGGCGATCACGTCACCCGAGGCCAGCTTGTCGCCCTTCTTGACGATGGGGCGCTGGTGGATGTTGGTGTTCTGGTTGGAGCGCTGGTACTTGATGAGGTTGTAGATGTCCACACCCACTTCACCGGCCACGGCTTCGGCGTCGTTCACGCGGATCACGATGCGGGTCGCGTCCACGTAGTCGACCACACCACCGCGCTTGGCGGTGACGACGGTGCCGGAGTCGATCGCGGCCACGCGCTCGATGCCGGTGCCCACCAGGGGCTTCTCGGGGCGCAGCACGGGCACGGCCTGGCGCGACATGTTGGCGCCCATCAGCGCGCGGTTCGCATCGTCGTGCTCGAGGAACGGCACCAGCGAAGCGGCCACGGAGACGATCTGCGCGGGCGACACGTCCATGTACTGGATGGTGTCGGCCGGCGTCAGGATCGATTCACCCTTTTCACGCGCGGAGATCAGGTCACCGGTCAGGCGGCCTTCGGCGTCGAGCGCGGCGTTGGCCTGGGCGATGACGTACTTGCCTTCCTCGATGGCCGACAGGTAGTCGATCTGGTTCGTCACCTTGCCATCGATCACGCGGCGGTACGGCGTTTCGATGAAGCCGTACTCGTTCAGGCGCGCGTACAGGGCCAGCGAGTTGATCAGGCCGATGTTCGGGCCTTCCGGCGTTTCGATCGGGCAGACGCGGCCGTAGTGGGTCACGTGCACGTCGCGCACCTCGAAGCCGGCGCGTTCGCGGGTCAGACCGCCCGGGCCCAGGGCCGAGACGCGGCGCTTGTGCGTGATCTCGGCGAGCGGGTTGGTCTGGTCCATGAACTGCGACAGCTGCGACGCACCGAAGAACTCCTTGAGCGCCGCGGAAATCGGCTTGGAGTTGATCAGGTCGTGCGGCATCAGCGGCTCTTGCTCGGCCTGGCCGAGGCGTTCCTTCACAGCCTTCTCGATGCGGGCCAGGCCGGTGCGGTACTGGTTCTCGGCCAGTTCGCCCACGCAGCGCACACGGCGGTTGCCCAGGTGATCGATGTCATCGACTTCGCCACGGCCGTTGCGCAGGTCCACCAGGATCTTGACCACGGCCAGGATATCGTCGTTGGACAGCACCATGGGGCCGGTGGATTCGTCGCGGCCCACGCGGGCGTTGAACTTCATGCGGCCCACGCGCGACAGGTCGTACGTGTCCGGGTTGTAGAACAGGCGGTGGAACAGGGCCTGCACAGCGTCTTCGGTCGGCGGCTCGCCGGGGCGCATCATGCGGTAGATGGCAACGCGCGCGGCGAACTCGTCGGCGGTTTCGTCGATGCGCAGGGTCTGCGAGATGTAGGCGCCCTGGTCGAGTTCGTTGGTGTACAGGCACTGCAGGTCCTGCACGCCGGCGGTGCGCAGCTTCTTCAGCAGCGCTTCGGTCAGCTCTTCGTTGGCCTTGGCGATGATCTCGCCAGTGTCGGTGTCCACGATGTTGCGCGCCACGACGCGGCCGATCATGAAATCTTCCGGCACGCTGATGTGCGTGGTGCCCGACTGCTCGAGTTCGCGGGTGTGGCGCACGGTGATGCGCTTGTCCTTGGCGACCACGACCTTGCCGCTCTTGTCGGTGATGTCGAAACGCGCCACTTCACCGCGCAGGCGCTCGGGCACGAAGGCCATCTGCGCGCCGCTGTCCATCAGGCGGAAGTGGTCGTTGACAAAGAAGTTGGCCAGGATGGCTTCCGGCGTCAGGCCGATGGCCTTGAGCAGGATGGTGACCGGCATCTTGCGGCGACGGTCGACGCGGAAGAACAGTACGTCCTTCGGGTCGAATTCGAAGTCGAGCCAGGAGCCGCGGTACGGAATGATGCGAGCGGAGAACAACAGCTTGCCCGAGCTGTGCGTCTTGCCCTTGTCGTGCTCGAAGAACACACCCGGCGAACGGTGCAACTGAGACACGATCACGCGCTCGGTGCCGTTGATGATGAAGGAGCCCTTCTCGGTCATCAGGGGCACTTCGCCCATGTAGACCTCTTGCTCCTTCACTTCCTTGATCACCTTGGATTGCGCGGTCGAGGACTCGCGGTCATAGATGATCAGCTGGACGCGAGCGCGCACGGCGGACGCGAAGGTCAGGCCGCGGGTCTGGCATTCGCGCACGTCGAACGCGGGCTTGGCCAGGTTGTACTCGACGAACTTCATCTCCACGAAACCGTTGTGGGAGACGATGGGGAAAGCGGCTTCGAACGCGGCCTGCAGACCTTCGTTGGTGCGTTTTTTCGGTGCGCTGTCGGCTTGCAGGAACGCGGTGTACGCGTCCTTCTGCATTTGCAGGAGGTAAGGAATCGCGAGGACGTTTTCGCGGGTACCAAAGCTCTTGCGGATGCGCTTGCGTTCGGTGTATGAGTATTTCGATGCTGAGGCCATGAGATCTCCGGGCTTGAGGTCTGCGGCGACTGTCTTGCCTACCAGGGACGGATTCCTGGTGGCTTTCTTGGTGGCTGGCCTCTACCAACCATTGGCGGACGGCCTGTGCATTGCACACAGGCCCGAACCAAGTCGTTTTCTGCAGTCGGGGTCAGAAAACACTGCTAAGAAGACTCGAAAAATCTGCTTAGCGGTGTTTCAACAAAACACTCAAAAGCCGTTTCGTGAGGCAGGCTTTTGGGTGTGCTCTGAAAGCACCAAAGGCTGGAGGCCCTTGTCGAGCACTCCAGCCCCTGAAACCGGGCGAATTACTTCAGCTCGGCCTTGGCGCCGGCTTCCACCAGCTTCTTGACAGCGGCTTCGGCGTCGGCCTTGGCGATCGCTTCCTTGACGTTCTTCGGTGCGCCGTCGACCAGGTCCTTGGCTTCCTTGAGGCCCAGGCCGGTGATTTCGCGCACAGCCTTGATGACGGAGACCTTGTTCGCGCCGGCTTCGACCAGCACGACGTTGAATTCGGTCTTCTCTTCAGCGGCTGCGGCAGCACCACCACCAGCACCGCCAGCAGCAGGAGCGGCCATGGCGGCAGCGCTCACACCAAACTTCTCTTCGATGGCTTTCACCAGCTCGTTGAGTTCCATGACCGTCATGCTGTCCAGCGCGGTCAAAAATGCGTCTTTATCGAATGCCATTTTGATTTCCTAACAATTGGTTTGAATGAAAGTGCCGCGCCACTCAGGCAGCAGCCGCTTCTTCGGCTGCCGGTGCGGCAGCGCCTTCGCCTTTTTTGGCCGCCAGCGCGCCCAGCACCACGGCCGTGCGCGAAATGGGCGACATCAGCAAGCCACACAGCTGCGCCAACAGAACTTCCTTCGAAGGAATGCTGGCAAGCGTCTTCACGCCGTTGACGTCCAGGGCCTTGCCTCCGTACACACCGCCGCGGATCACCAGCTTGTCGTTGGTTTTCGCGAAATCGGCCACCACCTTCGCGGCGGCCACAGCGTCTTCAGAGAAGCCATAGATCAGCGGGCCAGTCATCTGGTCAGCGGCCACTTCAAACGGGCTGCCAGCCACCGCACGGCGGGCCAGGGTGTTCTTCAACACACTCAGGCTCACACCATTGCTGCGGGCTGTCACGCGCAGTTTGTCCATGTTCGCGACCGTGATGCCACGGTATTCCGCCATCACGAGCGTTTGAGCTTTTGCGGCGAGGCTGGTCACTTCGGAAATGACCGCTTCTTTCTCACTGCGATTCAGACTCAAGGTCTACTCCTTAAATGTGCCCTCGGTCCTTCAAGACCTGGGGCACGCCTCATTGCAGCGATTCAACTGTTTCGGAACGGATTCCATCTGCAGCGGGATCGCCATCTGCGTTGGCTTGTCACAATTAAGCCGGCTTGCACCAGCACCAACGGTCTTGGATGGCCCCCGGGTCGGCTTTCGCCAGCCCGGGGCCCACCACACCCAGGCCCCGAAGGGCCCGAATTTCTTGCGATTACGCCGAGATGGACTGGGTGTCCACGCGGACGCCCACACCCATCGTCGACGACACCGCCACCTTGCGCAGGTACACACCCTTGCTGGTGGCGGGCTTGGCCTTGGTCAGCGCGTCGAGCAGTGCCACCAGGTTGCCCTGGAGCTTGTCGGCGTCGAACGAGCGGCGGCCGATCGTGCCGTGCACGATGCCGGCCTTGTCGACGCGGAACTGCACCTGGCCCGCCTTGGCGTTGCGCACGGCTTGTGCCACATCGGGCGTCACGGTGCCGACCTTGGGGTTGGGCATCAGGCCGCGCGGGCCCAGCACCTGACCCAGGGTACCGACGATGCGCATGGCGTCCGGCGAGGCGATGACCACGTCGAAGTTCATGTTGCCGGCCTTGATGTCGGCAGCGAGGTCGTCCATGCCGACGATGTCGGCACCGGCGGCCTTGGCTTCTTCAGCCTTGGCGCCTTGGGCGAACACGGCCACGCGCTTGGTCTTGCCGGTGCCGTTGGGCATCACGACGGCGCCACGCACCACCTGGTCCGACTTCTTGGCGTCCACGCCGAGCTGGATCGCCACGTCGATGGACTCATCGAACTTGGCGTTCGCGCATTCCTTGATGATCGCCAGGGCGTCGGTCAGGCTGTACAGCTTGTTGCTGTCGACCTTGCCTTCGAAGGCTTTCTGTTTTTTGGTCAGCTTGGCCATTTACACGCCCTCCACAATCACGCCCATCGAGCGGGCCGAACCGGCGATGGTGCGCACAGCGGCGTCCACATCGGCTGCGGTCATGTCCTTCATCTTGGTCTTGGCGATCTCTTCGAGCTGGGCCCGGGTGATCTTGCCGACCTTGTTCTTGTTGGGCACCGAGGAGCCCTTGTCGAGCTTGATGGCCTTCTTGATCAGGGTCGTCGCGGGCGGCGTCTTGATGATGAAGGTGAAGCTCTTGTCCGCGAAAGCCGTGATCACCACGGGCAGCGGCAGCCCGGGCTCGACGCCCTGGGTCTGGGCGTTGAACGCCTTGCAGAACTCCATGATGTTCAGGCCGCGCTGACCCAGCGCCGGACCGATCGGGGGGGAGGGGTTGGCCTTACCAGCTGGCACTTGCAGCTTGATGAAGCCGACGATTTTTTTCGCCATTTTTTAGCTCCTGCGAGTGCAGACGGTTGCCATCGAGACAACCTCCTCGCGGTTGGGGACCCGGGAAAGAAACAATGGCACAGGCGTCGGGCCGACCCGCCTGTGCCACGAAAAACTCAGGTCTTCTCGACCTGGCTGAATTCCAGCTCCACCGGCGTGGCGCGACCGAAGATGGTCACCGACACGCGCATCTTGTTTTTCTCGTAGTTGACTTCTTCGACGGTGCCGTTGAAGTCGGTGAACGGGCCTTCCTTGACGCGCACGTACTCGCCGACCACGAACTCGACCTTGTGGCGCGGCTTGTCGGTGCCTTCCTGCATCTGGTTGACGATCTTCTGAACGTCTTCCTCGGAAATCGGCGCCGGGCGGTTCTTCGCGCCACCCACGAAACCGGTCACCTTGTTGGTGTGCTTCACCAGGTGCCAGGTGTCGTCGTCCATCACCATTTCCACCAGCACGTAGCCGGGGAAGAACTTGCGCTCGGTGGTGCGCTTCTGGCCGTTCTTCATCTCCACCACTTCTTCGGTAGGGACCAGGATGCGGCCAAACTTGTCTTGCATGCCGGCGCGGTTGATGCGCTCGACGATGTTGCGCTCGGCCGCTTTTTCCATGCCGGAGTAGGCATGGACCACGTACCAGCGCATGCCTTCAGCGGCCACGGGACTGTGTTGTTCGGTCATCATTTCCTCCAGCCCAGGATCAGGTCGTAAAACAGCCATTCGACGGTCTTGTCGGTCAGCCACAGGAACAGGGCCATCACGAACACGAACGCGAACACATAGGCCGTCATCTGGATGGCCTCCTTGCGCGCCGGCCAGACCACCTTCTTGACCTCGCGCCAGGCGTCACGGCCGAAGGCGATCAGCTGCTTGCCCGACTCGGACACCGCAAACACCACCACAGCCGCGCCCAGCAGCACGATCAGCGCACCCCATTGCGCCAGCGCTCCGCGCGAGGACAGCAGGTAGAACGCCACGAACGAGCCCAGCAACAGCGCGATCGCCGCCGCCAGCTTGGCCTTGTCGGCGCCGGTGTGGACGGTTTGAACTTCGGAAGTGGCCATGAGGATCCAGACAATTCGTATCAAAAGGCGCGCCCAAAACCCGAAAGCTTGAGACACGCAAGCCCACCAGAGGTCTTCACGACTTCGGTGGGCTTGTTAACCACTCAACAGGGTGGATTCAGGTTCCTGGCTTCAGGTTCCGGCGACATCCTGTCGGGTGGCAGGGGCAGTAGGAATCGAACCTACAACCTTCGGTTTTGGAGACCGACGCTCTGCCAATTGAGCTATACCCCTACTGGCTTCTGCCCCACAAAGGGCTTTTCTTAAGCAATGATTTTTGCGAC
>JAGKSX010000040.1 GCA_018993155.1 Hydrogenophaga sp.
CTCGCGGTCGGGCGCGGTGATCACGGCCATGTAGCGCGCATCGGGCGCGCCCAGGTCGCCGCGCAGCCGCGCATCGAGTTCGCCTTCGGCCTGGCTCACGGTGGACAGCGCGGACAGGTCGGACTGCCAGACGCCGTGGCGCTCCTGCACCAGGTACACGCACGAGACCAGCACCAGCGCCAGCAGCGGCCAGCGCAGCACGGTGGCATGGTCCACCAGCGGGCGCAGCAGGCGGCCCTGGCGCGCGCCGTCGTGCAGGTGCACGCCCGGGCCCGCAAGCTGGGGCAGCAGGTAGCGCGTGACCAGCGCGGCCGTGAGAACGCCGGTGATGGCGTACAGGCCCAGCTGCGCCAGGCCCGGAAAACCCGAGAACAGCAGCGCGCCGAAACCGAGCACCGAGGTGAGCACGCCCAGGCGGATGGTGGGCCAGTACCGCTCGCGCCAGGACCCCACGCCCTGCCGCCCCGACTGCACGAAGTAGTAGATGGCGTAATCCACCGCCTCGCCAATGAGCGCGGCGCCAAAGCCCACGGTGATGCCGAACACGGTGCCGTGCACCAGGCCCACCATCACGATGGCCGCGAGGGTGCCGCTGAGCACCGGCACCAGCGTGAGCAACATCAGGCGGCCACGGCGGTAGACGAATCCCAGCATCACCGCGAGGATGGCCGTGCTGATGAGCGAGAGGCGGCTGACCTCTTCCTGGATGGTGGCGCGCGCGCGCACCGCGAACAGGCCCGGCCCCGACATCTCCAGCGTCAGGCCCTCCATGCCGGGCTGCTGCTGCACCTGCGCGAAGCGCTCGCGGATCAGGTCGATGGCGGCGGCCTGGCCGTCGGTGTCGGAGCCCAGGGCGTGCGTCTGCACCACCAGCATGGCGCGTTCGCCGTCGCGCGAGGCCCACACGCCGTCCTGCTCGTTGGGCTGCACGCCGGCG
The DNA here is from genome assembly GCA_018993155.1 of Hydrogenophaga sp. Classification (GTDB taxonomy): domain Bacteria; phylum Pseudomonadota; class Gammaproteobacteria; order Burkholderiales; family Burkholderiaceae_C; genus Hydrogenophaga. The sequence continues at coordinate 938 of JAGKSX010000040.1, forward strand.
TTCAGGCCCGAGACCAGTTCCACCAGCTCGCCGGTGGGGTCGCGCGCCAGGTAGGGCTTGAACAGCAGGCCGGCCGAGGAACTGAGCAGGTCCACGCTGTGATTCACCGCGCTGCGCAGGCCCTCCACGCTGAAGCGCTCGGGCGTGACGGCGCCGCTGAGCACGTAGCGGTGGTCGAGCAGGAAATCGCGCGCGGCGTCCAGCGCCTCGGCCTCGCCGTTTTGCACCGTGTCCAGGCTGGGCTCGTCCTTGAGCGAGGCGCGCAACGCGCGCGAGGCGTCGGCGCGCTGGTCGGCGCTGCCGCCGACGATGGCCAGCATCAGCAGGCGCGAGACCGCGCCCTCGCGCAGCTGGTCCACCATGACCGACTGCTCGGGCGTGGGCTTGGACGGCAGGAAGAAGGAGACGTCGGCCGAGAAACGCGTGTTCCACAACAGGCCCAAGCCGACGGCCATCGCCGCCAGCCAGATCAGCAGGGCACGCCACACGCTTCGGGTCATGGCGTCGGCTCGATCGTCATTTCGGTGCGGTCGCCATCGGCCTGCAGGTAGTCGATGCCCAGCACCTGCTGGCGCACGCCCTTGACGGTGATGCTCTTGAGCAGGCTGGTGATGCGCTCGTCGTTGGGCACCAGAACGAGCACCCAGGCCTCCAGGCTGCCGCTGAGCGAGAGCTTGTAGTTGCGCTCCAGCGCGGCGCGGTCGCCCGCGAGCGTGCTGCGGATGCTGTCCACGAAAGCCGCCACTTCGGGGCGCGCGCTCAGGCGGATCGTCATGCGACGGCGGTCGCGCTCCAGGCTGAGCGTGTCCTTGTCGAGCACCATGGTCTCGACCTGGGGCGTGAGCGTGCGTTTCTCCAGCCGGTCGGGCGGCGTGTAGCGCATCTCGCCGGTGGCGATGACGGGTTTGTCCAGCAGCGCGAGGTGGCGTTTCTCGACGAACTTCGCCTGCCCACCGGGGTTGCGGGCGAGCTCGGCCATCAGCTGGTCGAGGTCGAGGGCGGCGTGCGCCAGGGCGGTGAAGCCCAGCAGCAGGAGGCCGGTGAGGAATCGTCGGATCATGTGCGTTGCCAGAAATCGTAGAAATTGAACCAGTTGTAAGGCGCCCGGCGGCAGAGTTCGCTCAGGCGGTCGGCGTAGGCCTGCATGGCCTGCGCGATGGCGGCGTCGCGTTCGCCGCGCTCGACGGCGGAGAAATCGGCCAGCTGCTCGAAGCGCAGTTCGTAGCGGTTGCCGCCCAGGTACAGGCCAGCCATGAAGAACACCGGCCGGCGCAGCATGGCGGCCATGCGCCAAGGTCCAATCGCAAGCCGCGCCGGCGCCCCCAGGAACTGGCATTCTGCCGTGCTGTCATTGGCCAGGGAACGGTCGGCCAGCAGACCCACCAGATAGCCGTCGTCGAGCTTGTCGCGCGCCTTGAGCATGGTATCGGGGTGGCCGAGCGCCACCACATCCTGCCGGGCGCCTGGTTTGATGGCGTTGAGAATGGCGTTGATCTTCTGCGCATTGTCCTCGTACATCATCATCGCCACGGGCGCGTGGGCCCGGGCATGGGCCATCACCCGCAGAACCTCGAAGCTGCCCAGGTGGGCGCCGAGCAGCAGGGCGCCGCGCTGGCGCTGCAAGGTTTCGTGCAAGGCGTCGTCGCCCACGAGCGTGATGTCGAACAGGTCGAAGCGGTCATTGAGCAGGTAGACGCGGTCGTGCACGGTGCTCGCGAAGCTGAACACGTGCCGGTAACCGTCGCGCCAGTTGGGTGCCCGGCCGAGCGCGCGGCGCAGGTAGTCGCGGCCGGCGCGGCGCGCGCGGGGCGAGAAGAGCACGAAGTACAGGGTGACAAAGCGCAGCACCAGCCGGCCGAAGGGGCGGCCCAGCGTGAGCGAGAGCCAGACCATGAACCGCAGCGCGCCGAGGTGGCTGCGTTCGCGCTGGCGCATCCACTCGGGTGGCGTGTCGCCCCTCATGGCGCCGGTGGCACAAGGCTGCCCGCCGCCACTTCGCGATCCTCGCAGCTCACGCTGAAGGCGATGGCGCCGCGCGGCGTGGTCTGCAGAGCAAATCGCAGCCGCTGGGACGGCCCGACCGGAACGAAGAACTTGGCCTGCGCGACCTGCCATCCGCCCGTGGCCGGCCGCTCCAGCATTCGCCCGGCGAACATCAGGGCCTGATCGAGCAGCACCACGCCCGGCACGATGGGCCGCGCCGGGAAATGACCGGCGAGCGCCGGGTGATCGGGCGGCACGGTCCAGTGGAACTCAGCCGCGTCCATGGCCTGGGCCCACTTTCTCGGCGTAGAGCGCCTGCAAGGCCTGGCGCGGCAGCTTGCCGGTGCTGTTGCGCGGCAGTGCCTCGACGAACACCAGCGGGCGCGGCAGGAAGATCGCGTCCAGCCGCTGGCGCAGGCCGGCCAAGAGCGCGCGGCCGTCCAGCGTGGGCGCGACCACGAAGGCGGTCAGGCGCGTCACGCCGTCGTCGCCGAGCTCATCGGGCAGGAAGAAGGCCGCGTCCACCACGCCGGGCAGCGCGCCGATCTGGTGGTTCAGGTAGGCCAGCGAGGTGCGCTTGCCGGCGATGTTGATCAGGTCGGCATGGCGGCCGTGCAGCAGGAAACAGCCCTCGGAGCCGGACTCGATGATGTCGGCCAACGGCACGCGGCCTTCGACATGCCCGCCGATGGCGTAGGTGGTATCGCCTTCGTGTTCCAGCCGCACCGCCTGCATCAGCTGCCAGGCCGCGCCGTCCAGCGTGCGGCGGCTGGCCAGCGCGGAGGATTCGGTGGAGCCGTAGATTTCGTGCACCGGCGCGCCGCAGCGCTCTTCGGCGCGGCGCGCGAGATCGGGGCTGAGTGGCGCGGTGGCCGAGAGCACCAGGTCCATGGGCGGCAGCGGCAGTTCCGACGCCAGCAGCGCGGAGAGGTGGAACGGTGTGGTCACCAGCATGCGCGGGCGCGGCACGGCGTCCAGCGCGGCCACGATGTCCTGCGGGTAGAAGGGTTTGCCGGCCGCGAACCGGCAGCCGCCGTGCAGCGCGATCAGGAAGGTGGACTCGAAGCCGTAGCTGTGCTGGATGGGCACGGTGCCGACGATGGTCTGCGGCCGCTGCATCAGACCCAGGGCGGTGGCTTCGGCGCGGCCATTGAGCACCAGCTTGCCCCAGGTCTTGCGGTGCGGCTGGGGCAGGCCGGTCGAGCCTGAGGTGAACAGGATGGCGACGACGCGCTCGGCGTCCACCTCGGGCATGTCGCTGACCTCAGGCCGAGGGCTGGCAGCGAGGTCGGGAAAGACCATCCCGGGCAGATCGGGCACCGCCTCTGGCCGGTCGCCCAGCCAGGACACGCCGGGGTAATCGGCCGCCAGGCGCTGCAGCGTTTCCGGCGACTGCGACGAGGGCTGCAGGCTGACCTTGCCCGCGAGCAGGCCCGCCGCGAAACCGACGGCGAAGTGGTAGCGGTCTTCGCACACGTTGAGCAGCCAGCCGCCTTCGGGCAGGCGGGCGGCGAGCGCGTGCGCATCGGCCAGGAACTCGCGCACGCGCACCGCGCTCTGCGCGCGCCAGGCGAACACATCGTCGAGCCCGTGAGCCCCGATCAGCGGCAGGGTCGTGTCGTTCATGGCGGCGGTGGCGCGGTGCTGCGGCGCGCCGACTCGCGCTGGTAGGCCCGCCGGATGTCGGCCAGGCCCGGGCGTTCGTGCGGCGGCAGCACCCGCAGGCGGACGAGGTGCTCGCCCAGGAACATGAGGCCGATCAGCGGACCGGTCAGCACGTTGGCGTGGATCGACCAGATGGCCGGCGGCGCCCAGATGAAGAGCCCCGTGGAGACCAGCGCATTGGCGAAGAAGAAGACCGTCCAGGCCAGCGTGGCGCCGCGCGTGTAGCGCAGCTTGCGCTCGGACAGCTCGGTCCCGAAGATGCGCCGCGCCATGCGGGTGATGAGGGCGTCGCCGGGGCCGAGCAGCGATTTGCCGAACAGCACGCCCAGTGCGATGTGGATGCCCAGGTGCTGGATGTAATACAGCAGCGCCACGTTGTGGCGCAGCTGCGGCCAGAGCCAGGCCAGCAAGGCGCCCAGGGCCAGCACACCGGCCCCGCGCACGGCCCAATGGGACAGGCGCCACAGTGCCATCAGCACGGCCACGGCGATGGGCAGCACGGCCACGGCGGCGTTGAAGTCGGCATTGCCCCAGCCGTTGCTGCCCACGTGCGCCGCGATCACCCAGGCCACCATCAGGAGCAGCGCACCGAGGTCCCGCAGCAGCGTGGAGGCGGTCATCTCATTGGGTGCGCTGGCTGGCGATGTGGGCAGCCAGGGCGCGCGGCGAGGCGAAGATCTTCTCGTTGTCCTCGTTGTCCGAACGCATCTGGAAACCATAGCGTTTGGAAATGACGAGCGAGATCTCCAGCATGTCGATGGAGTCCAGGCCCATGCCGTCGCCATACAAGGGCCCGTCGGGATCCACCTCGGCGGGCGCGAGCTCCATGTTGAGGGCTTCGATGATCAGCGCGACCACCTCGGGCCAGAGGGCATCGACGGTTTCAGGGGAGACGGGTTGGGTCATGACGGTCACTCGGGAAAAGGGGTCTTCAAAGGGGCGGCGCGCGGAACGCCAGCACGGCGTTGCTGCCACCGAAGGCAAAGGAATTGGACAGCGCCGCGCGCAGCGGCACCTGGCGGCGGCCTTGCAGCACGTGGTCCACGCCCTCGCAGGCGGGGTCGATGCGACCGGCCAGGTGGGCGGTGGGCGGAATGGCCTGCTCGCGCAGCGCCAGCACGGTGGCCACGGCCTCGATCGCGCCGGCGGCGCCGAGCAGGTGGCCGTGCATGGATTTGGTGGCGCTCACGGGCAACTCCGAAGCGCCATCGCCGAACACTTCGCACAGGGCCGCGATCTCCACCGGGTCGCCCTCGGGGGTGGCCGTGCCATGGGCGTTGACGTAGCCGACCTCGGCCGGCGCCAGGCCGGCGTCTGCCAGCGCGGCGCGCAAGGCGCGCACCTGGCCCTGCCGGTGCGGGCGGACCAGGTGACTGTGATCGCAACTGGTGCCATAGCCCACGATTTCACCATGGATGGTCGCGCCGCGGGCGACCGCGTGGTCCCAGGCCTCCAGCACCAGCGCCGCCCCGCCTTCGCCGAGCACGAGGCCGGCGCGGTCGGCCGCGAACGGGCGGCAGGCGGCGGGCGCGGTGTCGGCGTCGCCGGGTGCCATCACGCGCATGGCTTCCCAGGCGCGCAACACGCTGTAGGACTGGCAGACGTCGGAGCCGCCGGTGACCATCACCGTGGCCTCACCGCTGCGCACGCGCCGGAAGGCCTCGCCGATGGCGATGCTGGAGGACGCGCAGGCCGCGGTGTGGCTGGTGCTCACGCCGCCCAGGCCGAGCTGGATGGAGATGTGGGCGTTGACCGCGTTGTTCATGCCCTGCACCACCGACAGCGGCGAGACGCGGTCGCGCCCCCGGATCCACAGATCGCGGCCACCGCGCTCGTGCGCCTCCAGGCCGCCCAGGGCGGTGCCCCAGATGCAGCCCCAGGCCTCGCGCTCGGTGTCCATGGCCTGGCGCGCCAGGCCGGCCTGCTCCCAGGCCTGGAAGGCCGCTGCCACGCCGAGTTGGGCGAAACGCTCCATCATCAGCGCCAGCGGCTTGCCCAGCGCGGCCTCGGGGTCGAAGCCAGCGCAGCCCACGAACGGGTGGGACAGCGGGCGCGGCAGATCCTGCGTCACCCGCAGGTGGCGCACGGCGGATTCGCCCGCCAGCAGGCGTTCGAAGAAGTCCCGGGCATCACCGCCGTAGGGGCTGATCACCCCGATGCCGGTGATCGCGACGCGGTGAGAGCGCATGGTTCAGCTGGCCTTGAGCGCGGCCAGCGAATCGATCACGGCCTGCATCTCGGCCACCGTCCTGGGCGGCTGCACGTCGGAGGGGATGTCGATGCCCAGCCGGTCCTCGGCTTCGAACATCAGTTCGGCCAGCATCAGCGAGTCCACCCCGAGCTCGGCCAGCAAGGCCTCGGGCAGCACCTGATCGGGCTGGACGCCCAGGCGGTCGACGAGGAAGGTGCGGATCAGTTCAGTGGAGCTCATGAAGATTGCCCAAGGAGGAGACTGGCACGGTGGGGCCTGTACGCAAGCCGATGCGCAAAACGAACATGGGGGAACTCCTCCGAAGCAAGGACCGTCTTGGGGTTCTGGTACGGCCTTGGGCGGGCGCGCCGCCCTTGCTTCACAGGGCATGGGATTATACAAAGAGGCTACAGGAAGGCCGGCTGTCACACGTGTGTCGTACATTAGGCCCGCCACCCTGCGCCGGCCCCACCCACACCCATGCCCATCCCCACCGAACGCGCCTGGTACCGCCAGCTCCTGTCCCGGTTCGTCACGCTGTGGTACCTCAAGGCCTTCGGCACCATGGCGTTCATGGTGTTGTTCTTCCAGGCTTACTTCTGGGTGCTGCACCACCCGATGGCCGAACCGCTCATGATGCCCACGCTCGTGGTGGACGACTGGGTGCCGTTCCTGCCCGGTGCCTTCTACGCCTACGTGTCGCTGTGGGTCTACGTGTCGCTGGCGCCCGCCCTGTTGCCCGACCTGCGCGAACTGCTTCGCTACGGCCTGTGGGTGGGTGCGCTGTGCGTGTTCTGCCTGGCGCTGTTCTGGCTGGCCCCGACCCAGACACCGTTGACCGACATCGACTGGTCCCAGCATCCCCGGCTGGCCTTCCTGAAAGGCATCGACGCCTCGGGCAACGCCTGTCCCTCGCTGCACGTGGGTTCGGCGGTGTTCTCGGCCTTCTGGTTCCAGCGCATCTTCCGGCAGACCGGTGCGCCGGCCGCGCTGCGCTGGCTCAGCGTGTTGCATTGCGGGGTGATCGTCTGGTCCACGATGGCGATACGCCAGCACGTGTTCCTCGACGTGCTGGCCGGGGCCACCGTGGGGGCGGTCTTCGCCTGGCTGGCCCTGCACTTCACCGCAGCGCAGCGCGATCCGCAGCGCATGAGATAGCCCATCCAGGGGCATCAAGGGTCCGGCTGCGCCGGCCCGAGATGCCGCCCCCTCGAAGCGCCGAAGGCGCGCCACAGAGGGGGGAGCCGCAAAGCGGCGCAGGGGGTGTTTCCTCAGCCCAGCCTGAACACCGCCACGGCCTGCACCATCTGCTCGGCGCGGGTCTTGAGGCTGGAGGCCGCGGCCGCGCTTTCCTCCACCAGCGCCGCGTTCTGCTGCGTGGCCTGGTCCATCTGCGTGACGGCCTCGCCGACCTGAGCCACGCCCGAGCTCTGCTCCTGGCTGGCCGCGCTGATCTCGCCCATGATGTCGTTGACGCGACGGATCGAGTTCACCACCTCGGTCATGGTCACGCCGGCACGGTCGACCAGCGAGCTGCCCTGCTCCACGCGCTCCACGCTGGCGGTGATCAGGCTGCGGATTTCCTTGGCCGCTTCCGAACTGCGCTGCGCAAGGTTGCGCACTTCACCGGCCACCACGGCAAAGCCACGGCCCTGTTCACCGGCGCGCGCCGCTTCCACCGCGGCGTTCAGCGCCAGGATGTTGGTCTGGAAGGCGATGCCGTCGATCACGCCGATGATGTCGGCAATCTTGCGGCTGCTGTCATTGATGTCGCGCATGGTGTCCACCACCTGGGCGACCACCTCGCCACCCTGCTGGGCCACGGTGGAGGCGCTCATCGCGAGCTGGTTGGCCTGCTGCGCGTTGTCGGCGTTCTGGCGCACGGTGGAACTGAGCTGCTCCATGGAGGCGGCGGTCTCTTCCAGCGCGCTGGCCTGCTGCTCGGTGCGGGCCGACAGGTCGTTGTTGCCCTGGGCAATTTCAGCACTGGCCATGGCCACGCCCTCGGCGTTGCCGCGCACGTTGGAGACCACGCGGCCCAGGCTGTCCTGCATGCCCTTGAGCGCCTGCAGCAGCTGGGCGGCTTCGTCGCGGCCTTCGGCGCGGATGGCGCGGGTCAGGTCGCCGTCGGCGATCAGGCGTGCACCCTCGGCGGCCTGCCGCAGCGGCACGGTGATCGAGCGGCTCAGCACGAAAGCGGCGGCCGCACCCAGCAGGGTCGCGAGCACGCCACCCAGGATCAGGATGTTGCGACCGTTCGCGGCCTTCTCTTCGGCTTCCTTCAGGGCTGCGTCGTAGATGCCTTGCTGGCGCTGCTCCAGCTTGAAGATGGCGTTGATGTAGGCCTCGGCCAGCGGCTTGAGGTCGCGGTCGAGTGCGGCGCTCATGTCTTCGCCGGCCATGCGGGCCTTGAGCACAGCAGCGCGCGGCGTGCGGTAGGCCTCGCGTGCGGCGTCGATGTCGGCGATCAGCGCCTTGCCCGTGTCGGAGTGAACCAGTTCGATCATGCGCTTGCGCGAAGCGGTGGTGATCTCGGAGGTCTTGTCCATGTCGGCCTGCCACATCGGGATGCGGCTGGTGTCGGAATCGAGGATCGCCGCCCGGGTTCGGACCCAGTTCACGTCGATGGTCTGGCGCCAGCGCACGGCCAGCTGCAGCTTTTCGTTGTCTTCCCCGGTCAGGGCGCGCGTGGTCTGCATCAGCTCCTGCAGGCGCCAGACGCCGACACCGGCCATCAGTGCGGTGATCAGCAGGACCAGTCCAAAAGCAACCGCCAGGCGGCTGCCGACCTTGATGTCATTGAGTTTCATGCGGGAAGCTTTCTGGAGGGATAGGGGCTCGGTACCCAGGGCATCGGCGGATTGGCCCCGATCTTGAGTCGCCCCCGCGCCAGCGAAGCCCCGATCAGGGCCGGCTCTTGCCCGCTTTTTCTCGACCGCCCACAATCCCGACCATGCCTGACACCCCGAAAACCCCGGCCCTGGTGGCCGCCGACGCACCAGCCCGCAGCCGTCCGTCGAACTACCCCGAGCCCTTTGCCTCCCGCATGGCCGGGCGCATCAAACGTCCGCTGGGCGACCTTTTCAGCCTGTCCCACTTCGGGGTCAACCTCACGACCCTGCCGCCGAAAGCGGTGTCGGCGCTGCGCCATGCCCACAGCCGGCAGGACGAGTTCGTCTACATCCTGGCCGGGCACCCGACGCTGTACACCGACGAGGGCGCCACGCCCTTGTCGCCGGGCATGTGCGCGGGTTTTCCGGCCGGCAGCGGCAATGGCCACCGGCTGGCCAACGAAACCGACCAGGAGGTGCAATACCTGGAGGTGGGTGACCGCAGCGAGGGCGACGAGGTCAGCTACCCGGAGGACGACCTGCAGGCCGTGCAGGTCGACGGCCGCTGGGCCTTCACGCACAAGGACGGGCGGCCGTACTAGGCGCCCGCCACGACCACTAAGGTGTTGCCGAGCGGGGTGCCTGTGGCAACAGGCTGGGCCGGCCTCGCCGCAGGTACCGGCCCTTGCCTTGCCGGGGGTGGAAGTTCCGGCCATCCCACACCACCTCGCCCCCCGCCAGCGTGGTACCTGGCCAGGCGCGCAAAGCCATGCCTTCGTAGGGGGTGTAGTCCACGGCATGGTGCAGTTCCGTGTTGCGCACCGTGCGTTCGCCTTCGTCCCAGATCACCAGGTCGGCGTCGCTGCCGATGGCGATCGTGCCCTTGCGAGGATGCAAGCCATAGGCCTTGGCGGGATTGGTGGCCGTGAGTTCGACGAAGCGCTGCAGCGTGATGCGCCCGCCCAGCACCCCTTCCGAGTACAGCAGCGGCATGCGGGTCTCGATGCCGGGAATCCCGTTGGGAATGTGCTGGAACGGGACCTCCTCTCCTCCCGGCTTCTTGCCCTCGGTACCGTCAAAGCGAAACGGTGCGTGATCGGACGAAAACACCGTGAACAGGCCGTCGGCCAAGCCGTCCCAGATCACCTGCTGGTTCTGCTTGTCGCGTGGCGGCGGGCTGCACACGCAGCGCGCACCCTTGTAGCTGTCGTCGATGCCCAGGTCCTCGGCGGTGAGGAACAGGTACTGCGGACAGGTCTCCGCGAACACCTTCAGGCCTTGCGAACGGGCCCAGCGGATCTGCTCCACGGCCTCGCGCCCCGACACGTGAACGACCAGGATCGGCACATCGATCAGCTCGGCCAACGCGATGGCGCGGTGCGTGGCTTCGCGCTCCACCAGCATCGGCCGCGCGTGCGCATGGAAGCGGGGTGCGGTGCGACCTGCGGCCTCAAGGCGACGGGTCAGCCAGGCGATGCAATCGGCGTTTTCCGCATGAATCATGGCCATCGCATCGTGTCGCCGCGCGACTTCGAGCACATCCAGGATCTGGCCGTCGTTGAGCTTGAGGTCGTCATACGTCATGTAGATCTTGAACGACGTGTATCCCTCCCGGATCAGCGCGGGCAGTTCCCGCGCGAGCACGTCGGGCGTGGGATCGCTCACGATCAGATGGAAAGCGTGATCGAGATGCGACTTTCCCTGTGCGCGCAGGTGGTAGTCGTCCACCGCGGCACGCAAGGACTGGCCTTTCACCTGGGCCGCAAAAGGAATGACGGTGGTCGTGCCTCCACAGGCCGCGGCGCGTGTGCCGGTATCGAAATCGTCGGCCATGCGCACGGGCGGGGCCATGGGCTGATCGAGATGGCAGTGGGCATCAACCCCACCCGGCGTGACCACCCGCCCCAGCGCATCGATCTCGCGGGCACCACCGGCAAGCTGCCGGCCAAGTTGCTGGATCACCCCATCGCGAATGCCAATGTCGCTCTCGAAGCAATCCGATGCGGTCGCCACACGGGCATTGCGGATCACGAGATCGAAGGCGGCATTCATGGCTGCCGCCCGATCAGCGTGGCCAGCCCACCCTCCAGACCCTGATGCGCCTTGGGCGGTGGGGGCGACAGCGCACCGCTGCGACGGGGCGTGTAGGCGCCGCGCCCCAGGGCCTCGGCCATGCGGATCGCGCTGCCCACCCCATCGATCAGCGGCACAGGCACGTCGTCGGCGATCTCGCGCGCCAGCCCGGCCAACGGCGCGCCCGCCAGGATGATGCTGTCCGCTCCGTCCTGCTCCACGCAAGCCAGACACATCTCGCGCAGCACGTCGCGCGCCTCCTGTTGAACCGTGCCCACGCTGGCAAAACCCTGCTGGAGACCGCGGTAACCGATCATGCGTGAGGACAAACCCAATTGATCCACGGTTTGCACGTACCAGGCGCCGATGCGCTGCGAGATGCCCACGATGGCGAAGCGCCCCCCGAGCAGGAAGGCGGCGGCCACAGCGGATTCGGTCAGGCCAACCACCGGGATGTCCAGCAGCTCCTTGGCAGCGGCCACACCCGGGTCGCCGAAAGCGGCGATCACGGCCACGTCGTGCTCGGCCTGTTGCTGCGCCAGAAGCTGCAAAGAGGCATAGGCACCCACGGCGGCCTCGCCAGGGGTTTCGATATAGGCCACACCGAAAGGCGCGGTGGCCATGGTGATCCGCGTATCCGGCAAGGCCGCGCGCTGCGCCTCATTGCGAATCAGCTCAGTCACGCTGAGGGAGATGTTGGGATTGATGACGAGAATTTTCAAGCGGTTCTCCGAGGCTCGACTTGTGCGCGAGCCCGCTGCCAAAGTGCAGCCGCCGCCTGCTGGGCGTCGGCCAAGATGCTGTCCTGGTCAACGCGCAGGGCGCGACCGCCTTCGACGACGACCTCGCCGTGCACGATCACCAGGGCCACGTCGCGGCCCTGACCGGTGTGCACGAGGTTGCCCAGCGGGTTGATGCAGGGCACGAGGTGCGGCCGGCGCATGTCCACGCACACCATATCGGCCAGCTTGCCGGCTTCCAGACTGCCCATGTGCTCGCCGAGACCCATCGCGTGCGCCCCGTTGTAGGTCGCCATGCGCAACATGTCCGCAGGCTGCCAGCCGTCGTCGATGCCACCGGTCTGGATGCGGCCGAGGTTCAGCGCCCAGCGCATGACCTCGATCATGTCCGCGTGCATGTTGTCCGTGGCCAGCGCCAGGCGGATACCGGCGTCCTGCATGGTCCGCGTGGGCGCGATGCGACCGCCCGTCGCATTGCCCTTGGGCACGTGCGCGAGGCTCATGCCCGCCGCGCCAGCTCGCCGCATGTCGGCCTCACTCATGTACATGCCGTGCGCGGCGATCAGCGCGGGACCGAGCAAACCGGTCTCATCCAGCAGCTCACAGGGCGAGCACCCGTCGCGCTCCTGCACGCGCTGGTTCTCCATGCGGCTTTGCGAGAGATGCGTGGTCACCACGCCCCCATGGCGCTCGCGGTGGTCTGCCACCCGCCGCAGCAGCGCCCGCGAGCAGGTGTCCGGCGCGTGCGGGGTGAGGTGCACGCCCGTGCGTCCGTCAGGCCCACCCTGCCATCGTTCGTGCAGCGCCATCGCCTCCGCGAGCGTGCGCTCCCCGATCGCGTCATCGTGGCGCCACTCGCCCAGGTGCACCCGCGAGAAATCCACATCATGGATGCGGCCACAGGCATAGGCGCGCAGCCCCACGCCGGCCATGGCCGGCAAGGTGAGGTCCGCGTGCACGTAGCTGTCGTTGATGACCGTGGAGCCGAACATCAGCGCCTCCAGTGCACCCAGCCGGGCCAGCGCAACCGCCTCGTCAGGCGTCACCTCATGGCCGTGCGGCACACCCGGGGTATAGGCGGGCGCGAAGCCCATGTCCTCGGCCACGCCGCGCACCATGGTCAGGATGGTGTGGGTGTGCACATTGATGAAACCGGGCAACACCATGTGCCCGCGCAGATCGATGGTGCGGCGCGCGCTCACGCGGGGTGCATCACCGGCGCCAGCCACAAAGGCGATGCGCGCGCCGGCAATGCCGATCACCGCGTTGTCGATCACCTCCAGCTGCGGGCGCGTGTGCACCACGGTGGCACCGGTGATCAGCAGATCCAGCGGATCTGATGTCGCAGGGGTCGAAGCCTCTTGTGTCATGGCGACCACCTAGAAACCAAGCGCGCGCGGCAGGGCCGTGACGATGGACGGGAAGGCCACGCACAGCAGCAGGACGGCAAACTGGAAAGCCACGAAGGGCATGGATTCCCTGATGATCGCCCCCATCGGAACGCGGGTGATGCCGCTCATCACAAAGAACAGCACCCCCACCGGGGGCGTCATCATGCCGATCACCAGGTTGAACATGAACAGGAAGCCAAACCACAGCGGATCCAGACCGAAGGCATCCGCAATCGGCACAAACAGGGGAACCAGCATGATGTAGGCCGCGTTCGACTCCAGGAACATGCCGACCACCACCAGCAGCAGCATGGTGAGCAGCACGAACACCATCGGGTCCGACGTCATGGCCTTGACAAAGTCGGCCATCTGCTGCGGCACCATGTCGATCGTGAGCAGGAAGGTGACGGTGGCGGCCAGCGCGATCAGCGCGCCCACCATCGACGCCGTGACCGCCGCGCGGAACAGGCAGCCGGGCAGATCGGCGAAGCTCAGCTTGCGGGTGATCAACAGACCGACCAGCGCCGAATACACCACGGCAATCGCAGCGCCCTCGGTGGCCGTGAACACCCCTCCGATGATGCCGCCCACCACGATGATCGGCATGAACAGAATGATGTGCGCCTTGCGGAACTGCACCCAGGCGTTGCGGGCGTTGAAGGCCTCGCCCGTCGGGGGGTACTTGCGCTTCCAGGAGATGAAACTGGCGATGCCGATGAAGCCCAGCGCGAGCAGCACGCCGGGCACGATGCCGGCCATGAATAGGCCACCGACCGAGACCGAAGAACCGGCCATCAGGGCATAGACGATCATGGCATTGGACGGTGGGATCACCGGCCCCAGGTTGGCCGCCGATGCGATCACCGCGCAGTTGAAGCTGTCCGGGTAGTGCTTGCGCAAGGAGGGCACCAAGGCGCTGCCCAGCGCACTCGCCGAGGCCACCGCCGCGCCGCTGACCGAAGCCAGGATCGTGCCGGCGATGATGGTCACATGCGCCAGCCCGCCGTGCACCCGGCCAACCAGGCTGTTGGCAAAGGTCACCAGGCGCTCCATCATGCCCGCCTTGACCATGAGTTCGCCAGCGAGCATGAACAAGGGGATCGCCATCAGAGGGAAGTTGTCCACCGCATGCAGCATGCGCTGGGACAACATCACCAGTTCGAAGTCGGCGGCATAGAGCGCGGCAAGCGAGGCGAAGCCCAGCGCGAACGCCAGCGGCATACCTGCGAACGCGAGCAGGCAGAAGACACAGATCACGAGCAATGTCATGACAACCTCCCTTCCCAGATGCGGGAACCCAGCCACGCGTGCAACACGAGGTGGACGAACGAGTGGGCCGCGCAGATGAGCACGGCGACGTAATAGATGCCGGCGGAGATCGGCAAGGTCGGCATGAGCTCTTGCCACTTGTCCAGGGTGGCGACCCAGGCGGCGTAGAAGATCGCCGCCATCAGGACCGCGCTGGCCACGCTCACGAGCCGGAACAGCCGGTCCTTGTTCCTGGGGGACAGGTTCATGATCAACAGGTCAATCCCCACGTGCACGGCGTACTTGATGCCATGCGGGATCGCCAGAAAGATGACCCAGACGAAGAACAGGCGCGAGACCTCGTCGGCCGAGTCGATGGATGAACCCAGCACATAGCGCCAGAACACCTGCAGACTCACCATCAGCGTCATCGCGGCCATGGCCACGACGATCACAACCATCGATGCCTTGTCAAAAGCTTCGACCCAGCGCCGCAGAGCCGGCCAGATCGAAGGCAGCCGATCGTCAGAAGGCGGTGCCGCCTCCGAGGGGTTCAGCCCCTGCGTCACTTCGTGGCCTCACTCACAACCGCATCGATCAGCTTCGGATCAATGCGCTTCTTGAGCGACTCCACCACGCTGGCGGTGCTGCGGCGGAAATCGGCACGGCCTTGCGGCGTGATCGGGGTGAAGGTCATGCCGGCCTTCACCAGTTGCTGACGCCAGCCCTCGTCCTGCTTGGCCGCCTCGGCGCGCTGCCAGACCATGGCCTCCTTCATGCCGGCCATCACCGCATCCTGGTGCGGCTTCTTCAGGCGCTCGAACAGGCGCTTGTTGGCGGCCGCGTTGATGAAATCGTAGAAGTGCCCGGTGTCAGACAAGTGCTTTTGAACTTCGTTGAAGCGGCGACTGGCGATGATGTTGTAAGGATTCTCATGGCCGTCGAGCACGCCCTGCTGCATGGCCGAGTAGACCTCCTTCACGTCCATGGCCACCGGGTTGGCGCCGAGTGCCCGGAAGGTATCCAGATGCACCTCGTTGGGCTGAAGCCGGATCTTCAGTCCCTTGAAGTCGGCGGACGACGTGATGGGCCGCACGTTGTTCGTCACATGGCGAAAGCCCAGCTCGCCATAACCCAGGCTGACAAAGCCCTTCTGAGCCATGCGTTCGTCAAACAGCTTGCCCACCGGCCCGTCCATGACCCGGAAAGCCGCTTCGCGCGAGCTGAAGAGGAAAGGCAGGCTGACCGCCTCGTACTCCGGCACGATGCGGGTGAAATAGGCAATCGAGGTCACGATCGCAAAGACCGTCCCCGAGCGCACCTGGTCAACGTTCTCGGACGCCCCGCCGAGCTGCATGTTCGGAAACAGGTCGATCTGCAACTCTCCCTGCGTGCGAGCCTCGACCTCTTTCTTGAAAATCTCCATCACTTTGGTCGCCGTGTGGTCCGCTGGGAAGTTGCCCGCCACGCGAAGCCGCTGCTGGGCCATCGAAGGGGCGTGAAGGCCCGCGAAGGCCAGGGCCGCAATGGCCGGGAGAAGAAGGGATCGGCGAAACTTCATGGCAACTCCTAAGATGGGCAGGCGGATGGATTTCACGGTCGCGAAGGCACTGGTAATGCAAATTTCGCTGAAGTGAATTATCTTTTTTCGGAAACCGCTGTCAACAACTCATTTACGCCCTGTATTGGTGCATTTTTTCGGGAAAGCTTGGAAAACATGCACCTATATAATGCAAAAAGAACTTTTGGATCTGGGATCTGCATGCAAATTGGAGGCGCGATGGACAAACCGATGGCACAGCAAGCCGAAAGCGCCGGCTCGGCACAAGGCGCGCAAGAACCGCCAGGTGCCGAGGACCGACGACGGCGACACGGTGTGCACGCCGACACCTGCGACCGCATCCGGGACATGATCGTCCACGGTGATCTGGCCTCGGGCGAACGCATCAATGAAATGGAGCTCTGCGAGGTTCTGGGTGTGTCACGCACGCCCATTCGGGAGGCCTTGAAGGTGCTGGCGGCCGAGGGGCTGGTCGAGCTGCTGCCCAACCGGGGGTCGCGCGTGACCACGCCTTCGACCGACGAAATCGTCAACCTGTTCGCCGTGATTGCGGCACTGGAGCGGCTGGCAGTGGAGACCGTGACACTTCAGGCCTCGGTGCCTGCGTTGGTGAAATTGCGCGCGCTGCACGACGAAATGCTGCAGCGCTACGCCGAACAGGACCGCGACCGCTATTTCGAACTCAACCACCGCATCCACGAAACCATCATCGCGATGGCGGACAACCCGCAACTCAGCCGCACCCATGCCGACCTGATGACACGCGCCCGGCGCCCGCGCTTTGTCGCGATCACGACCGATGGGCGCTGGGAAGAATCGGTCAAGGAACATGAGCTCGTGATGTCGGCCATGGAATTGCGCGACGCGCGCTTCGCCGGCGAAATCCTCTTTCGACATGTCCTGAAAACGGGGACCGCCTACATCCAGTCACTGGCCACCGCCGCACCGAACTAACCCCTGCCGAAAAGGACTTCCCGATGCGATTGCTGGCTTTCATGGACGACGCCGTTGGCCGCCCCGCCCTGGGCGCCCGGGACGGTGACACGGTCATCCACCTCACGGCCGAGGGACACCCGTCAACGCTCGATGCACTGCTGCTTCTCGGGAACGGCGGCCTGGACCGGGTCCGGGCCACGATCGCGGGCAAGCCCCGCCACCGCATCCCGCTCGATCGGATCACCTGGCTGCCTCCGCTGCTCAACCCGTCGAAGGCGTTCGGCATCGGTCTGAACTACAGCGACCATGCCAGGGAAATCGGCGCCCCGCCTCCGTCCCACCCCGTGATCTTCCAGCGCTTTCCCTCCTCCTGGGTCGCACACGGGCAGGCGATGGTCCGATCCCAACTGTCCACCCAGTTCGACTACGAGGCGGAGCTGGTGGTCGTGATAGGTCAGGCGGGCCGGAACATCCCTCGGGACCGCGCGCTCGAACACGTCGCGGGCTATTCCATCTTCAATGACGGCACCGTGCGCGACTACCAGGCGCGCTCCCACCAGTGGTTGTGGGGCAAGAACTTCGACGCCAGCGGTGGCTTCGGCCCCGAGTTCGTCACGGCCGACGAGCTGCCGCCGGGCGCCAGGGGCTTGAATGTCCAGTGCCGGCTCAACGGCCAGCTGCTGCAGGACGGCAATACCCGCGACATGATCTTCGATGTGGCCGCACTGGTATCGGCCTGCTCCGAGGGCATCGGATTGCACCCGGGCGACATGATCATCACCGGCACACCTGCCGGCGTGGGTTTTGTGCGTCAACCACCGGTCTGGATGCGGCCCGGCGATGTGTGCGAGGTGGAAATCGAAGGCATCGGAACGCTGGTCAATCC
Source organism: Hydrogenophaga sp. (assembly GCA_018993155.1). GTDB lineage: Bacteria > Pseudomonadota > Gammaproteobacteria > Burkholderiales > Burkholderiaceae_C > Hydrogenophaga. The sequence continues at coordinate 18,443 of JAGKSX010000040.1, forward strand.
CATCAAGGCTGAGGCCTGAGCAAGCTCACACTGCGGGTACGTGGCCGACCCGCACACCTCGACATTGCCCTGCACTCGAGAGCGGGCCATGCCCTTTTTTTGAGCATCGCTCACACCGCCAGGCGGGCCGCGGCCTGCGGCAGTTGTCCCACGGGTTGTCCACACCCTTGGGCACAGCAGCTGTGAGCAACCCTCGAAAAGAGCCTGCCCGGAAACGACAAAGCCCTTGAGGCAACTCAAGGGCTTGTACGTGGTTGGTGCGGCTGGCGGGGATCGAACCCACGACCCTTGGCTTCGGAGGCCAATACTCTATCCACTGAGCTACAGCCGCAACGCCAGCGATTCTATCAGCCGAGGGGGCGGCGCCCGGCGGGTGCCAAGGGGGCTTGGCTATAATCCAAGGCTGTTTGCCCGGCCTGACACGGGCACGCCCCACACCCACACAGGCCTTGCTTCGCCACCCCTGAGGACATCATGAGCGACCACGCGCACGAAGAACACCATACCGGTCCCATCAAGACGCCAACCCAGTTGATGTGGACGGCCTTCTTTGCGTTCGTCGCGCCCATTTTCATCATCATCGGCCTCGTGTACTACGTGGTCTCGGCCAACAAGCCGGCGGCCGGCGCGGTGGACATGGAGCAGGCCGTTGCCCAGCGCATCCAGCGCGTGGGCACGGTGGAGCTGCGCGACGCCAACCGTCCGCTGGCTTCCGGCGAGTCGGTGTACACCGCCCAATGCGCGGCCTGCCATGCCGCTGGCTTGGCCGGCGCACCCAAGTTCGGCGACGCCGCCGCCTGGGGTCCCCGCATCGCCACCGGCTATGAAGCCCTGCTGACCTCTGCCCTCAAAGGCAAGGGCGCCATGGGCGCGCAAGGCGGCGGCGCGTTCCGCGACGCCGAGATCGGCCGCGCCGTGGTGCACCTGGCCAACGCCGCTGGCGGCAAGTTCCCCGAGCCCCAGGCACCGGCACCCGCAGCTGCAGCAGCCCCTGCGGCCGCTGCGCCAGCCGCTGCAGCGCCTGCCCCCGCTCCTGCCGTGGCTGCTGCGGCCCCTGCTGCCGCTGCCGCTGCGCCGGCACCTGCCGCCTCGGCCACCGTGGCCGCTGGCGCCGGTGAGGCCCTGTACAAGCAGGCTTGCGCCGTGTGCCACGTGGCCGGCGTGGCCGGTGCACCGAAGTTCGGCGACAAGGCCGCCTGGGCACCCCGCGTGGGCGCTGGCCTGGACACCCTGACCGCCACGGTCATCAAGGGCAAGGGTGCGATGCCTCCCAAGGGTGGTGCAGGCGCCGCCGCAGAGGCGGACATCAAGGCCGCCGTGCAGTACATGCTGAACGCAGTGAAGTAAGGCACGTCCCCTTCCGCCCAAAAGCCGGCCCCGTGCCGGCTTTTTTGTGCCCGCGCGCGGCCGCCCTCAGGCTGCTTGTAGCGCCTGGGGATGGGGAATGAAACCGAACCGCGCCGGCAGCGCATCGGCAAGCACCTCGGCCGGGCGCCAGCGGCCAGCTTCGACCGCGTCGGCGGCGAGGTTCATGTCGGCGCTGTGCACCAGCCCGACACCCAGATTGGTCACCAGGTACAGCCGGCCCCATTCGTCCAGCAGACTCTCCTGCACCCGCGCCGGCAGGCCGGTGTGGGACGACACACCACCCTCGGGCTGCAGGCGCCAGATCCACGGCGTGGCTTCGAGTTCGACGTACACGCGCTGCGGCCCGTTCTGGAAGTACCACTGGCCTTGCGCGTCGGCCGCGTAGTTGCGGTGGATGAACTCGATGAGCTTGTCGTGCTTGAGCAGCGAGCCCTTGCTGGCGGGGAAAGGCCCTTGCGCCTGCGTGCGGTCGTCGCGCATGTACCAGTTGCCGCGGGCATCCAGGCCCAGCCAGCCGTAACAGTGCGGCACATTGGGCCACTTGGCCATCGCGGCCTTGACGATGTCGTCCATGGCGAGGCTCCTCAAAGATGGGCGAGCAGCCAGTTTCCCACGGCCTCGGGCATCGCGCGCACATGCCCGGGAAGGCCAAGGGGTCCGTGCGAAACCGGAAAGCCCACATGGCCGCCCTGCTCGGGTTGCCACAGGGTGACGTGATGGCCCGCGTCCTGCTGGGTCGGCAGGGACTCGGCGGGCACGAAGGGGTCGTTGCGCGCATTGAGCGCGAGCGCGGGTACGCGGATGCTTTGAAGCACCGGCTTGGCCGAGGCGCGCGCCCAGTAGTCGGCCGTGTCCTTGAAGCCGTGCAGGGGCGCGGTGAAGAGGTTGTCGAACTCGTAGAGGTCGCGCGCGGCCAGCAGCTTCTGCCGGTCGAACAAGCCCGGGTGCTGCTCCAGCTTGCCGAGCGCCTTGGGCACCATGGAGCGCATGAACATGCGGGTGTAGACCACGCGGTTGAAGCCGCGCCCGATGGCGTCGCCGCCCGCAGCCAGGTCCAGCGGGGAACACACCGATGCAATGGCGCGCACGCAGGAGGTCGCTTCCGAGCCCATCTCACCGGCCCAGCGCATCAGGGCATTGCCACCCAGCGACACGCCCACGGCAATCAGTGGCCGGCCCGGGTGTTCTGCGGCAAAACGGCGCAGGATCCAGTCGATCTCCTGGAAGTCACCCGAGTGGTAGGCGCGTGGCGCCTGGTTGAGTTCGCCCGAGCATCCCCGGAAGTGGGGTACCGCATAGGCCACGCCGTGGGCGGCGGCGAAATCGGCGAAGGCCACGGCGTACTGGCTCGCGGAAGAACCCTCCAGCCCATGGAACAGCACCAGCAGGGGTGCCTCCGGCGCGCTGCTGTGCAAGGCCTGGTCCACATCGATGAAGTCGCCATCGGGCGTCTTCCATCGGCTGCGCTTCCAGCGCGGCGGCGGTCCGAAATGGCGGCGGCTGGCCAGCGCGGCCCACACCGTCTGCGGGTTGCCTCCCGGCAACCACCACGGCGCACGGTAGGAAAAGCGGTCGGACTTCAATGCAGCACCGGCTGGGTGGTGAACGCCTCGAGCGGCTCGGTGCGTGAGCCGGGGCTGGCGTGGTGCGCGACCATGCGCCAGCCTTGGGCGGTCTTGGCATAGACGTTGGTGGCCACCACCCAGGCGTGTTGCATGCCATCGTCCGTCATCACGGCCACGCGCTCGACCACGCTGTGCACGCTGCAGCCACCGGCATCGAGCCGGCGCACCTTCTCGGGCTGGGCTTGCACGCTGCCACTGGCGAACATGGTCTCGAACGCGGCGCGCACCGCGGCGTGCCCCACGAGCCGAGGCCCCCCCGGATGCACACACACGATGTCGTCCTCGTCCGCCCAGCAGGCCATGAGGCGCTCGATGTCGGCGTGTTGCAGCGCGTCGTAGAAGGCCGCCTCCGTGTCGTCCGCCGAACCGGGGGGCAGTTTGGGTTTTCGCATGGGGGCTATTTTGCCGCCAGTGCCCGGCTGCCCGGGGGCACCCCCGGGTATATTCCCGCTGATCGACCTGATCTCATCCAGCGGAGGTTTTATGCGCACATCCATTCGACGCCTGTCCACCTGGGCCGCCGCCCTGTTGCTCGCCACCAGCCTCACGGGCTGCGGGTACAACGACTTCCAGCGCCTGGACGAGCAGAGCCAGTCGGCCTGGTCGGAGGTGCTCAACCAGTACCAGCGCCGAGCCGACCTGATCCCCAACATCGTCGCCACCGTCAAGGGCGAGGCCAACTTCGAGCAGGAAACGCTCACCCGCGTGATCGAGGCCCGGGCCAAGGCCACGTCGATCCAGGTCACGCCCGAGACGCTGAACAACCCGGCCGCGATGCAACAGTTCCAGGCCGCGCAAGGCGAACTGGGCAGCGCGCTCAGCCGCCTGATGGTGGTGGTGGAGCAGTACCCCAACCTCAAGGCCAACCAGGGCTTCAGCGACCTGCGTGTGCAGCTCGAAGGCACCGAGAACCGCATCACCGTGGCGCGCAACCGCTACATCCAGACCGTGCAGGAGTACAACGTGCTCGCGCGCAGCTTCCCCACCAACCTCACCGCGATGGTCTTCGGCTACGGCCCCAAGACCAACTTCCAGGTCGCCAACGAGGCCGCGATCTCGACACCGCCCACGGTGGACTTCAAGAAGCCATGACGCTGCGCCTGGCCCGGTGGCTGTTGGCCACCCTGGGGCTTTGGTTCTTCCCCACCTGGGTGCTGGCGCAAGGCCTGCAGCCCATCCCAGAATTGCGCGCGCGCGTGATCGACCAGACGGGCACGCTCGATGTGGCGAGCCTCGCCGCCATCGAGGCCAAGCTCGCGGCCTTTGAAAAGACGAACGGCTCGCAGGTGGTGGTGGTGATGGTGGCCACCACCGCACCCGAAGACATCGCCGATTACTCACAGCGCCTGGGCGACGCCTGGAAGATCGGCCGGCGCGATGTGGGCGACGGCGTGCTGTTCGTGATCGCCAAGGACGACCGGCGCCTGCGCATCGCCACCGCGAAGGCGCTGGAAGGCGCGATTCCCGACCTGATGGCCAAGCGCATCATCGACGGCGCGGTGACGCCCGCGTTCCGCATCGGCAACTACGCCGCCGGCATCGAGGCCGGTGTCGATCAGATCCTGGCCCGCATCCGGGGTGAGAATTTGCCCCTGCCCGCGGAACAGGCCACACGCGATGGCGCCGGCCTCGACGATTTCGACGGCATGGAGGTGCTGGTGTTCCTGGTCTTTGCCGTGCCCATGTTCTCGGCCGTGCTGCGCGGCATCTTCGGCAACAAGCTGGGCACGGTGTTCACGGGCATTGGCGCCGGTGGCCTGGCCTGGATGCTGACCGCCGTGGTCTGGGTGGCCATCGGCGCCGGCCTGCTCGGCATGCTGGCCGCGCTGTTCCTGCAATTCCTGCCGGCACCCACTTCGGGAGGCTCCGGCCGCGGCGGGCGTGGCGGCGGCTGGGGCGGTGGCGGCTTCGGAGGTGGGGGTGGAGGACGCGGAGGAGGTTTTGGCGGTGGTGGTTTCAGCTCGGGCGGTGGCGGCAATTTCGGCGGCGGCGGCGCTTCCGGCGGCTGGTGAGGGGAACAGGCCATGAACAAACTCACCCGCATCCTGAAGCACCGTTGGCTGGACGCCTCGGACACCGCGCGCGCGGTGCCCGACGACATGGCCGAGCGCCTGGCGCGGCGCGTGGCCGCCAGCGAGGGCCGGCACAGCGGCGAGGTGCGGTTGTGCGTCGAGGCCGCCCTGCCCCTGAGCTACCTCTGGCGCATCAATGCCAGCACCCCGCTGTCCACCGTGGTGCGCGAGCGCGCGCTGACCTGGTTCGGCCGCCTGCGCATCTGGGACACCGAGCACAACAACGGTGTGCTGATCTACCTGCTGCTGGCCGAGCACGCCATCGAGTTCGTGGCGGACCGGGCGTTGGCACAACGCGTCGCGCCGACCGAATGGCAGGCCATCGTGGACCGTCTGGGTGCGCGCCTGCGCGAGGGGGCTTTCGAGGATGGGCTCACGCAGGCCCTGGAAGAAGTGTCCGCCCTGCTGGTGCTGAATTTCCCGGCCGACGCCGGCGCCACCCGGCGCAACGAGCTGGCCGACGGCGTCGTGCGCCGCTGACGCGCGCCGGCGGATTCAGCCGCGCCGCTTGTCCTGCGCGGTGCGGCCGTTGTTGAGCGCCACATTCAGCTCCTGCTGCAGCGCCTTGTTCATCTGGGCAAAAGTCTTGAGTTTGCGCGTGGTCTCGCGCAGACGATCGGCCATGCGCTTGGAGATCGCCAGCAGCAGGCGGGCGCCCAACCTCGGGTCGTCCTTGAGCAGGCGCATCAAGGCCGTGCGCGAGAGCACGGCCGCCGCGATGTCGGTGTTGGCGGTGCAGGTGGCCGAGCGCGGCGCGCCATCGAGCACGCCCATTTCACCGATCAGGTGGCCGGGGCCCATGATGTTCACCACCATGCTCTCATGCAGGCCGGGCAACTCGTTCTCGACCGCGATGTCGCCTTCCAGCACCAGCAGCATGTAGTCGGTCTGCTTGACCTCCCCCTCCTGGATGATGACCGCACCCGCCTTGATGAGCTTGGGCCGCATGTAGCCCACCACTTTCAGCGCATCGCTCAGGGTGAGGTCGGCCAGCGCCGACGAGGTGACCAGCAAACGGGCTGCCACCTCTTCCGGGGCCATGTCGGGGCTCTCAAAAATGGATGACATCGGCGATGCTCCCAACGTGTTCTGTCTTGTCCGAGATGGTATGCGGACTGTCACACCGCTCGCCGCAAAAGCCAACAAAAAGACCGGCACGAGGCCGGTCCTTCCTTGATAAACGACACGAAGTCGTCGCTTATTTCTTTTGGCGGTATTTGCGCAGGGCGGCGATCTGCGCGGCCATGACCGCGAGTTCCGACGTGGCCTTGGCCAGATCGAGATCGCTCTTGGCGTTCTTGACGGCCTCTTCGGCCTGCCGGCGCGCTTCGGTCGCCTTGGCCTCATCAAGGTCGTGGCCACGGATCGCGGTGTCGGACAACACAGTGATGTGGTGCGGTTGCACTTCCAGAATGCCACCGGCCACAAACACGAATTCTTCACCGCCATCGGCCTTCTCGATGCGCACGGCGCCGGGCTTGATGCGGGTGATCAGCGGAATGTGGCCGGGCAGGATGCCCAGCTCACCGGCCTCGCCCGGCAGCGCCACGAACTTGGCTTCGCCGGAGAAGATGGATTCTTCGGCGCTGACCACATCGACGCGGATGGTGCTCATATGTACTCCTTTGAAAAGTCGACGGAAAGCAAGTAATCGGGTGTCCGGCTAGGCGGTGCGCGGAGATGTGCTGTAGCACATCGAGCACACCAACAACGCCGGGCGCCCGAGTACGCCGCTTTACGCGACTTTTTTGGCCTTTTCGAAGGCTTCGTCGATGGTGCCGACCATGTAGAACGACTGCTCGGGCAGGTGGTCGCATTCACCGGCGGTGATCATCTTGAAACCACGGATGGTTTCGGCCAGCGGCACGTACTTGCCGGGCGAGCCGGTGAACACTTCAGCCACGTGGAAGGGCTGCGACAGGAAACGCTGGATCTTGCGGGCGCGGGCCACGGCCAGCTTGTCTTCCGGCGCCAGTTCGTCCATGCCCAGGATGGCGATGATGTCGCGCAGTTCCTTGTAGCGCTGCAGCGTGCCTTGCACGGCGCGAGCGGTTTCGTAGTGGTCCTGGCCCACCACCAGCGGATCGAGCTGGCGGCTGGTGGAATCCAGCGGGTCCACAGCGGGGTAGATGCCCAACGCGGCGATGTCACGGCTCAGCACCACGGTGGAGTCCAAGTGGGCGAAGGTGGTGGCGGGCGACGGGTCGGTCAAGTCATCGGCAGGCACGTACACGGCCTGGATGGAGGTGATCGAGCCGACCTTGGTGGAGGTGATGCGCTCTTGCAGGCGGCCCATTTCTTCGGCCAGCGTCGGCTGGTAGCCCACGGCGGAAGGCATGCGGCCCAGCAGGGCGGACACTTCGGTACCGGCCAGGGTGTAGCGGTAGATGTTGTCCACGAAGAACAGCACGTCACGGCCTTCGTCGCGGAACGACTCGGCGATGGTCAGGCCGGTCAGGGCCACGCGCAGACGGTTGCCCGGCGGCTCGTTCATCTGGCCGTAGACCATGGCCACTTTCGAGTCTTCGAGCTTCTCGAGGTTCACGACGCCGGAGTCGGCCATCTCGTGATAGAAGTCGTTGCCTTCGCGGGTGCGCTCACCCACACCAGCGAACACCGACAGACCACTGTGGGCCTTGGCGATGTTGTTGATGAGTTCCATCATGTTCACAGTCTTGCCCACACCGGCGCCACCGAACAGACCCACCTTGCCGCCCTTGGCGAACGGGCAGACCAGGTCGATCACCTTGATGCCGGTTTCCAGCAGTTCCTGCGAGGGGGACAGTTCGTCGTAGGCGGGGGCCTTGCGGTGGATCGAAGCCGTCAGGGCCTGGTCAACCGGGCCGCGCTCGTCGATGGGCGCGCCCAGCACGTCCATGATGCGGCCCAGGGTGGCCTTGCCGACCGGGACCATGATGGGGTTGGAGGTGTTGGTCACCACCATGCCGCGGCGCAGGCCGTCGGACGAGCCCAGCGCAATGGTGCGCACCACGCCGTCGCCCAGCTGCTGCTGGACTTCCAGCGTCAGGGTGGAGCCTTCCATTTTCAGCGCGTCGTAAACGCGCGGCATCTGGTTGCGCGGAAATTCCACGTCCACGACGGCGCCGATGCACTGGACGATCTTGCCTTGTACTTGAGACATGATGGATACCTTCTGTTTTCTCTGGATTCGGTTGGGCGGCTGCTTCAGACCGCGGCGGCACCGGCGACGATTTCCGAAAGTTCTTTCGTGATCGCGGCCTGACGGGTCTTGTTGTAGACCAGCTTGAGTTCACCGATGACGCTGCCGGCGTTGTCGGTGGCGGCCTTCATGGCCACCATGCGGGCGGATTGCTCGGACGCCATGTTCTCGGCAACCGCCTGGTACACCTGGGCTTCCACGTAGCGCAGCAGCAGTTCGTCGATGACGGTGGCTGCATCGGGTTCGTAGATGTAGTCCCAGTCGCGGCCACCGGCGTTGTCTTGCAAGGTGCCTGCATTGAGCGGCAGCAGTTGCTCGATCACCGATTCCTGCTTCATCGTGTTGATGAACTTGGTGTACGACAGGTAGACCGCGTTGATGCGACCTTCGGTGTACGCATCGAGCAGCACCTTGACGGGGCCGATCAGCTTTTCCAGGTGAGGCGTGTCGCCCAGCCCGGTCACGCTGGACACCACCTTGGCACCGATGCGATTGAGGAAGCCCAGGCCCTTGTTGCCAATGGCCACGGCCTCGGCGCTCACGCCCTGGGCCTGCAGTTCCTTGAGCTGGGTCGTCACCGCGCGCAACACGTTGGTGTTGAGACCGCCGCACAGACCCTTGTCGGTCGTGACCACGACAAAACCGGCGGTCTTGGCGTCGTTGGTCTGCATGAACGGGTGCGTGTACTCCGGGTTGGCCCGGCTCAGGTTGCCAGCGATCTGGCGCACCTTTTCGGCGTAGGGACGCGCGGAGCGCATGCGCTCCTGCGCCTTGCGCATCTTGGAGGCGGCGACCATTTCCATGGCTTTGGTGATCTTCTTGGTGTTCTCCACCGATTTGATCTTGCCGCGTATTTCCTTACCTGCTGCCATTGGGGCTCCTTAGCTGGTCAATGGGGGCGGATCAGTACGTGCCGGTCTTCTTGAAATCGGCAACCGCAGCGGCGAGCTGGGCTTCGGCTTCTTTGTCCTTGTCCAGCGCCTTGCCGGCTTCCATCTTCTGCAGCAGGGCGGCGTGCTTGTCCTTCAGGAAAGCATGCAGGCCGGCTTCGAACGACAGCACCTTCTTGACGTCGATGTCGTCCAGGTAGCCCTTGTTCACAGCGAACAGCGAGGCGGCCATCAAACTGATGGACAGCGGCGCGTATTGGGCCTGCTTCAGCAGTTCGGTCACGCGGGCACCGCGGTCGAGCTGCTTGCGGGTGGCTTCGTCCAGGTCGGAAGCGAACTGCGCGAACGCAGCCAGTTCACGGTACTGGGCCAGGTCGGTACGGATACCGCCGGACTGCTTCTTGATCAGGTCCGTCTGGGCAGCACCACCGACGCGCGACACCGAGATACCAGCGTTGATGGCGGGGCGAATACCGGCGTTGAACAGGCTGGTTTCCAGGAAGATCTGGCCGTCGGTGATCGAGATCACGTTGGTCGGCACGAAAGCGGACACGTCGCCGGCCTGCGTTTCGATGATGGGCAGTGCGGTCAGCGAACCGGTCTTGCCCTTGACTTCACCCTTGGTGAAGGCTTCGACGTAGTCGGCGTTCACGCGGGCTGCGCGTTCGAGCAGACGGCTGTGGAGGTAGAACACGTCGCCGGGATAGGCTTCGCGGCCTGGCGGGCGGCGCAGCAGCAGCGAGACCTGGCGGTAGGCCACGGCCTGCTTGGACAGATCGTCATAGACGATCAGCGCGTCCTGGCCACGGTCGCGGAAGTACTCGCCCATGGTGCAGCCGGAGTAAGCCGACAGGTACTGCATGGCAGCGGATTCGGAAGCCGAAGCGGCCACGACGATGGTGTAGTCCATCGCGCCAGCCTGCTCCAGGGCACGCACCACGTTCTTGATCGACGAGGCCTTCTGACCGATCGCAACGTAGACGCAGGTCATGTTCTGACCCTTCTGGTTGATGATCGCGTCGATCGCCACGGCGGTCTTGCCGGTCTGGCGGTCACCGATGATCAGCTCGCGCTGGCCACGGCCAACGGGCACCATGGAGTCGATCGACTTCAGGCCGGTCTGCACCGGCTGATCCACCGATTTGCGGGCGATCACGCCCGGCGCGACCTTCTCGATCACGTCGGTCATCTTGGCGTTGACCGGGCCCTTGCCGTCGATGGGCTGGCCCAGGGCGTTGACCACGCGGCCAACGAGCTCGGGACCGACCGGCACTTCCAGGATGCGGCCCGTGCACTTCACGGTGTCGCCTTCGGAGATGTGCTCGTACTCGCCCAGAATCACGGCGCCGACGGAGTCGCGCTCGAGGTTCAGTGCCAGACCGAAGGAAGGCACGCCCTCCTTGTTGGCCGGGAATTCCAGCATTTCGCCCTGCATCACGTCGGACAGGCCGTGGACACGGACGATACCGTCGGTGACCGAGACCACAGTGCCCTGGTTGCGCACATCACTGGATGCGCCCAGACCCTCGATGCGGGACTTGATCAGTTCGGAGATTTCGGCGGGATTGAGTTGCATGACTCTTTCCTTCTTTCGTTAAATGGTGTGCAGGCGCGCCCGGAAAAACAGCCGTCAGGCCGTCAGGGCAATCTTCATTTGTTCCAGGCGGGCTTTGACCGAGGTGTCGAGCACCTCGTCGCCCACCACGACGCGAATGCCGCCGATCAGATCGGGCTGCAGCTTCACCTGGAGGTTGAGCTTGCGTCCAAAGCGCTTTTCCAGCACCCCGGAGAGCTCGGCCAGCGTGGCGCTGTCCACCTCGAAGGCGCTGTGGACCACCGCGTCGTACGCCCCCAGCTGCGCGTTCTTCAGTGCGCGGAACTGGGCGGCGATCTCGGGCAGGGCTTCGATGCGGCCGTTCTCGATCACGGTGCGCAGGAAGTTCTGGCCAATGGCGGGCAGGCTGCTCTTGAGCAGGCCGGTCATGAGCGAAAGCACCTGATCAGGTTCGGTCTTGGGGCTGTCGGCGAACTGACGCAGCTGTTCATTGGCGGCCAGGGCAGCCAGCTCGTCGAGCCAGGCCGCGGCGCCAGCCGCGTCAGGGCCTGCGGCCTTGAACAGCGCTTCCGCATAGGGGCGGGCAATGGTGGCGATTTCTGCCATGGTGGTCCTTTGAATGCCGGTCGGTGGCGTCAGGCTCGGATCAGAGCTCGGCCTTCAGGCGACCCAGCAATTCGGCGTGAACGCCGGCATTGATTTCGCGCTTGAGGATCTGCTCGGCACCCTTGACGGCCAAGGCAGCCACCTGCTCGCGCAGGGCTTCGCGGGCCTTGACGACCTGCTGCTCGGCGTCCTGGCGGGCGGCCGCCACGATCTTCGAAGCCTCTTCGGTGGCGCGCGCCTTGGCTTCTTCGATCACGGTCTGGGCACGTCGCTCGGCGTCGGCCAGGCGGGTGGCGGATTCGTTGCGCGATTTGCTCAACTCTTCTTCCACCCGCTTGTTGGCCACGGCCAGTTCGGTCTTGGCTTTTTCGGAAGCAGCCAGGCCTTCGGAAATCTTCAACGCACGCTCATCGAGCGCCTTGGCGATGGGTGGCCACACGAATTTCATCGTGAACCACACCAGAATCGCGAAGACGATGGCCTGCGCAAAGAGGGTTGCATTGATGTTCATCGCAACGCCTTTCTGTGTGTTGACAAGAGGGGTGACGCACCGACTGCCGACGCGGGTGGCGGATGGTGGCGACGGGATGAAAGGCCGTCACCGCAACACCAGCCCGCGCGGGGCAGCGAGCCGAATTACAGCGTGAACGGGTTCGCGAAAGCGAACAGCAGGGCGATGGCCACGCCGATCAGGAAGGCAGCGTCGATCAGACCGGCCAGAATGAACATCTTGGTCTGCAGGTCGTTCATCAGCTCGGGCTGACGGGCCGACGATTCGAGGAATTTGCCGCCCATCAGCGCGATGCCGATGGATGCGCCGATGGCGCCCAGACCGACGATGAGACCGCAAGCCAGTGCGACAAGACCCAGAACGTTTTCCATGATGACTCCTATGAAGTGGAAGTTTGTTGAGAAAGGAAAGAAACGAGAGAAACCGAATGCGACCTAGAGAGCCGCGTCAGTGCGCGTCATGCGCCTGCCCCAGATAGATCAGGGCCAGCATCATGAAGATGAACGCTTGCAAGGTGATGACCAGAATGTGGAACAAGGTCCACACCGTGCCAGCGATCAGGTGACCAATGAAGAAGAGCGAACCGCCCAGCGACAGGGTGGCGTAGGCGCCCAGCAGCGCGATCAGCATGAACACCAGCTCGCCGGCGAACATGTTGCCGAACAGCCGCATGCCGTGGGAGACCGTCTTGGCGACGAACTCGATCATCTGCATCAGGAAGTTGACGATGCCCAGCAGCAAGGCCCAGACCGGGTTCTTGCTGGTGCCGAAAGGCGCGCTCACGAGCTCGTGCGCCCAGCCGCCCAGCCCCTTGATCTTGATGTTGTAGAACAGGCACATCAGCAGCACCGACACCGACAGACCCAGGGTGGTCGACAGGTCGGCGGTGGGCACGACGCGCAGGTAGTCCTTGAAGCCCATGGCCGGGCCGGCGCTGTGCCAGATCTGGGGGATCAGGTCCACCGGGATCATGTCCATGAAGTTCATCATGAAGATCCAGACGAACACCGTCAACGCCAGGGGGGCGACGAGCTTGCGGCTCTGGGCGTTGTGGATGACGGATTTGGCCTGCGAATCGACCATTTCCACCAGCATCTCGACGGCGGCCTGGAAACGGCCCGGCACGCCGGCCGTGGCCACGCGGGCGGCACGCCAGAGCACGAACACCGTGAGCAGACCCAGCAGCGCGCTCACCACGACGGAGTCAAGGTTGATCACAGAGAAATCGACGATGGATTCCTGCTTGTGGTTCGTCAGGTGGACGAGGTGGTGGCGGATGTATTCGCCCGGGGTCAAAGTGCCTTCAGCAGCCATGTTCGTGTGTCCGATGAGCCGGAGAGTCAACCGTTTGCATTTGATCGCCTGGTCTGGATGAGGTATCCAAACCAATAGACCTTGAGAACCAACACAAGCCCGGCCAGAAGGCCGAACCAATTCAGGGGAGAGACCACCCAGGGGGCCGCAGCCAACATGACCACCGCCAACAGGATCTTGACGCCCTCCCACAGCAGGAAGCCGGCAAATGCCGCATTGGCGTGCGCCGCCCACACACGGGACATTGCACTGGAGGTCAACCCGTAGGCCATGAGGGCCGAAGGAATTGCCACCGCCGCCGCGCCATACAGAACCGACCACGCCACCGAGGACGACTGCCACAGCAGTCCACCCACGATGCTCGCCGCCAGCCCCACCAGCCACTGCACCATCACCAGCCGCCAGAGCGAGAACACTGGCTGGCCAACCCGCCACTGCTGCGCTTCTTCACGCGTCAATGGCTTGAAATCGGATTCCTGCTCCCCATCTTCCTGGTCTGCCCACCCGGGCGGGATCGAATGGCCTTGCGTCATGTTCGACCTCGCGCGTGACAAACAGACGACAAAGCGCCTGGGTTGCAAAGCCGCTCATTATACGTAGAAACCCCAGCCCTCCGTCAATATTCGGCGGACGGGATAACCGTGCCCGCCACGCGCCCCGAGGGCGCGGCCGATAATCCCGCCATGACCGACCTGCCCGACTCACTGTGCTTTCTGGATGGGGACTACGGTCCGCTGCGAGAGGCCCGCGTGAGTGTGCTCGACCGCGGCTTCATCTTTGGCGACGGCATCTACGAGGTGCTTCCCGCCTATGGCGGCCGCGTGTTCCGCTTCGCAGAGCACATGGCGCGCCTGGAGCGCTCGCTGCGCGAACTGCGCATTCCCAACCCGTTTTCGCCCGACGAATGGCTGGGCATCGCGCGGCGCCTGATCGCCGACCAGCAGACCCGCGGCGTACACAACCAGCTCGTCTATATACAGATCACCCGCGGCGTGGCCCCGCGCGACCACGTGATGCCGCCCGGCCTCAAGCCCACGGTGTTCGCGATGGCCAACCCGATGAAGCTGGCCACCCCGGAGCAACGCGCCCACGGCGTGGCCTGCGTCACGGCCGACGACTTTCGCTGGCGCAAGGCCCACATCAAGGCCACCAGCCTGCTGGGTTCGGTGATGGCGCGTCAGATCGCCGCCGATGCGGGCGCGGTGGAGGTGGTGATGTTCCGCGACGGCTTCCTGAGCGAAGGCGCCTCCAGCAACGTGTGGGTGGTCAAGGATGGCGTGGTCATGGGCCCGCCCAAGGACAACCTGGTGCTCGAAGGCATCCGCTTCGGGCTCGTCGAGGAACTCTGCCGGCAGCAAGGCCTGCGGCATGAGCTTCGCCGCGTCACGCGCGCGGAGGTGCTGTCGGCCGACGAGCTGCTGCTCTCTTCGGCCACCAAGGAAGTGCTGTCCATCACCACGCTGGACGGCGTGCCGGTGGGCCATGGCGCCCAGCGGGGCCAGCCTGGCCCCGTGTGCGCGAGCCTCTATGCGGGCTACCAGCGCGCGGTGGCCACGCAATCGATTTGAAGAACTGGACACCGGACCGATGGAACTACCGCCCGACATCCCCCCCGAACAATCGCTCATCACCTACCCGAGCGACTTCCCCATCAAGGTGATGGGCGCCAACGTCGAGGGCTTTGCCACCGCCATGACGCATGTGGCACGCGCCTTCGATCCCGACTTCGACGAGAGCACGATCGAGCAGCGCCCGAGCAAGGCCGGCAACTACCTGGGCCTCACGCTCACGGTGCACGTGACCAGCCGCGAGCAGCTCGACGAGCTCTACCGCACGCTGACCACGCACCCGATGGTCAAAGTCGTGCTGTGATCATTCGCACACTGGGCCGGGTGGACCACGCGCCCACCTACGAGGCGATGCAGGCGTTCACTGCAGCGCGCACGGCCGACACGCCCGACGAGCTCTGGGTCTGCGAGCACACGCCCGTCTTCACCCAGGGCCTGGCGGGTCGCGAAGACCACCTGCTGGCCCCGGGCGACATCCCGGTGGTGTCGACCAACCGCGGCGGCCAGGTGACCTACCACGGGCCGGGCCAGGTGGTGGCCTACCCGCTGGTCGACCTGCAGCGCGCGGGCTATTTCGTCAAGGAGTATGTCTACCGCGTGGAAGAGGCGGTGATCCGCACCCTGGCCACCTTCGGCGTGACCGGCCACCGCGTGGCCGGCGCGCCCGGCATCTACGTACGGCTGGACGACCCCGGCAGCCACGCCGTGCTGCCGCAGCGGCCGCAGAAGCGGAACCCGGGCGAGCCCCTGCCCCCACCCGACTTCACCGGCCTGGGCAAGATCGCCGCGCTGGGCATCAAGGTCAGCCGCCATTGCACCTACCACGGTGTGGCGCTGAACGTGGCGATGGATCTTCAACCCTTCGATCGCATCAACCCCTGCGGTTACGCGGGCCTGCCCACGGTCGACCTTTCTACAATCGGGGTCGCGGCTTCCTGGGACGACGCCGCGGCGGTGCTGAGCCAGAAGCTCATCGCCACCCTGAGCCCCTGAACCCCAACCGCGCCACCCGCGCCCATGCCATGACCCGCCTCGACACCCCCACGGCCCCCGCCAGCAGCACCGTCCGCGACGCCCAGCCCGCTGCCAGCTACGACGCCACGGCCAAGCAGAAAAGCCAGGCCAAGACCGCGCGCATCCCGATCAAGATCGTGCCGGCCGAGGTGCTGAAGAAGCCCGAGTGGATTCGCGTCA
Organism: Hydrogenophaga sp.; assembly: GCA_018993155.1. Taxonomy (GTDB): domain Bacteria; phylum Pseudomonadota; class Gammaproteobacteria; order Burkholderiales; family Burkholderiaceae_C; genus Hydrogenophaga. Next base: position 34,327 of record JAGKSX010000040.1, read on the forward strand.
AGGCCGGCAGCCCGACCACCCGCTTCTACGAGATCAAGGACATCCTGCGCACCAACAAGCTGGTGACGGTGTGCGAGGAAGCGAGCTGCCCGAACATCGGCGAGTGCTTCGGCAAGGGCACCGCCACCTTCATGATCATGGGCGACAAGTGCACGCGCCGCTGCCCGTTCTGCGACGTAGGCCACGGCCGCCCCGATCCGCTGGATGTGAACGAGCCCGACAACCTGGCCAAGACGATCGCGCAGCTGAACCTGAAGTACGTGGTGATCACCAGCGTGGACCGCGACGACCTGCGCGACGGCGGTGCCGGCCACTTCGTCGCCTGCATCGAGAAGACCCGCGCCCTCTCGCCCCAGACGCAGATCGAGGTGCTGGTGCCCGACTTCCGGGGCCGCGACGACCGCGCGCTCGACATCCTCAAGGCCGCGCCGCCCGATGTGATGAACCACAACCTCGAGACCGTGCCGCGCCTGTACAAGGAAGCGCGCCCGGGCTCGGACTACCAGTTCAGCCTGAACCTGCTCAAGAAGTTCAAGGCGCTGTTCCCGCATGTGCCGACCAAGAGCGGCCTCATGGTCGGCCTGGGCGAGACCGACGAGGAAATCCTCGAGGTGATGCGCGACATGCGCGCGCACCACATCGACATGCTCACCATCGGCCAGTACCTCGCCCCCAGCGGCCACCACCTGCCGGTGCGCCGCTACGTGCACCCTGACACCTTCAAGATGTTCGAGGCCAAGGCCTACGAAATGGGCTTCACGCATGCCGCCGTGGGCGCCATGGTGCGCAGCTCGTACCACGCCGACCAGCAAGCCCATGGCGTGCTCAATCCCGAAGTGAAGTGACATGCCTGCCGCGCACGACCAACTGAGCGTGCGCGACTACGGCGCCTCGCACGGCAGCCACGACCACGACCACTTCCAGATCCTGGTGGGCCTGGAAGGTGTGCTCGAACTGGAGGTGGCGGGACGCGGACAACGCATCGCCGCCGGCGACGGCTGCGTGGTACCGCCGGGCGAGCACCACGATTTCGAGGGACGGGACGCCACGCGCTGCCTGGTGCTGGACTCGCACGACCTTGCCTGGGCCCGGGCCGTCGCGGCGCCGCCCCCCGGCGTGCAACCCCTGGCGCGTTACCTGGCCGCCGCCGTGTCGGCGGGCCTGCCACGCGCCCGCCAGGCCGGCGCCAGCCTGCTGCTCGAAGCCTGGCTGCAACACGATTGCGCCACCGCCCTGCCCCTGGAACGGCCTCGCCGCCCCATCGACTGGGCCGCGCTGAACCAGTGGCTGCAGACCCGCTGGCAGACCCCGCTGACCGTGGCCGATCTGGCCTCGCAGGTGCACCTGAGCCCATCGCAGTTCACCGCGCGCTGCCAGGCCGAGCAGGGCGACAGCCCCATGCAGTGGCTGCGCCGACAGCGCCTGGCCCAGGCCCGCGCCTGGCGCGCCCATGGGCTGAGCGTGGCCGACACGGCGCGGCGCATCGGTTACCGCTCGCCCTCGGCCCTGACGGCCGCCCTGCGCCGCGAGCCGCCACGCGGCTGAGCGCCCCTCAAGACCCGCGAAACGCGACGACACACCGGCGGATCGCGACGAAGGCCCGGGCTAAGCTCCGGGCATGAGCCTCTCCTTCCTGCCCGGCCAACGATGAGCCGGCCCAACCACGCCCTGGCACTGGGCATCGGCTTTGGCGCCGCTGCCGGTGCCGCCTGGGGCTTCGTGTTCCTGGCCCCCGAACTCGCGCGCGACTTCTCGCCCTTGCAACTCTCGGCCGCCCGCTACCTGGCCTATGGCCTGGTGGCGCTGGCCCTGATCGCGCCACGCTGGCACGCCGTGACGCCCCGGATCGGCCGAGCGGAATGGTGGGCCCTGCTGCGCCTGAGCCTGCTGGGCAACATCCTGTACTACGTGCTGCTGGCGTCCGCCGTTCAGCTCGGTGGCATGGCCATGACTTCGCTGGTCATCGGTTTCCTGCCTGTGGCGGTCACGCTCATCGGCAGCCGGGGCCACGGTGCCGTGCCGCTGCGCCGGCTCGCGCTCACGCTGGCACTGGGCATCGCAGGCATCGCCTGCGTGGCCTGGCAGGCGCTGGGCGTGCCGTCCGAGGCGCCGGTGGCCGACCGCCTCACGGGTTTTCTCTGCGCCCTCGGTGCGCTGGCGGCCTGGACCGCCTACGCCGTGAGCAACAGCCGCTGGCTGGTGCGCCTGGTTCATGTGTCCTCGCACGACTGGAGCCTGCTCACCGGCCTGGTAACGGGCGGGCTGGCCTTGCTGCTGGCGGTGCCGGCCTTCATGGGCAGCAACCTGAGCGACCACACCGGCGCGCAATGGGGGCGCTTCGTCGGCGTGGCCTCCGGCATGGCCATCGTGGCCTCGATCCTCGGCAACGCGTTCTGGAACCGGGCCAGCCGCCTGCTGCCGCTGACCATGATCGGGCAGATGATCCTCTTCGAGACCCTGTTCGCCCTGCTCTACGGCTTCCTGTGGGAGGCGCGCTGGCCCACCGCGCTGGAGGCCCTGGCCATGGTGCTGGTGAGCGCCAGCGTGCTGGCGGCCATCTCGGCGCACCAGCCGCAGCCGGCGCCGGAGCACGGCAACTAGTCGGTCATCAGGGCCGCTGGGTCTTCCGCGGCGAGCACGCTCTGCGCCCAGGTCTGCAGGCGCGTGGTGTCGCAGCGCAGGATCTGCTGCTTGACCGCCAGGATCTGCGAGGGGTGCATGGAAAAACTGCGCAGCCCCAGGCCCAGCAGCAACCGCGTGAGGCTCACGTCGCCCGCCATCTCACCGCACACGCTCACGCCCTTGCCCTTGGCTCGGCACTGCTCGATGGTGCTGGCCAGCAGGTGCAGCACCGCCGGGTGCACCGGGTCGTAGAGGTGCGACACCGCTTCGTCCGCGCGGTCGATCGCCAGCGTGTACTGGATCAGGTCGTTGGTACCGACGGACAGGAAATCGAAGTAGCGCAGGAACAGCGGAATGGTCAGGGCCGCGGCCGGCACCTCGATCATCGCGCCGAGCTTGACGTGGCCATGGGCGATGCCGGCGTTGTCCAGCTGTTCGCGGGCGCGGTTGACCAGCGCCAGGGTCTGGCGAATCTCGCTGGCGTGCGCCAGCATGGGAATGAGCAGGTGCACCGGGCCGTGCGCGGCGGCACGCAGGATGGCGCGCAGTTGCACCAGGAACATGGCCGGCTCGGCCAGGCTCCAGCGGATCGCACGCAAACCCAGCGCGGGGTTGAGGTGGTCCTCGCCGGCGCGCGAGGCGCCCCGGTCCAGCGGCTTGTCCGCACCCACGTCGACGGTGCGGATGGTGACCGGCAGGCCCTGCATGCCCTCGACCGCGCGCCGGTAGGCGTGGTACTGCTCTTCCTCGTCGGGCAGTTTGCCGGCGCGTCCCATGAACAGGAACTCGCTGCGGAACAGGCCCACACCGACGGCGCCGGCCTTGAGGGCGGCCACGGCGTCCTCGGGCTGTTCGATGTTGGCCAGCAGTTCGATCTTCTGACCATCGAGCGTGACGGCCGGCGTGTTCTTCAGGCGCGAGAGGCGCTCGCGCTCGACCTCGCCCTGGCGTTGCTTGAAGCCGTACTCGGCCAGCAGGATGGGCGAGGGATCGACCAGCACCACGCCGGCATCCCCATCGATGATGACCCAGTCGTCCTGCTGGATCAGCTGGCTGGACGAGCGCGCACCCACCACCGCCGGGATGTCCATGCTGCGCGCGACGATGGCGGTGTGGCTGGTCTTGCCGCCCACGTCGGTGACGAAACCGGCGAAGACGCTCTGCTTGAACTGCAGCATGTCGGCGGGCGACAGGTCGTGCGCAATCAGCACCAGCGGCGCCTCGATGGCGCTGTCGTGCACCGCCTTGGCTTCGCCACCCGGCGCCACCGGCGAGGCCACGCCGCGCATGAAGCGCAGCATGCGCTCGACCACCTGCTCCAGGTCGGCCTTGCGCTCGCGCAGGTACGGGTCTTCCATTTCGTCGAACTGGCGCGCGATCACCTCGAGCTGGGTGGTCAGCGCCCATTCGGCGTTGTAGTGGCGGTCCACGATCCAGTGCTTCACGCCGCTGGTGAGCTGCTCGTCCTGCAGCAGCATCAGGTGCACGTCGAGCAGCGCGGTGAGCTCGGGGTGCGCGTCATTGGGGCCGAGATCGTGCAGGCTGTGCTGCACCTTCACGATCTCCTCGGCCACCGCGTTGCGCGCATGTCGCAGGCGTTCGATCTCGCTCTCGACCTGGTCGGCCTGCACGAAGTAGTGCGCCACGTCCACGCGGCTGGACGCCACGATCACGGCCCGCCCGATGGCAATGCCCCGGGAGACCGCCAGACCGTGGATGGAGATGGTCATTCGCCCTCGCCGAACTTGTCGTTGACCAGAGCGACGAGCGCGTCCATGGCGGATTGCTCGTCCTTGCCGTCGGTCTCGATCTCGACCACGCTGCCGATGCCGGCGGCCAGCATCATGACGCCCATGATGCTCTTGGCGTTGACGCGCCGTTCGCCGCGCGACATCCACACATCGCAGGCGAAGCCGCCGGCGAGTTTGGTGAGTTTGGCCGAGGCGCGCGCGTGCAGCCCGAGCTTATTGCTGATGGTCACGGTGGTCTTGATCATGCGTGGCTCTTCTGGCCTGGTTCTGAGGCGCGGTCACCGCCACCTGGATGACACCCTGCGTGGCGCCGATCATGGCGCGCGAGATCAGCGCATCCAGCGATTCATGGCGGTACGACACGGTGCGCAACAGCATGGGCAGGTTCACGCCGGTGATGAGTTTGGAGTTGATGCCGTCGATGAGTTTCTGCGCCACGTTGCAGGGCGTGGCACCGAACACGTCGGTCACCACGAGCGTCTGCGGCAGGTGCATCTGGCGCATGAGCGCGCGGGCCTGCGCCAGCGACTCCTCGGGCGGCACGTTGGGTTGCACATCCAGCGCCGACACCGCGTCGGCGCTTTCGGGGAACACATGCAGCACGCACTGGCGCAGTGCGGAGGCCAGCGGCGCGTGCGCCATGATGAGGATGCCGTTCATGGCCCCAGTTTAGCCCGCGCGGCCGGCCGCGCGGCCCAGGTGGGCGCGCAGGAACACGACGTAGGCGAGAACGCCACAGACGCCAAAGAGGGTGATGGCGCCCCGGTAGCGGGCGACCTCGTCGTCCACGAACAGCCCCAGGGCGTCGATCAGCAGCCCGATGCCCCACTGCACCACGAACACGCCACCGAAGATGACCAGGTTGTAGCCCGAGAGCGCCCGCCCGGCGGCCTCGGCCGGCAGGGCCAGGGCCACCGCGGGCTGGGACAGCGAGCCGACCGTGCAGCTCACGCAATACAGGGCCCAGAGCGGCCAGCCGGCGCGCTCGCCCAGCAGCACGATGGCGGCCAGCACGGCGAAACTCAGCGGCAAGCCCCAGGCGATCAGGCGCTCGGGCAGCCAGCCCTGGCGCGCCAGCCGCGGGTTGAACACCCCCCAGAGCCAGAAGGTGCACAGCATGCAGAGGTTGATGCCGAACAGGCCGCCGGCCGCCTGCTCCGGCGTGTAGCCCGCGACCTTCACCATCCAGGGCCCGGCCCACAACGTCTGCACGGCGATCATGCCGCCGTAGTTGACGAAGCCAATCGGCACCATCTGGCGGAAATAGGGATGGCGCCAGACCATGCCGTAACCCGGCTCGGAAACCGGCGCGGCGGCCTCCGCCGGCTCGATCCGCCGCCAGCGCGGCACCGTCCAGACGATGCCCACCATCGACAGCAGGATCAACCCGCCCAGCAGCCAGAACAGGCCGCGCCAGCCGGTCAGCGGCATCAGCCACTGCACCGGCAAGGTGGCGGCCACCATGCCAAACGAGCCGGTCATGAGCATCCAGGAGTTCGCGCGCATCTGCGCCAGGGGCGTGAGCCAGCGCCGGTAGCCGGTGAGCGGCGCCATCAGGCAGGCGCTCACGCCCATGCCGATGAGCACGCGCGCGGCCAGCAGCCAGGTGAAGCTGGTGGCCAGCGCAAACGCGGCACAGCCGACGACCGCCACCCCCAGGAACCATAGGATCACGGTGCGCGGGCCATGGCGGTCCAGCCAGTTGCCCAGCGGCAGTTGCGTGAGCGCGAAGCCGAAGAAATAGCCTCCGGCCAGCAGGCCAAGGTCGCCCGCGTTGAGCGACATCTCGGCGCTCAGGGTGGGAGAGAGCGTGGCCGTGATGGCGCGCAACAGCGCCGACAGGAAATACGCGAGCGCGAAGGTCAGGAAGACGATGACCACGGTGCGCGGTGCGAGCAACTCGCCTTGCGGGGGACGCGGGGCCACAGCGCCGTCGAGGCGCACGAGACCGGGTCGAACAGTCGGGTTCATGGCAGCTTGAGTCCGTCAAAAAAGGCGGTGGTCACGTCGTCGCGCAGCGCGGGGCCGTAGACCGCTGCCTGGTACACCTGCGTGCCGCGCGCGAAATGCACCGCGCGCACCTGCACCGGTTGGCCCTGGTGGTCGGCGCCTTGCGCCGCCAGGCCCAGGGCCAGGGTGGCGCCGGGCACGGCCACCGGCCAGCGTGCCGCGGGGTCGTCGGCTCGCGCCGGGTCGACGCGCACGGCCCCCAGCGAGGCGCGGCGCCAGCCGTCCAGCGCGGCGGGCACCCGGGCGGCGTCACCCAACTCCGCCCAGGCCACCGCGAAGGTCAGGCCCCCCGTGTCGCAGCTGTGCATGTGCAACTCGGCCGGCGCACGGCCGTCGAGCGGCACCGGCCGCGCGGCGGACTCGGGCTTGCAGGGCATGAGCGCCAGCAAGGGCGAGCCCTCGGGGCGCAATTCACGCCAGTTGAAGGTGGGGTTGCACGCACTGAGAACCAGCCCGGCGGACAGCGCGAGCCCCAGCGGGCGCAGGCGGCGGCGCGGCGCGGCGCCGGGAACGGGGACAGACATGGAATTCCAGCCAGAGAGGCCACCGCCGGACACCGCAGCGAAGGCGGGGTCGCGCACAATGGCAACATGAATGCTCTGGATGGTATCCGCATACTGGATCTCTCGCGCGTGCTCGCCGGCCCCTGGTGCACGCAGACGCTGGCCGATCTGGGCGCCGATGTGGTGAAGGTGGAGCGCCCTCCGGGCGCAGGCCATCCCGGCGGCGACGACACCCGCGGCTGGGGCCCGCCCTTTCTGCAGGGGCGCGACGGCCAGGACACCGCCGAGGCGGCCTACTACCTGGGTGCGAACCGCAACAAGCGCTCCATCACCTGCGACATCGCCACGCCCGAGGGCCAGGCCCTGATCCGCGAGCTGGCGGCCAAGGCCGATGTGTTCGTCGAAAACTACAAGGTCGGCGACATGGCGCGCTACGGCCTGGACTACGCCGCACTGCGCGCGATCAACCCCCGGCTTGTCTACTGCTCGATCACCGGCTTCGGCCAGACCGGCCCCTACAAGGACCGCGCGGGCTACGACTTCGCCATCCAGGCCATGGGCGGCCTCATGAGCGTGACCGGCGAGCGCGATGCGTTGCCCGGCGGCGGCCCGCAGAAGGTGGGCGTGGCGGTGACGGACCTGTTCACCGGCCTGTACGCGACCATCGCCATCCAGGCCGCGCTGCGCCACGCGGAGCGCACCGGCGAAGGCCAGCACATCGACATGGCGCTGCTCGACACCCAGGTCGCCATGCTCGCCAACCTGGGGGCCAACTACCTGGTGCGCGGCCGGGAGGAAGGCAAGGTGCCGGGCCGGGCGGGCAATGCCCACGCCAACATCGTGCCTTACCAGGCCTTCGAGGTCGCACCGGACGCGCAAGGCCAGGCGCAATACATCATCCTGGCGGTGGGCAACGATGGCCAGTTCGCCAAGTTCTGCGCGGTGGCCGGACGGCCCGAGCTCGCCACCGACCCGCGCTTCGCGCAGAACCAGAACCGCGTGCGCCACCGCGAGGTGCTGGTGCCCCTGCTGGCCGACCTGCTCAAGACGCGCGGCAAAGCCGACTGGCTGGCCGCGCTGGAGGCCGCCAAAGTGCCCTGCGGCCCGATCAACAACCTCGCCGAGGTGTTCGCCGACGAGCACGTGAGCTCGCGCGGCATGGTGCACACGTGGTCACACCCGCTGGCCGATGCGGTCGACCTCGTCGCCAGCCCGCTCAAGCTCAGCGCCACGCCGGTGCGCAACGACCTGCCGCCACCGCTGTTGGGCCAGCACACGGCCGAGGTGTTGGATGACTGGCTGGCCTGCCCGCCCGAGCGCCTGACCGAACTTCAACGCCGCGGCGCGGTCTGACCGCCCACGCCCCACCATCTTGACCCCATGAGCGACATCGCCACGCCACCACCCTCCATCACCGCGCAGGCCTTGCCCACACCCACCTCGCTGCGCGGCGCCGCGCAGGCCGCGGCCGCCCGCGGCGAGCCTCTGGTGGTGATGACCACGCTGACCGGCTGCCCCTATTGCGCCATCGTGCGCAACCACTACCTGCTGCCCATGCGGCGCGAGGGCAAGGTCCACGCGGTGCAGGTCGACGTGATGGACCGCACGGGCACCCTGCAGGGTTTTGATGGGCAACTGAGCACGCCGGCCGACCAGGCCCGGGCGTGGAAGGCCCGCTTCACGCCGACGGTGCTGTTTTTCGGCCCGGACGGGAGGGAGCTCGCCGAGCGCCTGGTCGGCATTGCGGTGCCCGACTTCTACGGTGAATACCTGGAAGCCCGCCTGGCCGAGGCCAGACAGAAGCTCAAGTAGTTTCGGCAAAAAATTGCAAGGAGGCGCTCACTTCAAAGCGCCAAAAACCTTCTTCAGAATGGCGCTGCCGGTGCCCACCGGGTCCTGGCGGATCTTGCGCTCTTCCTCGCCAATGATGGTGTAGAGCCCGTCGAGCGATTTGCCAGTGACGTAGCGCTGGATGTTGGCGTCTTCCGACTTGACCAGCCCGATGCCCGCGGCCTTGCCAGCCACCTTGTTGTACTGGTTGGCCAGCCCCACCTTGTCGGTGGCCTTGGTCACGATGGGCAGGAACTTTTCGCCCAGCGGGCTGCGCGTTTTTTCGGCAAAGAACTGCGTCACGGAGTTGTCGCCCCCGCCCAGGATGTTCTTGGCGTCGCTCACGCTCATGGATTTCACCGCCCCCACCAGCACATCGCGCCCCATCGGCACGGCGGCCTCGGCAGCCCGGTTCATGCTCGTGACCAGTTCGTCGATCCGTTTGCCCTGGCCGGTCATCTTGAGCAGCTTGGACGCATCTTCGAGAAATCCGGGCAAGGGAATCCGAACTTTTGGGTTGCCCAGGAATCCATCTGTCTTGCCCAGCAAGGCCACCGCGGCCAGGGCGCCCTTTTCCAGAGCCACCTTGATGCCCTGGCTGGCGTCGCCTTCGGTGAGATCGCCCAAGGACAAGGCCTTGGCCTGCTGATGGGCGGCGAGGACCAGAAGGCCGATCATCGCGGTGGTGGACTGGGTAAACTGGCGGCGCTGCATGGCGGTTCCTCCGGGAAGCAAGCTGTTCAATGAATGACGTGGGGCAATGTAGCCCCCGGGAAGTGAAAAGACAATGACCGATCTCAGCCCCCGCGGCCAGCACCGCCGGCGCACCCTTCAAGCGGCTGCCGCGCTGGGCGCCCTCGGCGCCCTGGGCCTGGCGGGTTGCGCGGGCCGCGACGCGGCGCCCGAATCCGCCTTTGTGCTGCTCGATGGCAGCAAGGCCACCACAGCCGACCTCAAAGGCAAGGTCACGCTGGTGAATTTCTGGGCCACGACCTGCGTCACCTGCGTGAAGGAAATGCCCTCCATCGTCGCCACGTACCAGAAGTACCAGGGACAGGGCTTCGAGACCGTGGCCGTGGCCATGGAGTACGACCCGCCGGCCTGGGTGCTCAACTTCGCGCAGTCCCGCCAGCTGCCCTTCAAGGTCGCGCTGGACAACACTGGCGACATCGCCAAGCAATGGGGCGACGTCAAGCTCACGCCCACCACCTACCTGGTGGACAAACAGGGCCGCATCGTCAAACGCTATGTGGGGGAACCCGATTTTCCCGCGCTGCACAAGCTGATCGAAGAGCTGCTGGCCCAGCAGGCCTGAACCTTCACGGGCGAGCTTCCATGAAAAAGGCCGGGATCGTTCCCGGCCTTTTCTTTGGAGGGCGATCCGTCTTATTTGCGGAAGGCGTCGTGGCAGGCCTTGCAGGTCTGGGCCGTGGCGCCGAACGCGGTCTTCACGCTGTCGAGGTTGCCCGTTTTCGCGGCGGCCGCCAGCTGGGCGGTGGCGCTCTGGAGCTTCTCCGAGCTCTCCTTGAACTTGGCCTGTTCGGTCCAGATCACGGGCAAGGCGCCGGTGTCGCCCTTGTCGGTGCCCGGCACGAAGCCTTCCCACGGCAGCTTGCTCATGGTCTCCACGATCACGGCGCTCTCGGCGGCCACCTTGGCATCGAAGGGCGCACGGCCGTTGGCCATCGCACCGATGCGGCTGAAGTGGTTGGCCATCACAGTCAACGCGCCCTTGCGGTACTTCACCGCGTCTTCGGGCTTCTGGAATTGCGCGAAGGCGGGTGCCGACAGGGTGCCGAAGGCCAGGGCCAAGGCGAGGGGAGCGATTATTTTCATGAAAACTCCTGAGGAGGTTGTGGGGCGTTGCGGCGTGGCTCCGGGAGCCACCCGCTCAGGAGTGTAGGGAATTGGCCAAAGTTCCACTGGAACGTTTTCCGATATACCTTCTCTATTCCTCGATTCCGAATCCAACCTCCACGATCACCATGCACACCATCCGCGTCTGGGACCTGCCCACCCGTCTGTTCCACTGGCTGCTCGCGGCCTGCGTCATCGGGCTGATCGTCACCGGCAGCATCGGCGGCAACTGGATGAACTGGCACCTTCGCCTGGGTTATGCGGTGTTGACCCTGCTGCTGTTCCGCCTGGTCTGGGGCTTCATCGGCGGCCACTGGTCGCGCTTCACCCGCTTCATCTATGCACCCTCGTCTCTGGCAGCCTACCTCCGGGGACGGGGCCGGCCCGAGCACTCGGTGGGCCACAGCCCGCTGGGGGCGCTCTCCGTCTTCGCGCTCCTCTTGATCCTCGCCGCCCAGGTGGGCACCGGTCTCATGAGCGACGACGAAATCGCCTTCTTCGGCCCGCTGGTGCGCTTCGTCTCGGGCGAGACGGTATCGCTGGCGACCGGTTACCACAAGGAGATCGGCAAGCTCATCGTCTTCGTGCTCGTGGGCCTGCACCTGCTGGCCATCGCCTACTACAAGTGGGTGAAGAAGCAAGGCCTCGTGCGGCCCATGATGGTGGGCGACAAGCAGCTGCCGGTACCCGTGCCCAGCACCCGCGACACGGCGGGCACGCGCCTGCTGGCCCTGGTGGTGCTGGGCCTGTGCACCGCGGCGGTGAGCTGGTTGGTCAGCCTGGGCAACGCCTTCTGAGGCGGCGGTCGGCCCATGCTGTCGTATAGTGGCAGCCACGCCACCCACCGGGCTTCGCGCCCGCTCTCCCCACCGCCATGACCGACACCGGAACCGCCGTGATCTCGCTGAGACCGGCCCAGTTTCCCGACGACCTGCAGACCGTTCGCCAGCTCTTCCTGGAGTACCAGGCAGGACTGGGCATCGACCTGTGCTTCCAGGGCTTCGACGCCGAGCTCGCGGAACTGCCCGGCGCCTACGCCCCACCGGCGGGCACGCTGTTGCTGGCCTGCGTGGACGGTGAACCCGCCGGCTGCTGCGCCATGCGCCCGCTCTACAACACCGACCACCTCAACGCCTGCGAGATGAAGCGCCTGTTCGTGCGCCCGGCCTTTCGCGGCTTTGGCCTGGGTCGCCTGCTGGTGGAGCGCGTGCTGTCGGACGGCCAGCTGTCGGGCTACACCACCATGCTGCTCGACACCCTGAGCGACATGGAAACGGCGCGCGCCCTGTACCAGGAGATGGGTTTTGTCGAGGTGGCGCCGTACTACCACAACCCCATTCCGGGTGCGCATTACCTCAAGGTCGATCTCTAGCCGGACAAGCGCCCACAAAAAAGCCGCCAGGTGGCGACACCGGCGGCTTTCTTCATGGGTGGCGGATCAGGCGCCGGCTTTGGCCTGGGCCAGCAGGGTGTCGGCGTCGCTCACCTCGAACTTGCCGGGGCCTTCGACGTTCAGCGACTGCACCACGCCGTCCTTGACCAGCATCGAGTAGCGGTTGCTGCGCAGGCCCATGCCGCGGCCGGTCAGGTCCAGGGTCAGGCCCGTGGCCTTGGCGAAATCGGCGCTGCCATCGGCCAGCATGCGCACCTTGTCGCCCGTCTTCTGGTCGCGCGCCCAGGCTCCCATCACGAAGGCGTCGTTCACGCTCAGGCACCAGATCTCGTCCACGCCCGCGGCCTTGAAGTCGGCGGCGTGCTGAACAAAGCCCGGCACGTGCTTGGCGGAACAGGTCGGCGTGAACGCGCCGGGCAGCGCGAACACGGCGATCGTCTTGCCCGCCGACGCCTTCTGCACGTCCACCGGGTTCGGGCCGATGCTGCAGCCATTGCCTTCGACTTCGCTGTATTCCATCAGCGTGGCCGCCGGAATCTTGTCACCCACCTTGATCATGTCGTGCTCCTCGTTGTGTGGCCCGCAGGCCGTGGCTGGAAGGCCCGTTCATGCCGGGCCGGAAAAAGAAAAAGCGACCGAATTGTCGGTCGCTTTTTCGATCTGCGCTGCAAGCAACGCAATGGGGCTCAGACCAGCGCGGCCTTTTGCACCAGTCGCGTGGCGACCCAGTTCTTGGTCTTGGACAGCGGACGGCTCTCGGTGATCTCGATCACGTCGCCCATCTTGTACTCGCTCTTTTCGTCGTGAGCGTGGTACTTGCTGGACTTCGCCACGATCTTGTCGTAGAGCTCGTGCTTCACACGGCGCTCCACCAACACCGTCACGGTCTTGGAACGCTTGTCGCTGACCACCTTGCCAACCAAGGTGCGCTTGAGGGATGTTTTAGCTTCCGTCATGGTCACTCCTTATTTGGCCGCGGCGGCGGCGCGCTGCTTCTCGGCCAGGATGGTCTTGGCGCGAGCGATCGCACGGCGGGTATCACCCAGCGTGGCGTTGTTGTTGAGTTGTTGAGTGGCTTTTTGCATGCGCAGACCGAAGTGGGCCTTTTGCAGTGCCTTCACTTCGGCTTCGAGGCCGGCCACATCCTTTTGGCGCAGTTCAGCAGTTTTCATCTTGTGTTCTCCTGAATCACTGACCCAACATGCGCGTCACGAACGTGGTGCGCAACGGAAGCTTGGCGGCCGCCAGCGTGAATGCCTCGCGCGCCAGCTGTTCGGGCACGCCCACGATTTCGTAGAGCACCTTGCCAGGCTGGATCTCGGCCACGTAGTACTCCACCGAACCCTTGCCGTTGCCCATACGAACTTCGGCAGGTTTCTGGGAGATCGGCTTGTCCGGGAAGACGCGGATCCAGATGCGGCCGCCACGCTTCACGTGACGGGAGATCGCACGGCGTGCGGCCTCGATCTGGCGAGCCGTCAGACGACCGCGGTCGGTCGACTTCAGGCCGAAGTCGCCGAACGCGACGGTGGCACCACTGGTGGCGACGCCAGTATTGCGGCCTTTTTGTTCTTTACGGAACTTGCGGCGAGCAGGTTGCAACATGTTTATTCTCCTTTGCCGTCCGCAGCTGCAGATGCGGGCGCGGCGTCTTTGCGAACGCGCTTAACGGCGGGTTTGGTTTCGGTGCCGGTGGCTTCGGCAGGCTTGTCGCTGCCATCGGCCGGAGCGGCATTGGCGCCAGGGCGGCGAACTGCGGCGCGGGCAGGAGGACCTGCCGGACGCTCGCGGCGCGGACCGCGCGGGCGACGCTCTTCTTCCACACGCGGCTCGGCCACCACGGGCGCATCGTTGCGGCCCAGGGTGTCGCCCTTGTAGACCCAGACCTTGACACCGATGATGCCGTAGGTGGTCTTGGCTTCGGACGTGCCGTAGTCGATGTCGGCGCGCAGGGTGTGAAGCGGCACGCGACCTTCGCGGTACCACTCGCAACGGGCGATTTCAATGCCGTTGAGACGACCCGACGACATGATCTTGATGCCCTGGGCGCCCAGGCGCATGGCGTTCTGCATCGCGCGCTTCATGGCGCGGCGGAACATGATGCGCTTTTCGAGCTGCTGCGTGATGCTGTCGGCGATCAGCTTGGCATCGATTTCGGGCTTGCGCACTTCTTCGATGTTGACCGCAACCGGCACGCCCAGCTTGGCGGCCAGTTCCTTCTTCAGCTTCTCGATGTCCTCGCCCTTCTTGCCGATCACCACGCCCGGACGCGCCGAGTAGATGGTGATGCGGGCGTTCTTGGCGGGGCGCTCGATCACGACGCGCGAAACGGCGGCGTTCTTCAGCTTGCCCTTAAGGTACTCGCGCACCTTGATGTCTTCGGCCAGCATGCCGGCGAAGTCACGGTTGCTCGCGTACCAGCGGCTGGCCCAGTTGCGGGAAACTGCGAGGCGGAACCCGGTGGGGTTGATTTTCTGTCCCATATTCCTGTGACCTCTTCAGTTGCCAACCGTCACGTAGATGTGACACGTGGGTTTGCTGATGCGGTTGCCGCGGCCTTTGGCGCGGGCCGAGAAGCGCTTGAGCGTGGTGCCTTGCTCGACATAGATGGTCTTGACCTTCAGTTCGTCGATGTCGGCGCCGTCGTTGTGTTCCGCGTTGGCGATGGCGGACTCAAGAGCTTTCTTGACGATGCCAGCGGCCTTCTTCTGCGTGAACGCCAGGATGTTGAGCGCCTGGTCGACCTTCTTGCCACGAATCAGGTCGGCAACCAGTCGGCCTTTGTCGACCGAGAGGCGAACGCCTCGAACGATTGAACGGGTTTCCATGGTTAGTCCTTACTTCTTCGCTTTTTTGTCGGCCGGGTGGCCCTTGAACGTGCGCGTCAGCGAGAACTCGCCGAGCTTGTGTCCCACCATCTGATCGGTGATGTACACGGGCACGTGCTGCTTGCCGTTGTGCACGGCGATGGTCAGGCCGATGAAATCGGGCAGGATCATCGAGCGGCGCGACCAGGTCTTGACGGGCTTTTTGTCCTTGGTGGCTTGGGCTTTTTCAACCTTGGCCAGCAGGTGGTGGTCGACAAACGGACCTTTTTTGAGTGAGCGAGTCATGTTGTCAACCCTTTACTTCTTGCGACGCGAGACGATCATCGACTGCGTGCGGCGGTTGTTGCGGGTGCGATAGCCCTTGGTCAGGTTGCCCCACGGATCCACCGGAGCGCGGCCTTCGCCGGTCTTGCCTTCACCACCACCGTGCGGGTGGTCGATCGGGTTCATCGCGGTACCGCGAACGGTCGGGCGGATGCCCATGTGACGCTTCACACCGGCCTTGCCCAACTGGCGCAGGCTGTGTTCCTGGTTGGACACTTCGCCGATGGTGGCGCGGCAATCCACGTGGACCTTGCGCACTTCACCAGAGCGCATGCGCACCTGGGCGTAGATGCCTTCGCGGGCCAGCAGCACGGCCGAAGCACCGGCGGAACGGGCGATTTGCGCGCCCTTGCCGACCTGCAGCTCGATGCAGTGGATGGTCGAGCCGACCGGGATGTTGCGGATCGGCAGCGTGTTGCCCACGCGGATCGGCGACTCCGAGCCGGACAGCAGGGTCGCGCCCACTTCAACGCCACGGGGGGCGATGATGTAGCGGCGCTCGCCGTCGGCGTAGCACAGCAGCGCGATGTGCGCCGTGCGGTTCGGGTCGTACTCGATGCGCTCGACCTTGGCCGGGATGCCATCCTTGTTGCGACGGAAATCAACCACACGGTAGTGGTGCTTGTGACCACCGCCCTTGTGGCGGGTGGTGATGTGACCGTTGTTGTTGCGACCGGCCTTCTGGAACTGGGGCTCCAGCAGGGGCGCAAAACCCGCACCCTTGTGCAGTTGGTCACGCGTGACCTTCACCATGCCGCGACGGCCTGGCGAAGTCGGTTTCATCTTGATGACTGCCATGATTAAACGCCCTCTCCGCCGAAGTTCAGCTCTTGACCCGGCATCAGCGTCACATAGGCCTTGCGAACGTGGTCGCGACGACCGACGGTCTTGCCAAAGCGCTTGGACTTGCCCTTCTGGTTGAGCACGGAAACGCCCTTGACCTGGACCTTGAACATCAGTTCAACGGCCGCCTTGATCTCGGGCTTGGAGGCATCACGCAACACCTTGAACATCACGGCGTTGGTTTGCTCGGCAACCTGGGTGGCCTTCTCGGACACGATCGGTGCCACGAGGACCTGCATCAGGCGACCTTCGTCGTATTTCGTGACGCTCATGCGAACATCTCCTTGAGCTGGTCGATCGCCGCCTTGGTGACGATGACCTTCTTGTAATGCACCAGCGACAGCGGATCGGCGTAACGCGGCTCGACCACCAGCACGTTGGGCAGGTTGCGCGAAGCCAGGTACAGGTTCTCGTCGACTTCCTCGGCGATCACCAGCACCGATTGCAGGTTCATGGCTTTGAATTTGTCGGCCAGCTGCTTGGTCTTGGGCGAGTCCACCTTCAGGGAATCGACCACGGCCAGACGGCCTTCACGCACGAGCTGCGAGAAGATGGACGCCATGCCGGCGCGGTACATCTTCTTGTTGAGCTTCTGGGTGAAGTTTTCGTCAGGGCTGTTCGGGAAAATGCGACCACCCCCGCGCCACAGCGGCGAAGACGTCATACCGGCGCGTGCGCGGCCAGTGCCCTTCTGCTTGAACGGCTTCTTGGTCGAGTGCTTGACCATCTGGCGGTCTTTTTGTGCACGCGTACCTTGACGGGCGTTTGCCTGATAAGCCACCACGAGCTGGTGGATCAGGGCTTCGTTGTAGTCGCGACCAAACACGGTCTCGGGCACGTCCACGTTGGACGAGGCTTGACCCTGGTCGTTCAGGAGTTCAACTTGCATCAGTTTGCTCCCTTGCCGGATTTGGCCTTGATGGCGGGACGCACGGTCACGAAACCGCCGTTGGAGCCAGGAACGGCACCGCGGATCATGAGCAGTTGACGGGTTTCGTCCACGCGCACGATGTCGAGGTTCTGGATGGTCTTGGTCACATCGCCCATGTGCCCGGTCATCTTCTTGCCGGGGAACACGCGACCCGGATCCTGGGCCATGGAGATGGAGCCCGGCACGTTGTGCGAACGGCTGTTGCCGTGCGAGGCGCGCTGCGAGCTGAAGTTGTGGCGCTTGATGGTGCCGGCGAAGCCTTTACCGATCGAGGTGCCTTGCACGTCCACCTTCTGACCCGCCGCGAAGATCGCGTTGGGGGCGACCACGGCACCGGGCTGGTACTGGGCAGCGACGTCGGAGGCGACACGGAATTCCTGGATGATTTCACCCGCTTCGACACCGGCCTTGGCCAGATGGCCCGCTTCGGGCTTGGTCACGCGGGAGGCACGGCGGGCACCAAAGGTGACCTGCAGCGCATCGTAGCCGTCATGGGCCAGGGTTTTGACCTGCGTCACACGGTTGTTCGACACATCGACCACCGTGACAGGCACTGCGTCCCCGTCATCGGTGAACAGACGCATCATGCCCACCTTGCGACCCAACAACCCGAGGGAGTTGCTAAGACTCATTGTTTTCTCCGTTCCCGACTTCAATTGGCCGGGGCTGATGGTGCGGAACCGAGGCTCCGCGCTAAGGGCCGATGATTCAGGATCAAACGGCACCACGAAATCTCCGGCCAGAAGCCGGAAAGCCCGCCAGTATAACCGGCGGGCTTTTTCTCTGCAAGCACCACTGGGCGACTGGCCCGACGGTGCTCAAGCGAGAAGCTTATTGCAGCTTGATCTCGACGTCCACGCCAGCCGGCAGGTCGAGCTTCATCAGGGCGTCGACCGTCTTGTCGGTCGGGTCCACGATGTCCATCAGACGCTGGTGGGTGCGGATTTCGAGCTGGTCGCGGCTGGTCTTGTTGACGTGCGGCGAGCGCAGGATGTCGAAACGCTTCATGCGGGTCGGCAGGGGCACGGGGCCCTTGACGATCGCGCCGGTGCGCTTGGCGGTGTCAACGATCTCGGCGGCCGAGCTGTCGATCAGCTTGTAGTCGAAAGCCTTGAGGCGGATGCGGATTTTTTGCTTGGTGGACATGCCCGCTCCTTAAGCAATGATTTTTGCGAC
>JAGKSX010000161.1 GCA_018993155.1 Hydrogenophaga sp.
CCATGGTCGTGACCACCTGGCCCACCACTTCACCACCCCGCACCGCGATCTCCGCTGCGCTCGCCGCCAGCTGGTTGGCCTGGCGCGCCGCATCCGCGCTCTGGCGCACCGTGCTCGTGAGCTGCTCCATGCTCGCCGCCGTCTCCTGCAGGTTGCTCGCCGCCTGCTCCGTGCGCGCGCTCAGGTCCTGGTTGCCCGACGCAATCTCGCCGCTGGCGAGCTCCACACCATCAACGCCCTCGCGGATCTCGCTCACGATGCGCGCGAGCCCACTCTGCATGCGCTCGATGCCGGCCAGCACGCGCGCGATCTCATCGCGCCCCAGGGCCTGCACCTGCGTGCTCAGGTCGCCGCCGGCCACGCGCTCGATCGCGCGCGCCGCCTCGTCCAGCGGGCGCGTGATGCTGCCGCTGACCACGTAACCCAGGCCGAGTCCGAGCACCAGCACCGCCAGCGCGGCCAGCACCGTGACCCACATGGCCTGCCGTTGCAGGCGGGCCAACGCATCGACCATGCCGTCCACGCGCACGCCGACCGCGTTGCTGATCTCGACGAAGGCCTCGTCGGCCGAGCGGACATCGGCCTTGGCCGGCTCCATGGCGCCGTTGGCGCGCCAGGGGTCGTTGATCTCGCCGCGCGTGATGCCCAGGTGGATGGCATCGACCGCCTCGCGGTACTTCGCGAGGCCCGCGGTCATGCGGTCGAGCGCGGCCTGCTCCTGCGCGTGAAGGCCGGGCCGCAGCTGGGCCAGCTGCCCCAGGCCCAGGTCCACCTGCTGTTGCCAGGCCGAGTGGTAGCGCTGCAGGGCCGCTTCGTCGGCCAGGTTGAGAAAGAGGTCCTTCTCATAGCGCCGCATGTTGCCCACCGCGGCGCGCACGTCGCCCAGCGACCGCAGGGCGGACACCTCGACCTGCACCAGTTGCTGGCTTGCCGAGACGGCGCGGTCCAGGCTGAAGAGCGCGGACAGGGCCACGGTGAGAATGCCCAGCGCGCACAAGGCCAGCAGCAGCGCGAGTTTGGCGCGCACGGAAATGTAGGAAAGCCAGTTCATGGGACGTCTTTGAGAAGCCGGTGGCGCGAATGCCACCCTTGCTCCTGCTTCGACGCCCCACCGGGCTTCTTGAGCACCGTTACCGCATGCCATCCCGGTGCGGATGGGCTTTCATCAAGCGGTCATGTGCCGGCCGCTGAAATCCCCACGGCCCGCGCCAGCGCGGCGCGCGCGAGCAAGCGGGTGGAGTCCAGCGTGGGCAGGGGCGAGTTCGCGTCGCTCATGATCAGCGGAATCTCGGTGCACCCCAGCACCACCGCGTCGCAGCCCTCCTCGGTCTGCAGGCGCGCGAACACGGCCTGGAAGCGCGCCACGCTCTCAGGCTTGAACACCCCACAGACCAGCTCGTCCATGATGATGCGGCCGATCTCCTCGCGCTCGGCCACGCTGGGCCGCACCGCCTGCACACCCACCGCGGCGAGCTTCTCGGGATAGACCTCGCTGTCCACCAGCCAGCGCGTGCCGGTGATGCCCAGGCGCCGGTGGCCGGCCTGCACCGCCGCTTGCGCCACCACCTCGGCGATGTGCAGCCAGGGCAGCGGCGAACGCGGCTCGACATGGAGGAACGCCTGGTGGATGGTGTTGTCGGGGCAGATCAGGAAGTCCGCGCCAGCGGCCGCCAGTTTGTGGGCCGACGCCAGCATGAGATCGGCCACGCCGCGCAGATCGCCCCGGTTCAGACAGTCCACGTAGTCGGCGAGCGAGAGCGAATGCAGCGAGACCTCGGGGTGCGCGTGCGGCCCGAGCAAGGCCGCTCCTTCGACGCAGATGGTGCGGTAACAGAGGGCCGCCCCTTCGGCGGAGCAGGCCACGATGCCAATGTGCTGGGTCTTGCGCATACCGCATTGTATAAACGATGACTTATGAACAAAAACCTCTGGCTGCTGGCCGGCGCACAAGGGCTTTTTCTCACCAACAACGTGGTCTTCATGGCCATCAACGGTCTGGTGGGTCTCGCGCTCGCGCCGCTGGGCTGGATGGCCACGCTGCCGGTGATGGGCTATGTGCTGGGCGGCGCGCTGTCCACGCCCCTGGTGGCGCGCACCCAGAGCGCCTTCGGGCGGCAGGCCTCGTTCCAGATCGGCCTGCTGGTGGCCCTGGCCTCGGCCCTGCTGTGCGCCTGGGCGGTGATGGACCGGAACTTCTGGCTGCTGGTGGCCGCCACCGTGGTCGCGGGCTACTACAGCGCCAACGGCCAGCTCTACCGCTTCGCAGCGGCCGAGCTGAGCGCGCCCGCGTTCCGCGACAAGGCGGTCTCGCTGGTGCTGGCGGGCGGCCTGGTGGGCGCGGTGCTCGGGCCCAATCTGGCCGTGCGCACCAAGGACTGGCTGGGTGCGCCGTTCGCCGGTGCGTATGTGGCGCTGGCCCTGGTGGCCCTGCTCGCCATGGCGCTCATGGCCTTTCTGCGCTTCCCGCCCGCGCCAGCCCCGGTCGCGGGCGCCGACCGGGGCCGCCCACTCTCGGTGATCGTGCGCCAGCCGGTGTTCATCGTCGCCACCGCTGGCGCCGCGCTGGGTTTCGGCGTGATGAACCTGCTGATGGCCGCCACGCCGCTGGCCATGCAGGTCTGCGGCTTTGCGTTCGATGACGCGGCCCTGGTGCTCGAATGGCACGTGATCGGCATGTTCGCGCCGGGTTTCTTCACCGGCCACCTGATCGCGCGCTTTGGCGTGCTCACCATCATGGGCGTGGGCGTGGTGCTCAACATCGCGTGCATCCTGGTGGCGCTCTCGGGCGTGGACCTGCACCAGTTCCTGATCGCGCTGTTCCTGCTCGGCGTGGGCTGGAACTTCCTCTTCACGGGCAGCACGACACTGTCGCTGCAGGCCTACCGCCCCGAGGAAAAGAACCGCGCGCAGGCCGCGATCAACTTCTGCGTGTTCGCCACCATGGCGCTGACCTCGTTCGCCTCGGGAGCGCTGGTCACCACCCAGGGCTGGCAATGGCTCAACATCGGCTCGCTGGTACCGGTGGGCCTCACCGGACTGGCCCTGGTCTGGCTTGCCTGGGTGCGCCGGCAGGCCCACAATCCCGCCTGACCGCGCGCCCATTCCGGGCGCCCATCACAGGGAACAATGCCATGGGACTTCTGGATTCATTGATCGGTGCCGCCGCCGAGGCCGCTTCGGGCTCGCTGCAGGGACAACAACGGGGACCCTCCGCCTCCGCCAACGGCCTGCCGGGCGGGATGGACCCGCAGATGCTCATTGCCCTGGTCGGTTCGCTGCTCGCGAGCTCGGGCGGCTTGCAAGGCCTGCTGGCCAAGCTGCAATCGGGCGGCCTGGGTGACGCGGTGCAATCCTGGATCGGCACCGGCGCGAACCAGCCGGTGTCGGGCGACCAGCTCGGCAGCGCACTCGGCCCCGACTTGATGGGCATGATCGCTTCGCAACTGGGTGGCAGCCCCGCGCAGGCTTCGGGCACCTTGGCCGACCTGCTGCCCGGCCTGATCGACCAGCTCAGCCCCAAGGGGCAGCTGCCGGCCGACAACGACCTGGGAGGTCTCGGCGGGCTGGGCGCCCTGCTCGGCGGGGGCGGCGGTCAGGGTGGCGGCGCTGGCGCGGCCGACCTGATGGGCCTGTTCGGGCTTACACCACCCCGCCGCTGAACCTGCGACTCAGGCCTGTGCGGGCGCGACCAAGTCCAGCCAGGCCTTCAGGGTGCCGTACACGGCCGAGGGATCGGCCTCATTGAAGATCTCGTGGTACAGGCCTTCATAGACCTGGGCATGCACCTTGTCGCGCGGTGCGGCGGCGGCAAACGCCTTGCTGCCCGCAGGCCGCACCAGGCTGTCCGCCCCCGCATACAACAGCAGCGTGGGCACGCGCCACTGTGCGGCGGCGGCCACCACGGCCGGGCCGTTGCGGTCGATGAACTGCGCCAGCCGCGCGCTGATGCGGTCGTGCACCAGCGGGTCCTTCTTGTAGGCCTCCACCACCGCCGCGTTGTGCGAGATCTTGCTCGCGTCCAGGCCGTTGGATATGGCGAAGTTGGGCGCGAAACGGTAGAGCAGGGAAATCAGCTTTTTCTGCAGTGCGCCGATGCCCGCGTCCAGCGCGGGCGATGACAGCACCAGCGCGTCGACAGGCGCCATGCGCCGCTGCACGAAGGTGGACGCAACCAGCCCGCCCATGCTGTGGCCCATGAGAATGAGCGGGCAGGCCCAGGGTTCGGCGATGTGGTTGCGCGTGTCCTCCAGCACCTCGGCGAGGTCGTCGAGCAAGGTGTCGTCATCGGGCAGCACACCGCGCGCGCCACCCGACTCGCCATGGCCGCGCTGGTCGTACGCGCGCACGCAGAAGCCCCATTCGTTCAGGCGTTGCGCCACCGGGTCATAGCGCCAGGCGTGTTCCCCCAGGCCGTGCACGATCAACACCACCGCGCGCGGGCGCCAGCGCATCGGCAGCGGCCAGTCGAACAGGGCCAGGTTCAGGCCATCGCGGAGGGTGAAGGGCGCCTGGGTGGTGTCGGACATGGTGCGGCGGGCTCAGGGCATGCGGGCCATGACCTGGGCCACGGTCGCGGTCAGGCGCTGCGCGTAGTCCAGGTGCAGGAACTCGTTCGGACCGTGCGCATTGCTCTTGGGGCCGAGCACGCCGCAGACCATCATCTGCGCGGTCGGGAAGCCCTTGCTGAGCATGTTCATGAGCGGGATGGTGCCGCCCTGGCCGATGGTGCCGCAGCCGGCGCCGAAATGGGCCTGCGAAGCGTCCTGCAGCGCCTGCTCGAACCAGGGCGCGGTGGTGGGGGCGTTCCAGCCGCTGGCCGCGCCTTCGCCCTCGAAGGTCACGCGTGCCTGGTAGGGTGCGTTGTCCTCCAGCAGGGCCTTGAGTTCCTGCACGGCCGCGGGCGCGTCCACCAGCGGCGGCAGGCGCAGGCTGAGCTTGAACGCGGTGTAGGGCCGCAGCACGTTGCCGGCGTTGCGCAGTTCGGGGAAACCGTCGGCGCCCGTGACCGACAGCGTGGGCCGCCAGGTGCGGTTGAGCAGGGCCTCCACCGGGTCGGTGGTGGTGGGCAGGGTGAACACGGTGGAGCCACCGCAGTCGTGGTGCGCCCAGGGGAAGCGCTTGTGGATCTCGTCGCCCAGGATGGCGGCCGTGGCGCGCGCCTGCTCGATGCGCTCGGCCGGCACCTCGCAATGGAAGCTGGCGGGCAGCAGGCGGCCGGTGGCGCTGTCTTCCAGCCGGTCCAGCACCTGGCGCATGATGCGAAAGCTCGACGGCACGAGGCCCGAAGCATCGCCCGAGTGGATGCCCTCGGTGAGCACCTCGACCTTGAGCACGCCGCTGGCCATGCCTCGCAGGCTGGTGGTGAGCCAGAGCTGGTCGTAGTTGCCGGCGCCGCTGTCCAGACAGATCACCAGACCCACGTCGCCCAGGCGCGGGCGCAGCGCGTCCACATAGGGCAGCAAGTCGCCCGAACCGCTCTCTTCACAGGTTTCGATCAGCCCGACGATTCGCGGGTGCGCCACGCCTTGGGCCTTGAGCGCCTGCAGCGCGGCCACGCTGGCGTAGACCGCGTAACCGTCGTCGGCACCGCCGCGGCCATAGAGCTTGCCGCCGTCGATCTTGGGCGTCCAGGGGCCGAGGTCGTTGCGCCAGCCGGTGAACTCGGGTTGCTTGTCGAGGTGGCCGTACATCAGCACGGTCTGGCCGGAGGCGGGGGCCGGTGTGCCGTCGCGCCCGGCGCTGGCCGGCACCTCGAAGAACAGCACCGGCGTGCGGGGCCGGCCCTGCGCGTCGTTCAGGCGCACGATCTCCAGCTGGAGACCGTCCACCTGCTGCGCCCGCACCCAGTCGGCTGCGCCCTGCAGCACACGCTCCAGCAGGCCGTGGGCGGCCCAGTCGGGGTCGAAGGCCGGCGACTTGGCCGGCACCTCGATGTAGCGCGTCAGTTCGGGGATGATGCCGCGCGACCAGCTCGCCTCCACATGGGCCTGCAAGGCGGCCGGGTCCAGGGGGGGCGAGGCTTGGGGCAGGCGAGCGTTCATGGCGTCGGTCTCCGGGTGCGCGGGCGGTGAGGCGCCGGCATGCCGGGACGAAAATCCCTGGGGCCGGTACAGGGGAAACAGTATAGGCACGCCCGTGGCTTGTGCGCGGTGCGAGGACCCTGTTTCACCCCCCTGCGCGCGCGGTTGCGGCGACCAGCGGCCGCCTTGGGCTTACAGACGGAACAGCTGCACGACACCGG
>JAGKSX010000041.1 GCA_018993155.1 Hydrogenophaga sp.
CGCGCTAAGCGACCGAGGTGTCGAAATCTCTTCGTTGCCCATCACTCCGGAAGCTGTGTGGCGGGCGATGGAACGGGCCAAGTCCCAACAGCCAGGAGTGAATGCATGAATCCATCTGTGCGCGGACGTTACGCGGACCCCAGCTTCACGCAGCTTGAGTTGGAGGCCACCAGATGGCTAGACGGCTTTTATCAACTCGAGCACTTGTTCAATACACGCTATTGGGTGATTGAGCTCACCAATGGCGCTGCTTCGGAAGCGCTGAAGTTGGCGGCCATTACTCACGATGCGGAGCGCTTTTTCCCGGGCGGGCCTTCCGGGACGCCGGACGCGGGATTTGACGACCCTGACTATCTGTTCGCTCACTCCATCCGTTCTGCGGACTTCATCGAGAAGTGGTTGAGAGAGCAGGGCCCCGAGGGCGGCGAGCCTTTCATTCGTCAGGTCAGGCGATTGGTGTTGCGCCATGAAATTGGCGGTGGTGACGAGGCTGACATCCTTTCAGCGGCGGATGGGCTCTCGTTCCTGGACATTTTCGACTGGCTGGCAGTCGACTGGGTCCGCAAAGGCATCTTCACGCCCGACGGCGCGAGGGAAAAGTTGCGTTGGAGCATCGAGCGAATTCGCCCGCCGCGCGCTGTTCAGCTCGCGCTGCCTCTGTACGAGCGCGCTATTGCCACCCTCGCGTCGTGGGAAACTGTGGACATCGACCTTGAGTGGCGTCGCAAAGTGGCCAGCGACCGCAGCTATCAACTAGGCTCCAACTGAACGCGGGGCTTTCGCGTCCTGGTTTTTGGAATGTTGACCTCAGAGGCCAGCGGGTCTGCATCCGAGAGATGCATGGACGCCAGCGAGCTCGATTTGTCGACGTGCTGAGTCATGAGCCACTTTGCTAGCGCGTAGTCGCCCTTGTTGATGGCAGAGTAAATGGACTCGTGTTGAATCTGCGCCTCTTGCAGTTGCTCCGGGGTGTATGCGTACCGCGAGCGATGCGTGATGGTAACGGCCAGCACCTGGCGAGTAATCGTGTAGAGCAGCTGACTACCGGCCGCATCCAAGATGGACTCGTGAAACTCCAAGTCAGCCTGCGCCTGCTCGATGGGCGTGGACTGTTCATTCAACTTCAAATAGCGCCGCAACGAATGTTCCACCTTGGGCACGTTTGAGCGGTCCGGATTGCTGGCCGCACATTCTGCAGAGAACCCCTCCAGCAGCCCGCGGAGAGAGTACACCCGACGCAAGTCGTCCTGAGAAAAGTGCGCCACCAAAGCAGTACGGTTGTGTCGCAGATGGACCAGGCCTTCGCCTTGAAGAACGAACAAGGCCTCGCGGACTGGGGTCCTGCTGACATTGAGTTCCTGAGCCAAGACGCGCTCCGGGATGCTACTGCCAGGCTTGAGCACGCCCGACAAAATTGCCTTACGAATCACGTAGGCAACGGGGTCGCTGAGGCGCCCCGTTGGAAGGTCCCGCTGAGAGCCCTTGACGGATTCGAATTCTGAGTAGAGCTGTTGGAAGTACTGGAAAGGCATTGAGCGACTCGAGCAAAAGTCAGCCACTGTGTACCCCTAGCAGCGCGGCAATGCCGTGCCCGTCTAGGCTGCGAAACGCATGGCGAGTACCAAAATGATGATTCTACGTAGACACCCCTCACATTGGGGCCGAATCGTGAAAACCCTTAGCGTTCCGTACCGGCGCGGCCACGCGCCTGTAGTTTTTTATCGTGCTGCGTCACAGAGGTGGCTCGATGTGGTCAACCGCGTTTTTGTCGTGAAAGCTGGCGGTGACCTGGTCATCGGACGCCTTCACCGCATCCCGCCATCGCGCAGGAGTTATCTGATAAGCGTCTCCGCGCTCTCTCTGATTCTGGACGTAGACACGAACTGGCTTGAAGCCGACCTCAGTGGCGCGCACTCACGTGCCCCAGGAAGTTAATCAAGCGAGGCGTCTTGGGCGCACCGAAGATTGCGTCAGGCGTACCTTCTTCCACTATCTCGCCTTGGTCCATGAAGATGACACGGTCTGCGACGTTCTTCGCGAACCCCATTTCGTGTGTCACACACATCATGGTCATCCCTGTCTTCGCGAGCTCTGTCATCGTGTCGAGCACTTCCTGAACCATCTCGGGGTCGAGCGCAGACGTTGGCTCGTCGAACAGGAGGATTTCGGGCTGCATGCAAAGAGCGCGCGCAATCGCGACTCGTTGCTGCTGGCCGCCGGAGAGTTGCGTAGGGTACTTGTGCGCCTGGTCCCCAATGTGCACCCGAGAAAGGTACGACTTTGCTCTGTCTTCAGCCTCCTTGCGGGAGAGCCCCAGGCTGGCTAACGCAATCCTTCAACGAGAGCCTCGGCCTCTTCTAGGCAAGGTATTTCTTCCATCTCGATGACGACAGCCAGATGCACCTCAATAGGTTCCGTTAGATTTGCGGCTTGCACCGTGGCTCTTATAAGACCTGAGTGATTTCCGGGCTTTGAGGGACAGAGGACGTCGACGACAAAGTCCTCGGGCGAGCCTGCGTGGCGCCACTGCTTGCATTCGTAAGAGATTACCTCCGCCGGACTCCCGCGCATTCCCTGCTTGAAATAGAAAGCGTTCGGGTCCTGGGGCTCGGGAAAATGCGACAGGCGGGTATGCATCGGGTCGTAGTTTAGGAGCCCCTTGCGTTGCAGGTCGAGGGCTTCTCTGATTGCACGGCCGCCAAAACTATCGAAGGGGTCGACGCGATGCCACGTGCCTCGCGGCGCGTTGGGGGGTCTGGGCAGCGCGAGTGGCCCTGTTTGGTTGCCCTCGTCGTCGTCTTCCTCTCGGCGGGGGGGCATAAGGAGAAGTTTGCCGGCTGCAGTAAGTGTCAGCAGCGCATCATTGGCGGGCCTCGTCCCGGAGTTCCTCGCCCGTACGGTCAGGCGAGGCCAATTTGCGCGCTTATTCAGAGTGATATGAAGGTCAGTGAGCATAGCTCGGCAGCTCTCCACCCACCTTTCGTACTTTGCCCTGTATGCGGAGATGACCTTGTCGCTAGCAGGCTCAAACCGCTCCTTTTGATGTCCGAGTAGTGCCCTCAAGTCCGCTGGGTCGAGAAGCCGTTCCTGCGGCTCCCTGGAGCCGAAGTCAGACGCCATAGGAAAGCGGGTTGCGAGTCTCGCCATCAGTTCGTCGCACTCACCTGGAGAAATGGGCGTGTACCGCTGCAGCTTTGCGTGCAAGCGCTTCGACATGTGCTCGTGTCTCTCGCGTACTCAGTCTTGTCGTTCGCCAGCGCGGGTGCAGCGGCGTGACATCGACAGATGGACATCTGCTCGCGCAGTGCCCAGTGTGTTATGACTCTCAGTGTCGCCACTTGGCTCCGAAGAGGGAGGCATCTGGTCCCGCCCTTGGGCTCGCGCCAGCCCTTACGTCTTTCTGGTTGCCGCGATGCGGGGCAGCATCAAGTGCGAGTCAAACCTTCCGCCGGTAAGGATTGTGTTGCGTCCTCGAAATCTCTCCAGAGGCCGATCTGTCGGGTCCGTGTGGAGGAACGGTCCGGAGCCCTTGCGAGGACCAGTAGCGCCTTCACGTTCAAAGTCCTGCGCGTCGATCCTCACCGAGATGCGGTAACCCGCGGGCAGCACGATGCAGGTGGGCCAGATCTCGACTTCCACGCGGAAGGGCTCATTCGAGGGTACTGGCTCGATCATCCGATGCTCGTGGTGCGGACGGCCGGCAGAGGACAGCTCGGGGATTGTCTTGCGGTGCGATGCTCTAAGCCATCCTTGCGCGATGGGAACAGCCGGGTCGGTCGCGCCACGGAAGAGCACCTCTTTGCCTTGCGGATCGTAGGCGCGGATGGTGACGAACAGGTCCATGTCCTGGGCGTCCGTCTGGACCCATAAAGCCGCGCTCAATGGCCCCGTGAACTCCGTCTCCATGCTGAACGGCTCACTGACGAACTCAACGCCAGCGCCGGGGGCCTCGTAGCTCGACCCTGCCTCTTGCGGCCTGGGCGAATCCGACAGGCCTTTGCTGCTCGCGTCAAGATACATCGCAGTCCACTCGGTTCGAGCCAGCGGCCACTCGTGTTCGTAACGGGTCACGAATTTCTCGCCTGGATGGCGCACCTCCAGGATGAGAGGCGGTTGCTCTTCCCAGCCGTTCTCCTGACCTTTGAGGAACCGGTCGAAGAACCGCTTCTGCAGCTCAACGTACTGCGGCAGATAGAAGGATTCCCAGTGGGTGCCTCCATGCATCTGCAGCCACTTTTGCTGCGACCCGGTGCCCAGGAACCCGTAGATGTTGCCGCGCAGATGCAGGCCCATTCCGCCCCAGTTGCCGGCGGACAGCACGGGGACTTCGATCTGCGACAACTTGGACGTGCGGGCTTCGTACCAATCGTCGACGAACGGGTGCTGCCGAAACTGATCGATGATGTCGACACGGTTGACCGTCAGCTCGTCGGGCGTCAGCGGTCTGCCCGTCATCATCTTGCCCGTGTCGCGATCGATGTAGTTGCTTTGCCCATTGCCGTTCTGCACCGACAGGATCTGCTTGGGATACCAGATCTGGAGGAAGTGGTTGCCGAAAATGCCGCCATGGTGGCTGACGTCGCGGTAGAAGTCTGCGGCGCCCTCCCAGGGACAGATCGCGGCCAGATGGCTTGGTCGCGTCGCGGCCACCTGCCACTGGTTCATCGCGTAGTAGGAGATGCCCAGCAGGCCCACTTTCCCGCTGCACCAGCTTTGGGTGCCAGCCCATTCGATGCAGTCATGGTAGTCATCCACTTCCTGCGGCGACCACACCTGCAACTTGCCCGGCGACTCGCCGGCACCACGGCTGTCGACCACGACGATCGCGTAGCCCAAGGGGATCCAGCGCTCGGGATCGGCCACTTCCCATCGCAGATAGTGGCCCGATGAGCCATCGGTGTCGATGCCGGGATAGAGGCGCTTGAGCTCATCCCATTGGGGCTTGAATGCGTCCTCAAAGTGCGCGTCTTTTCCGTATGGGCCATGGGTCATGAGGACCGGCACGGGTGCGTCGCCTTCGGGGCGGAACACGTTTGCCCTGAGAACAGCGCCATCGCGCACCTTGATCTCAACGTTCTTCTCGAAGATCACAGTTGTCTCCTTTTGCCAAGCAGCATGCGGTATTTCCCGAGGCCCTCACAAGGGGGTGCAGCCATGCGGGATGGAGGTCGCAGTATAGCCGCGTCCAAACAGTTGTTTGAAACGAATGAAAACCAAGCTGACGGGAGCGGTCCTGCAGAAGCAGGTGGAGGTGCCTAGGCTAGGGCGCCGAAGTAACGCGGTGCGGTGCGCGGATGCCACCGATGACGAATTCGACCAGTGCGTCTCGCATGGCGTTGAGGTCGGCTCCATCCGCTTCGCCATTGGACAGGCGCTGCAGCCGGTTGGAGCCGCGACGGGCGCTCACGGAGAGCACGACGGTGCTCACGAGCAGCATGTAACGCCAGTACATCTGGCTCAACGGTACCGACGGAACGGCCTCGTGCAGCGCGGCCACAAACTGCTTGGCCATCGGGTCGAAGTGTTTCTTGATCACCTGTTCCGTCATCGGGGAGGGCGACAGGCGGTGCTTCACGATCAGCTGGGCCAGCAGTTGCCCCTCGGTCGTGGCGTTGTCGTCCACATAGGGCTCTATGAAGGCCAGGACGATTTCGGTCACATTGGGCTTCCTGCGCTTGGCCTTCGCGCGGGCCAGGATTTCTTCGAGCTTGCTGGTTCGGGTCTTGTTGATGCGAGCCGAGAGCTCGTTGAACACCGCTTCCGCTACCGCCTCCATGCCGCCGAAGTGGTAGTGAATGGCCGCCACGTTCACGCCGGCATGGCTGGTGAGGGCCCGCACGGGAACGCCATCGATCCCGTACTCGGCAAAGAGCACGAGGGCTGCATCGATGATCTTCTGCTGGGTTGCGCCCTCGCTCGGGGTGTTTTGCCTTGATGCCATGGTTGGAAAGGAGTTGCGTGGGAGATTCTGCCAGACGGGGTTTACATCATTCGTTGCCAAAAAAACAAACACACGTTTGAAACGATGGTTGCAATTCGGGCGGGCGCGCACTACGATGTCAAATTGCAGGGCCCGACATCACGGCCCGGCGACCGTCATCAACCAGCCCGATTCAAGACAACAACTCGACGAGACAAGTCCCTCCACACCATGAAAGACCTCAGCCTGCTCACGCGCCGTTCGATGTTGGCACTCGGCGCCGTCCCTTTCTTCGCCAAAGCGTCTACGTGGCCTGACAGGCCGATCAAGCTCGTCGTGGCAGCCACTGCGGGAACGCAGCCCGATATCTTTGCGCGCATCTATGCCGACCAGCTCGCCGCTGCGCTGAAGGTTCCGGTGGTCGTGGACAACCGCAGCGGCGCAGCCGGCAACATCGGTGCAGACGCAGCAGCCAAGTCGGCTCCAGACGGTTACACGTTCCTCTACGCGATCGCGAACGTGACAACGATGAACCAGTTCCTGTACACCAGTATCACGTTCGATCCTCGAAAGGATCTTGTGCCGGTGGCTGAGGCCGTCAACACCACGACGATGCTGTTGGCGAGCAATAACGTAGGCGCCAACACGGTCGCAGAAGCGATCGACCTTGCACGCTCGCGCAAAGGCGAACTGGTGTATGGCTCCTACGGCGTGGGGGGGTATCCCCACCTGGTGTTCGTGCAGCTCTTGCAGAAAGCCGGCGTCGACATGTTGCATGTGCCATATCGCACTGGCGCGATGAATGACCTCATCACGGGTCGGATTCAGTTTCTGCTAGAGCCAACAGCGACTGCCATCCCGCAGATCCGGGCCGGCAAGGTAAAAGCCCTGGCTCACTCCGGGTCGCGTCGTCACCCTGAATTTCCGAATCTGCCGACGATCACCGAGACCGTGCCCGGCGTCGTTCTTGAGGGCTGGCACGGCTTTTACGCACCTGCGGGCACGCCTGCCGCGATCATCGAAAAGGTGAGTGCCGAGATCAATCGGATCAATGAGCTCCCCGAGGTCAAAGAACGCCTCGTGGGCCGATCGGGTACACCGGTCGCCAGCAGCCCCAAGCAGATGGCCGCCCGGATCGAGAAGGAATCCAAGGACTGGGAGGCGCTGATCCGTGCCAACAATATCAAGGTGGAATGAGGCCCAGCGATGATGTCGAGTTTCACGCATGACCCAAGCTCGGGTCCTGTCTGGTATACAGGTACTGCACGTGCGAGGTGGGTTGAAGCGCGCGATCAAACTGGAATGGTGATTGCATGAAGAAGATCTTCATTGACATCTCCATGCCGTTGGAGAACGGCGTGCGCAGCGATCCTGACATTGCACGGCCGAAGATTGACTACCTGGGGCACACGGAGTCGATCCCGCGCCTGCAGTCCTTCTTTCCCGACCTCAAGCCGGAGGACCTTCCGGATGCTGCCGGGTGGGCGGTGGAGAAAGTGCAATTGACCACGCACAACGGCACCCATCTGGATGCGCCGTACCATTTCCACCCGACGATGAATCATGCTTTGGGAGAGCCTCAGCGCGCGTGGACCATCGACGAAGTGCCACTCGAATGGTGCTTTGCGCCAGGGGTCAAGCTGGATTTCAGACACCTACCCGATGGCCACGTGGTGACGAAGCAAGAGGTGCACGACGAGCTTGCCCGCATCGAGCATCAGATTGCGCCAGGCGACATCGTCGTGGTCAACACACGAGCGGGATCGCGCTATGGCCATGACGATTACGTCGAGGCAGGCTGTGGCATGGGCCGCGAGGCCACCTTGTACCTGCTCGAGCAAGGCGTGCGCTTGACCGGGACTGACGCGTGGAGCTGGGATGCTCCATTCGTGTACACGCAGCGCAAGGTGCAGGAGACGAAGGACACCTCGCTCATTTGGGAGGGGCACAAGGCGGGCAGAGACATTGGCTACTGCCATCTGGAGAAGCTGCACAACCTTGAAGCTCTGCCTGCGCACGGATTCACCGTCTGCTGCTTCCCTGTCAAGATCAAGGCTGCTTCTGCGGGCTGGACGCGAGCGGTTGCCATCCTCGATTGAGCCTTATGTCGACTTCGCACTTGTGTGAAGTTTTCGACTTTGCTCGGTGCCGCCCGTCAAGTGCTGCTTCTGGATCCCGCGTGGATCCTTAGGGGCTGTTTTCGACTTTATTGGGTCAGAACAGCCTGTGATCTTGCTATTGAACTCCAGTTATCTTCGACCCGAGAGGGGCACCTCTGTCAAGTTCAAAGAACGATCTCATGAGCGTGGCCGCGCACGTCCATTTCGTACTCAAGGCCGACGACTGGCGGACGGGCGTAGTTCCAGACCAAACCACCAGAGCCTGCGCCGCGTTTGGCCAATTCCTCGCCGACCAGGTGGCCGATGTTTTGCACGGTGTAAAGCTGTGTCGAGACGGCATCCGACCAGCTCACGCCCAGCGCCTTTAGGCGCAACTCCATTTCGTCAACGACAAAGCGTACCTTGGTGCGCAGGCCTTCGGGAGAGGTGTCTTGCCAGGCGATGCTGCGCTCATGCGCGGGCTCGTTGCCTGTGCGCGCGTCGGCGCTTCCCGAGAGCTGAAAGCTGGGCAGCGAACGCTGGGCGGGCACCGTGTAGCAAAACCCGAACACGCGCGATTCTGTCGGCTTGTCGTACATCGGGCAGACGTTGGTGCGCGCGACAGGATTCACGCCGTCCTTGTACAGGCCCCAGCGTTCCAGGGTCTGCACGTAGTGGCTGTTGAACTCCTTGAAGCCGGAATCGCTGAACGGATCGGGTGAGCGCAGTTCGAACTGGGCAATGGCTGTGGTGGGGCGGCCCACGCTGGCCAGGTGTGCCTCGACGGCCGCGAAAGCTTCCTTCATGGGAAGCTGGCGCATAAAGCGCACGCGCTGCAGGGCAAATCCGGGTTCAGCTGCCACCCCGCCCGAGTACTGAAAGACCGAAGGAATGTAGCGGTAGCCGCCAGGTGCAAAGATGGTAACGGGAAGGGTCATCGAATCACTCCTCGAAGATGGATACAAAGGGAAAACTCAGGGTTCAGGTCGTACGGGGTTGCTCAGCAGGCCAACGCCTTCGATGTCGACTTCGACGTGGTCGCCCGCCTGCAGCCACACGGGCGGCTGGCGCGACTGGCCCACGCCGGCAGGTGTGCCCATGGCAATGACATCGCCAGGTTCCAGCGTCATGGCGGTGCTCAGCAACGCCAAGGTTTCGGCCACGCCCCAGATCATGTCGGCGGTGTTTGCGTCTTGCATCACGGCGCCGTTCAGGCGGCTCTGGATGCGCAGGTTTGTGGCGCCCGGAGGAAGCGCGTTGGCGGTCACCACGTTGGGGCCGAGTGCACCGGAAGCATCGAAGTTCTTGCCGATGGTCCACTGCGGCGTCTTCTTTTGGTAGTCGCGCACCGAGACGTCGTTGAAACAGCTGTAGCCGAACACGTAGGGAAGCGCATGCTCGGCAGCGATGTGGCGGGGCACGCGTTGACCAATGACGACCGCCAGCTCCGCTTCGTAGTCCAGCTGTGCTGAGACGCGCGGCAGCCACAGATCCTGGCCGTGGCCCACCAGGGACGAAGCTGTGCGCAGGAAAAACCAGGGGTACGCGGGTTTGTCCCGGCCGCCTTCCTTGGCATGGTCGAAGTAGTTCAGGCCGAGGCAGATGATCTTGCCGGGCGCTGGAATGACCGGCGCGTATTGCTGCGCGTCAGGCTGCAATCGCGGGGCAGAAGAATGGATGGCACGCTCGGCCGCATCGGACAGGTTCACGTTCTGGCGGAGGGCCGTGAGCAGGTCGCTGGGCACTTCAGGGCAGGCCGAGGCCAAGTCGATCAATCCGTCGTCGGTGACCAGTCCCAGGCGGGGGCCGGTGGGGCTGAGGTAAGTGGTGAATCGCATACGAGATGAACAATTGATTGAGAAGGTGGAGTGCCGGGTGTCTGTCCCTGACTCTTCAGAACCCGAGCGCCACCGCCTGACGCCGCGCATCGGCCGCGGCTTCAAGGTTGCCCGAAGCGTTGCGACGCACCGCCTTGACCGAGCCGAAATAGAACTCGTGTTGAGAGTCGGTTTCGACGGAGTGGCCGCGTTCGCGCAGGAGATGGGCGACGGCTTGTGGAAGACCGGGCTCCAGCAGGATGGTGCCGTCGCGCGCCAGGCTCCAGCGCGGCCGTGCGACCAGCTCGCCCAGTGTGACCATGCCGCCCAGCGCACCGGTGGCGATCTGGAAGCCCGTGGTGGTCTGGCTGACGCCGCCCGGTGACACTGCGGCCATCGTGGCCCGTCCGTCGCGCAGCAGCAGCCACGGGTTCAGGGTGTGCGAGGGCCTGCGATGCGGGGCGACGCAGTTGACGCTGCCTGGTTCTGTGTCGAAATCAAACATGCGGTTGTTCAGGAGGATGCCGGTGCCAGGGTCCACTGCGCCGCTGCCGAAGGGCTGGAACACGCTTTGCAGCATGGCCAAGGCATTGCCCTGCGCATCCATGGCGACGAAACCCGTGGTGTCGCCGACGCCCGCCCGGCTGTTGGCAAATGCGGCGCGCCACTCTGCTGAGGCGCGAACGGTATCCACGCCGAAGGACCGGGCGTCCAGGGCCGCAACGCTCACCTGTGCCGGATCGCCGATGCGGGTACGGCCCTTGGCGATCACGGCCAGGGCATGCTCGATGTCTTGGGCCATGCCTTCGGCACCGAGCTGGCAGCCATGGCGGTCCCAGCGCTGCAGTTGTTGCAGCATGAGCACGCCGACCGAGTTGGGCGGCATGACATGCACCGCGTGTCCGGCCGTTGGCGAGGTCCAGGACTGAACCCAGTCCGCCTGCGCGTGAGCGAAGTCGATTGCATCCAGCAGCCCGTTGGTTCCCTGCGAGAAGCGCGTCAGGCTTCGCATGGAGGCGCCTTCGTAAAAGCCGCGTTCTCCCTCATGTGCAATGGCGTTCAGAGCTTCCGCCAGTGCGGGCTGCCGAATGCGTTGACCCGCTTCCAGCAGCGCGCCACCGGGCATGAAGAGCGTGTCGAAGCCGGGCTGGCTTCGCACAAGTGGTCCACTCAGGCGGAGGTTGCGTGCCAGTTCCTCGGCCACGTTGCAGCCATCGCGCGCCAAGGCAATGGCCGGAGCCAGAAGCTCGCGCAGCGTGATGCGGCCAAAGCGCTCATGGGCGCGAGCCCACAGGCGCACCAGTGTGGGTACCACCGCCGAGCTTGTGCCACGTTGCGGCATGCCGTTGGTGAACCGTTCAACCTTTGCCGACCCCGGCGCGCGCCCGCTGGCGTTGAGCGCATGCACCTCGCCCGTGGCCGCGTCGTAGTACATCATCATGCCGCAGCCACCCAGCGAGCCGGCATGCGGTAGCACCACGGCCAGTGTTGCCGAGGCGCTGACCATGGCGTCGACCAATGAGCCGCCGTCCGCCAGGCAACGGAGGGCGTGCTGCGAGGCCAGATGATGACCGCTGGCCAGCGCCACCTGCGTCCCAAAAACGCTTTTGGGTCTTGCGTTGCAGATCATGCGACGCGCGAGGCGAGGATGGCCACCAGCGTGCCCATGAACGAACCGGCCGCGCAACCCACGGCCATGCGCCAGGCCAGACCATCGAGCGCCAGGCGCCAGGCCATGACGTCTGGCACGGTGGCCGTCGCGGCAGGCACGCCCTGGGGCGCAGCGGGGGCCGCCGCAGGTCCTGTCGTGGCCTGGGCTGGGGCGGGCTGCGCCAGCTCGCGCGCCACATTGGCGAAAAACTCCTCCGAAAATTTGCGGGCTGCGCTGTCAATCAGGCGCGAACCCAGCTGTGCCATGCGGCCGGTGATTTCGGTGTCGGCGCTGTAGGCCAGCTGAGTACCGCCTTCCACGCGCGTCAATTGCACTTTCACGCGGCCGCTGGCCGCACCGGCCGGGCCCGCGGAGCCGCGCCCTGACAAGGCGAAGGAGGTGGGGGGCACCACGTCCTCGCGCTGCGCCTCCGCACTGAAGCTGACCTTGATGGGGCCCACGGCCGCGCTCAGAACGAGGGCGAGCTGGTTGGGTGCCGGCTCGCTCACCTTGCTGCAGCCAGGGATCACCCTGGCCAGGAAGTCGGTGTTGTTCAGGGCTTGCCACACCTCGTCCAAGGGGCGGGCCAGAATTTTGGTGCCTTCGATCAACATGTGCTTACCGTGTCATGTCGATGCCGGCCAGACGCAGGCCTTGATCGGCGATGCGCATGCGGTCGTTGAGGTAGCGAAAACGCCCGAAGGCCCAGGTGATCAGCGGCCGCGCCACGTCCAGGCTGGTGGGCCATTGCCTCGAGAACCAGTCGTAGCGGCAGGCCCAGGTCTGGGTCTGGTCGCTGATAAAGCGGACGTTGTGCTCCCATTGGCGGATGGCGCGCGCCACGTCGGCTTCCTGTCGCAGGTGATGCGCGAGGGCATAGGCGTTGATCAGTGTGAGGCCCGCGCCTTGGCCGAGCGTGGGAGGGAGACCGTGCGCCGCGTCGCCCAGGATGGCGACGTTCTTCATGGCCCAGTGCGGGCAGTTGACCACACCGTAGTTGTATTGAGTGGCCGGCGCCTGGCTCAACGCCTGCATGAGGCCCGCAAGCTCGGGAAAGCGCGCGGACCAGTCGGCTGCGTCCAGCGGCAGCTTCTTGGCTGTGGCATCGCGCTCAGGGGCCACCATGTACACGTAGGTGGAATCAGGACCTGCCGGGGTCACGCCAATGCGCCGGTTGCCTGACCAGTGCTCCACGGTCTTGTTCTCGGGCGTGAACTCGCGCCCCTGGATCAGGAAGCGGTCGATGATGGTGGGCAGCACGCGAAAGCCGCTGCGCATGGGCAGGGAGTTGCGGACCGCCGAGTTCACGCCATCGGCGCCCACAACCAGGTCGGCCGTCGAAGCCGCACCCTTCTGGGTGCGCAGCGCGTAGCGCCCGCCCTGCTCGGTCACGCCCGTCACGGTGGAATCCGTCACGATTTCTGCACCCTCGGCAAGGGCAACGTCGCGCAGAGCCTCAATCACGGCCTGGCGTGAGAACACATGTACGCGCGACAGACCTGCCAGCGAACGTTGCTGGCGCAAAGAGCCATCCGGGAAGCGGATCTCCGCACGTTGCAGTTGCAGGCCAAGTGGAGCCATGGCGTCGAAGACGCCCAATTGCTCCAACACCTCGATGCTGTTGTTCTTGATGTAAATGCCGGCACCGATTTCGCGGATCTGGTCACCGCGTTCGTGCACACGCACCTTCCATCCATCGCGGGCCAGCAAGGCGGCGGTTGCGAGGCCGCCAATGCCGCCGCCGGCGATCTCGGCCATGCGTTGTGGCGCGCTCATGCCTGCACCTCCTTGCGCGGGTTGGTCGCCGGCGTGGTGGTGGGACAAGTGAGGTCAAAGTTAATGTGAGGCATAGAGTGACTCTTGGTGAAGATTTCGTCGGCTCAGGCGCTTTTCTTGCGCTGTAGGTTGACCTGGGTGGCTGCACCCGCCGTGAGCAGTGCATGGATGTGGAACTCATCGCGCAGGCGTTCAGTGTCGAAGGCGACCAACGCCTGGCGCTCGTCTTCGGCCAGCGCATAGTTCTCGGCCCAGGCCAGCGGGTCGGCGATGAAGCGACGAGCCTCCTCGGGCAAGGTGCGCAAATGCAGCAGGGCCTGCACCAGCGGCACGCGCCCGTTGGGCAGCGCGGGATAGATCAAGGCATGGTCTTCGGTGATCGGGTTGGGGGTTTCCAGATCCCAAGCCAGCGTGGCGTAGGTGTGGTGCCACGATGGTTCAAAATGCGCCGCAAACGGTTTGCGGTCGCCCATGGCGCCCGCGAGCATGAGTGTGGATCGCAGCTCGATGTTGCCGCTGCGGTCCAGCGATTGCTCGCTCAGACCCAGCAGTTGCTGCAGGTCTCCTTCGCACAGCCGGTCGTAGAGTCCGCGGTCGGTTTCCACGTCGGGGTTCGGGTAGTGGCGCGTGCCGGGGTAGTGCGACAACCCGCCGCTGGCGATCAGGATGGCACGCTTGCCCAGCTTGCACAGCGCGCGTTCCAGCGCCTGGCCGAAGGCGAAACAGCGTGTGGGCGCGGGCTGGGGCGGCATGTAGGCATTGACGAACAAGGCCAGCATCGGCATGTCGCGTGTGAAGCCCATCTGTTCGTAGGGAATGGTGAAGGCCGTCTGCAGTTTTGCGTCGAGGGTAAAGGCCAGATCGAAACCCAGGGCGCCCATCTCTGGCACGAGCGCGTAGCCCAGGTCGCCATCCAATGCCCAGTCGCCCCGGTGCTTGTGCATACCGTCGGCGCGCCGGGCCGCGTGCACGCAGAAGGGAGGCACGCTGTGGGTCACGAAATGGTCACCATGGTCGTTGGAGATCACGATCACGCAGTCCGCCTTCTTGGCCAGGAATACTTGGCCAATGGCCCGCAATTGCAAGTGAACCCGATCGACCTGGGCCAGGTCTTCAGTGTCGGGGCGTGACAGCAATTGCGGTGCGTGAGGAACGGCGGCTGCTGCGACGACACCCGCGCGCTTGTGGTGGATGGAGACGGTGTTCAAGGCTGGACTCCCGAACCGGAGGACGTGGTGATGGGATGGGACCGGGCAACGCTGAGGACGGCCTCGACGATGCCTTGGTAGCCGGTGCAACGGCAGATGTTGCCCGCCAGGTGCTCGCGCACGCGGGTCTCATCGAGCGCCTCGCCGCTGTTGAGAAGTTCGTAGGCGCTCATGAACATGCCGGGCGTGCAGAAGCCGCACTGCAGGGCGTGATGGGCGTTGAAGGCGGTGCGAAGACGCTGCGCCAGATCGTCCTGCAATCCTTCCAGCGTGGTGATGCTTTCGCCTTCGCAGCTGTGGGCCAACGTGAGGCACGAGCGCACGCACCGGCTGCCGACCATCACGTTGCAGGCGCCACAGACACCGTGCTCGCATGCGAGGTGGACCGAGTGGGTGCCGCATTCGCGCACGAAGTCGCCCAGCGAACTGCGGTGCTCCGTGTGCAGAGCCACTTTGCGGCCGTTGAGAACAATGCTCTTTTCCAGATTCATCATGATTGCGGGGCGAGGGCTTGTTGCAGTGCATCGATGGCGTTGACGGCGTGGCGATGCGCATCGAGAAGGCCCAACTCCGGCCACGCGGCGGCGATGTCCTGACGCGCCAGGTCCATCCACCGTTCGCGCGGCATCCGGGTTGAGGTTTGCAGGCTTTCGGCAAGGGTGGGCAGCGCCACTGGACGCTCGCCGTGCGCGCCCACCCAGCAGCGCCAACCATCGGCGCGTTGCACGACGATGGCCGAACACATGGCGTACTCACCCGCCCGGTGCATGAGCTTGGCGCGACCCCACCGGTGCAGCTGGATGTCGACCGTGTCCAGCGTCAGGGCCACAGCCAGCTCGTCCACGGCGCGCGCTGTGTGGAGTGGGCCCAGGATGAAGTCGTGGACCGCCATGCGCCGCATGCCGCGTTTGCTGACCAGCTCAATTTGTGCGCCCAATGCGCAAAAGAGCAATGGCCAGTCGCCTTTGGGGTCGGCCTGCACGATGCTGCCAACTGCCGTGCCTCGGTTGCGCACGGCGGGAAAGGCAATCTGCCGGGCATGCGCGGCCAGCAGCGCCGCCGCTGCGGGATGCTGCGCGGAGTGGACGGCGGCGAGCTGCGAGTGGCGCACCAATGCGCCGATGCGAAGGCCCTGGTGCCATTCCATCTGTCCCAGCGCTTCGATGCGGTTGATGTCCAGCAGCGCGTGAGGCGATGCCATGCGATACCGCAGCAGTGGCAGCAGGCTCTGGCCACCGGCCAGCACCTGGGCATCACTGCCCAGTGCTGCAAGCAGGTCCAGCGCTTCGTCAAGTGTTGTCGGGCGGCGCAGTTCAAACGGTGCCGGTTTCATGATTCGAGTTCCAGATGGGCGAGCGGGCGCTGGGTGACGGCGTGCTCTCCGCCGCCAAGCAGTTGGGCCAGCAGGTAGTCGGGCGTGATGGGTGTGCGGTCGACGGCCACACCACGCTCGAGCAGGGCATTGCGCACGGCATTGCCGATGGCTGCGGGGCCAAGTTACATAGGGGTGTCATGGGAGCCAACCTTTCATCAAGTTCAAGGAGTCTTCTTGCCAGATATCAAGTATCAAGTATACGTAATAATTTTGCGAAGTTCATGCCAAAATTCGCTCAACACACTGGGGTTTTCCCATGGGAGTTCCATTTTTTGCCTATGAACAAAGTGTTGGACAGTCTTTCGGGCCTTCCCACCGCGCCGCGGGCGTCGAACTTGCCCTCACAGGTCCAGTCGATATTGCTGGAGGGCATCCTTGTCGGCACGCTGCGTCCGGGTGAGCGGTTGTGGGTGGATGAGGTGGCCGAGCACTTTGGCGTGAGCAAGATTCCGGTGCGCGAAGCGCTCAAGGCGCTGGAGGTGGACGGGTGGGTGACCTCACAGCCGCGCAAGGGCACCTATGTGCGTGAACTGTCGTTGGATGAACTGCGGGAAACCTTTGAAATGCGGCGGCTGCTGGAGCCTTACAGCGCAGGTCAGGCGGCCCTGCGCCGCACCGACGCCCAACTGATGGAGCTGGAGCGTTTGCTGGACGAAAGCAACAAGGCGTTGGAGGCAATCGACGTGGTTGCCGTGACCCAGGCCAACCGGCGCATTCATTCCGTGATGGCCGATGCGGCGGGCAACAGCCTCTTGCGTGAAAGCATTGCCAAGCTGGAGCAACTCGTGCAGCGGTACTTCGTGGCCGTCGATTGGCAGCACCGGCGCGAATCTATGGAGCAGCACCGTGCCATCTACGAGGCGATCCGCGATCGCAATGTCGACCTCGCAGCGCGCCTGACGGTCGCGCACATCGACCATACAGAATCATTGGCCGAGGCCTCTCTGTTGCGCTTGCCATTTGCAGCCAAATGGGACTGGGGCGATCGCATGAAAGACTCGATTTCGGCGGAAATTCCCTAGGCTTTGAAACCTGAGGCATGCGCACCCGGTGGGGGGCGGATGAAATCATGGACGACCAGGACCCGTGGAGTGCGCCGACGCTGGTGCACGAATGTGCGCACTGTGAGTACAAAGAACGCTAGTCAAGGAAAGACAGAGGTCGGGCATCCGTCAGGCCCAACGCACCCTGGGCCACAAGCGTTCTCCACCGGCAGAGGTCGTTGTCGACCTTGGTGCGCAACGCATCGGGCGTGCCAGGCTCCACCCTGGCGCCATGGTTCTCGAATTGAGCGACCACTGCCGCGTCGGTCAAAGCGTCGTTCAGTGCCTGGTTCAACTTGGCGAGCGTTGCAGACGGCGTGTGAGCCGGCGCGAACAGGCCATACCACTGCGTGACGTCCACGCCGTCGATCCCGCCTTCTGCCAGCGTGGGCAACGCGGGCAGGCTGGGCAAGCGACTGGTGCCAGCCACCCCCATGGCGCGCAGCTGGCCGCTGTGAACGAACGGATGGGCGGTGAACAGGCTGGGGAACATGACCTGCGTGCGTCCGCTCACCACGTCGGCAATGGCCGGCGCCGCGCCGTCGAACTTCACACTGGCCATGCCCGCGCCGCTGCCCAGCAGGAACAGCGCCGCCGCAAAATGGGGCGGCGTGCCGTCACCCGCCGAGGCGTAGATCAGACTGCCGGGATTCGTCTTCAGTTGCGACACCAGGTCCTGAACGCGGGACGCGGAGACACTCGGGTGGACCACCATCAAGGTCGGCGATGAGCCCACCAGGCCGATCGGTTCGAAGTCCTTGACGGGGTCGTAGCCCAGTTTCTGCAGCGCGGGGTTCATCGCGTGCGTGCCCACGTAGCCCAACATCAACGTGTGACCATCGGGCTCCGCTCGGGCGACAAATTCGCTGGCAATGGCGCCGTTCGCGCCCGCCCGGTTGTCCACCAGGACCTCCTGCCCGAGCAGCCGCCCCATCTTGCTGGCGATGATTCGGGCCATGGTGTCGTTCCCGCCGCCGGCGGCGGTCGGGACGATGATGGTGATCGGTTTGCGTGCCGGGGCTGCGGCTTCCTCGGGACGCGGGAACACATAGTCCGGCAGGTGCATCTCGCCCTGCATGATCTTGCGGGCCGTGCGGACCAGCGCGGCCCCCTTGACCTCGGCCGCGTCCCCCTGGCCGATGAGTTCCACCTCGACATCGATCTGTCCCGCGGGATGCAGCACCACCAGCTTGTGGCGGCCCGCTTCGCGCGCCATGCCGCTGGCAACCGTGCCGGGCAGCGCGAAGGCGCAGGCCACACCAATGGCTCCTGTGACGGCGTGCGACGCGTGGCAACGGTGTGGCGTGAAGTACCTTGAGGTGACGCTGTTGGGTGAGTCGCCCTCGCTGACCAGCACGGGTTTCGGTATGACACTTTGGGCGACATCGCCCAGCCCCATCATGCGGCCGGCCTGCAGGCGCAGCGATTCGATGCGCGCCAGGAGCGCGGTGTTGGCATCCAGCGCCACCGGCTTTTCGCGGCCAGTGACGCCCAGATCGGCCGCGCGAACGATCATGAGTGGCATCGCCGCATCGATGCAGGTCACGGCGATGCCGTCGATGTGGTCGATGCGCTGGCCGGTGGGAAACACGTGGCCCGTCACCGCGCCCCACGCGTCCAGGAAGTCCAGCAGGACGGGGGCCGCCGTGCCGGCGACGCCGTCGATGCGCGCGTCGCCCTCGTACGTCACGCGGCCGTTCGGTGTGCGCACGGTCACATCGATGCGCGAACGGGTGTTGACATTGAACACACGAACCTTGGTCACGCCATCCTGCGCCGTCACGAGGCCCTGCTCGATGCCGAACGGCGCCACGCCCGAGAGCATGTTGCCGCAGTTGGGCCGGGTGTCGACGGAACGGTGGCCAACGCCGACCTGCGCGAACAGGTAGTCGAGATCGCAGTCGGGCTGGGTGGATCTCGAGACGATGGCCACCTTGCTGTTCAAAGTGCTGCCACCGCCCACGCCGTCGAGCTGCAACGGGTCGGAGGCCCCGATCGCACCGATCAGGGCCTGGTCGCGGGCTTCGTCACCTTCAGGCAGCCATTCGCGCAGAAAGAAGGGGCCGCGCGAGGTGCCGGCGCGCATGAGGACACAGGGAATGACTTTGTTCATGGGCCGCATTCTCAAGAGCCGCTGTGCTTCTGTGAATTGCATAGTTGAGAAGCATTGATCCATGGTTTGCAATAAACGGCGGGCCGCTCATTGATGCACCAAAAGCATCACTTGTTCTCAACATTGCAATTTACTTCGCCACCGGATGAACGGAAACTGCGCCCATCGCCCCGCCCCTCCAGCCCCGAGATCGAAGGACATCCGCATGACCCAGACCACCGACGACCTGCGAGCATGGATCGGCCGCAGCGAGACGGTGCACGACACCGTCAGCCCCACGCCCGTGGCTGCCCTGACCGCCACGCTCGACCACCCCGCTGCCGACACCGCGCCCGGCACGCTGCTGCCACCGCTCTGGCACTGGTTGTACTTCCTGCCCCTGCACCGGCAATCCGACATCGGCGCAGACGGCCACGCCCGGCGCGGCGGCTTCCTTCCCCCGGTGCCGCTGCCGCGCCGCATGTGGGCCGGCAGCCAGTTCGAATTCATCTCCCCGATCCGCGTGGGCGATCAGGTCGCCCGCACATCCACCATCGACGACGTGAGCAGCAAGGAAGGCCGGACCGGCAAGCTCGTGTTCGTGAAAGTGCGCCACGAGGTGCGGTGCAACGGCGAAGCCGCACCGGCCCTGGTGGAGTTCCACGACATCGTCTACCGCGACGCCCAGCAGCCTGGCGATGTGGCACCTCCCCCGCAAGCGGCTCCCGCGCAGGCGGCCTGGCGCCGCCAGATCGTGCCGGACGACGTGCTGCTGTTCCGCTACTCGGCGCTCACGTTCAACGGCCACCGAATCCACTACGACCGGCGGTACGTGACCCAGGTCGAAGGCTACCCGGGCCTCATCGTCCATGGCCCGCTGATTGCCACGCTGCTGCTGGACCTGTTGCGCCGGGAGATGCCCACGGCCGACGTGGCCAGCTTCCGCTTCAAGGCGGTGCGCCCCACCTTCGACCTGCACGCCTTTCATGTGCAAGGTGAGCCCGCGGCCGACGGCAAGACCGTGCGCCTGTGGGCGAGCGACCACGAAGGGTGGCTCACGATGGACGCCACCGTGGTGCTGCGCTGATTTCTTTGACCACGATCACCCGAGACCCTCATGCAGCCACTTGCAGGCATCACCGTCGTCACCCTGGAGCACGCCATCGCCGCGCCCTTCGCCACGCGCCAGCTGGCCGACCTGGGTGCGCGCGTCATCAAGATCGAGCGCCCCGGCACGGGCGATTTCGCGCGCGGCTACGACCAGCGGGTGCGTGGCCTGGCATCGCACTTCGTCTGGACCAACCGCTCCAAGGAGAGCCTCACGCTCGACGTCAAACACCCCGAGGCCGCCCGCATCCTGGAGCGGCTCGTGCTGGAGAAGGCCGACGTGGTGGTGCAGAACCTCGCGCCCGGTGCGGCGGCCCGGCTTGGCTTGGGCCACGAAGCGCTGTCGGCGGTCAAGCCCGGCCTGATCGTCTGCGACATCTCGGGATACGGCGATGACCGGGAGAACCCGGGCCCCTACCGCGACAAGAAGGCCTACGACCTGCTGATCCAGAGCGAAGCGGGGTTCGTCTCGGTGACCGGCACGGCGGACGAGCCCTGCAAGGCAGGCCCGTCGA
Organism: Hydrogenophaga sp.; assembly: GCA_018993155.1. Classification (GTDB taxonomy): domain Bacteria; phylum Pseudomonadota; class Gammaproteobacteria; order Burkholderiales; family Burkholderiaceae_C; genus Hydrogenophaga. The sequence goes on from JAGKSX010000041.1 coordinate 20,604, forward strand.
TCGCGGACATCGCCGCAGGCATGTACGCCTACAGCAACATCCTCGCGGCGCTGATGCAGCGCAGCCAGACCGGCCGGGGCCAGCGCATCGACATCTCCATGCTGGAGTCGCTCGCCGAGTGGACCAGCTACCCGCTCTACTACGCCTTCGAAGGCGCCGCACCGCCCCCGCGCACCGGCGCCAGCCACGCCACGATCTATCCGTATGGCCCGTTTCCGGTCGGGCCGGCGGAGCAAGGCGCCCACGTGATGCTGGGCCTGCAGAACGAGCGCGAATGGGTCAGCTTCTGTGAGAAGGTGCTGCACCAGCCGGCCCTGGCCACCGACCCGCGCTTCACCGCCAACTTCAAGCGCGTCGCCGAGCGCACCGCCTTGCGCCAGATCATCGTGGACACCTTCCGGCCCCTGACGGTGGCCGAGGTGGAGGCCCGGCTGGAGGTGGCGCAGATCGCCAACGCCCGGGTGAACACCATGGCCGACGTCTGGGCACACCCGCAACTCCAGGCGCGCCAGCGCTGGACCGAGGTGGGCTCGCCCCAGGGGCCGCTGCCGGCCCTGCTGCCACCGGGCACCTGGAACGAAGGCCCGCGCATGGACCCGGTGCCCGCACTGGGCGAGCACACCGATGCGATCCTGGCCGAACTGGGTTACGGCGCGGACGGCATTGCCGCGCTGCGTGCGGCCAAGGCCATCTGAGGTCGTGGCCATGTCGACGCCCCTCGCCTGCGCGCGCACCTACCTCTTCGTGCCCGGCACTCGGCCCGATCGCTTCGGCAAGGCCTTGGTCAGTGGCGCGGATGCGGTGGTGCTGGACCTCGAGGACGCCGTGGCGCCCGAGCACAAGACCGCCGCGCGCGCCCACGTGGTCGGTTGGCTGCAGACCGCCGGGCCAGCCGACCGCTCCCGCTGCGTGGTGCGCATCAACGATTCGACTTCGGACTGGTTTGCGGACGACCTGACCGCCCTGCTGGGCACCGGCGTGGCGCAGATCATGCTGCCCAAGACCGAACAGGCGCAGCAAGTCCGCTTCGTCGTGGAGGCCTTGCCGGGCGTTCAGGTGCTGGCCCTCATCGAAAGCGCCAGGGGCGTGGCCCAGGTGGACGAGATTGCGGGCGCCATCGGTGTGGCCAGGCTCGTGTTCGGCACCCTGGACTTCGCCCTGGACCTGGACCTGGACATCCGCCGCGACGCTGTCGGTCTGAGCCACGCGGCGGCGCGCATCGCACTGGCCTCGCGCCTGGCCGACCTCCCCGCGCCCGTGGCCGGCGTCACCCCGCAACTGGACGACGAGGCACGGCTCATGGCCGACCTGGCCTGGGCGCGTTGCCACGGCTTCGGCGCCAAGCTGTGCATTCACCCGAACCAGGTCCTGCCGATCCACCGCGCGCTGCAGCCCGCCGAGGCCGAACTCGCCTGGGCCCGGCGCGTGCTGGCGGCCGATGCGGCGTCGCCCGGCGCGGCCCGGCTCGACGGCCGCATGGTCGATGCGCCCGTGGTGCGCCAGGCGCGCCGAACGCTGCGGGCCGCGGGGCATTGAACCCGGGCCTCATCCCCACCGATTACCACAGAGAAAGAAGCAACATGGCATCCACCATCATCGATTCGCGCATCTTCGGCGACATGTTCAGCGATGCGCGCATGCGCGAGGTCTGGTCCGACGAGAACCGCACGGCCAAGTACCTCGACATCGAGCGCGCGCTGGCCAAGGTTCAGGGACAGCTCGGCATCATTCCTCAGGAAGCGGCCGACGAAATCGTCAGGAACTGCGAGCTGTCGCAGATCGACTGGGCCAAGCTCAAGGCCAAGACCGAACAGATCGGCTACCCGATCATCGCGGTCGTCAATCAGATCAATGCCAACTGCCGCGACAAGCTCGGTGAGTACTGCCACTGGGGTGCCACCACGCAGGACATCACCGACACCGCCGCCGTCCTTCAGATGCGAGAGGGCCTGGCGCTGGTGGAGCAGGACCTGAACGAGATCGGCGAAGCGCTGGCCGCGCTGGCCCGCAAGTACCGGGACACGCCCGTGATCGGCCGCTCCAACCTGCAGCAGGCCACGCCCATCACCTTCGGCTACAAGATGGCCAGCATCCTGGCCGGCATCGACCGGCACCGCGAGCGGCTGCAGCAGCTCAAACCGCGCGTGCTGATGGGCGAATTCGGTGGCGCCTCGGGCACCCTGTCGTCGCTGGAGAGCGGCGCCATGGAGACGCAGGCTGGATTGATGAAGGAGCTGGGCCTCGCCCAGCCACTGATCTCGTGGCACACCGTGCGCGACACCATCGCCGAGGTCGGCGCGTTCCTGGGGCTTGTCGGCGGCTCGCTCGGCAAGATCGCCATGGACGTCAAGCTCATGATGCAGACGGAAGTGGCCGAGGTGTTCGAGCCCTATGCGCCGGGGCGCGGCTCCTCCTCCACCATGCCGCAGAAGCGCAACCCGATTTCCTGCCTCTACATCCACGCCAACATCTCGGTGGCCCGCCAGCATGCCGCGGCCCTGATGGACGCCATGGTCGCCGACCACGAGCGCTCCACCGGTCCCTGGGAAATCGAATGGGTGTCGCTGCCCGAGATCTTCTGCCTGATGTCTGGGGCGCTGAAACAGACCAAGTTCGTGCTCAAGGGCCTCGAAGTGGACGCTTCCCGCATGCGCGCCAACATCGACATCACCAACGGGCTGGTGATGTCGGAAGCGGTGATGATGGGCCTGGGTCCCTACATCGGCCGCGAGTACGCACACGACCTGGTCTACGACCTGTGCCGTCAGGCATTGAAGGAAGACCGGCCGCTGATCGAAATCCTGGCCGTGCACCCGGAAATCACGCCCCATGTGACCCGTGCCCAGCTCGAAGCCATGTGCGAGCCGGCGAACCACCTGGGCCAGGCCGGCGTCATGGTCGATCGCGTGCTCGCGGCGCGGCGCTGACGCCTTCGGCGGCCTTGCCGCGTTTTGCTTTCATCTCCGCAAAGAACTCATACAACTGCAGCGCCGCCGGCGAGAGCGAGCGACCCTTGCGCCGAATCAACCCGACCTTGCGGGTGATGATCGGATCCACCAGCGGCACGCTCACCAGCAGCGGGTGACCGGGAGCGGGCATGGCCATCGAAGGCACCGCTGCCACGCCCAGACCTGCTTCGACCAGGCCCAGCATGGTCGTCACATGCTGCGCTTCGTAGATGTTCTGCGGCAGACCGGGCTGGCCCGACAGCGCCTGGTCGATCAGCAGCCGGTTGCCCGAGGCCTTGCTCACGGAGATGTAGTCGTACCTGGCCAGATCGGCCCAGGACACGCGGCGTTTTCGGGCAATGGCGTGATCGCGGCGACAGGCCGCGACGAAGCGCTCCTCCAGAAGCGGCTTGAACTCGATGTCGGGCTCCTGGCTGCCCATGAAATTGAGCCCGAAATCCGCCTCGCCGCGCGACACGGCCGACAGCACCTCGTTCGCGCTGGCATCGAAGATCTTCACCCGGATCTTGGGGTACTGTTCCCGGTAGCGCGAGATCACGTGCGAGATGAAGTAATACACCGTGGACGGCACGCAGGCGATGGTGACCTCGCCCATGCGGGTGCTGCCCACCCCCCGGATGCCGAGCAGGGTGTTGTCCAGCTCGTCCAGCAATTGCTGCACTTTTCGGTCGAAGTCGCGGCCGACGGCTGTGAGTTCGACCTTGCGCGTCGTGCGCTCCAGCAACTTGACCCCCAGGGCTTCTTCCAGTTTTTCGATGCGGCGGCTGAACGCGGGTTGAGACACGTGCAGCGCGTTGGCCGCCTTGCGAAAACTGCTGAGTTCGGCCACGGTGCGGAATGCCTGCAGGTCGTTGAGGTTGAAGTTGATGGCCATGGCAGCGGTGGGTTTTCTGGTTGATCCAAATTGTGCATCAATGATTCGCAAACATGCAATTTACTTGGCATAAGACAGCGGCGACGATACGTTCCGAGATTCAAGACCACCCCCACCCATCGGAGAGACAAATGCAGATTCAAAAGAGACAAGTGCTGAGCGCTGTTGCCGTTGCGATCGCCGCCACCTGGGCGTTCGGTAGCGCTCAGGCGGCTTACCCCGAGAGGACCATCAGCATCGTCGTTCCGACGTCGGCGGGCGGTGCCAACGATGCCATGGCCCGGACCATCGGCCAGGCCCTGACGCTGCTTCTCAAGCAGTCCGTCATCGTGGACAACAAGGCCGGCGGCAATGGCGCGATCGCCAGCGAGTTCGTGGCGCGCGCGGCGCCCGACGGTTACACGCTGATGCTGGGCTACATCGCCACCCATGCGATGAACCCCTCGCTGCAGAAGCTGCGCTACGACCCCGTCAAGGACTTCGAGCCGGTGGGCATGGTGGGCTATTCCGCCACGCTCATGGTGGCCAACACCCAGGTAGCGGCCAACAACGCAAAGGAGTTGGTGACCTTCATGAAGGCCAACCCGGACAAGATCAACTACGCGTCGGCCGGCAACGGCACGGCCCCGCACTTCGCGGCGGAGATGTTCAAGCTGTCCACCGGCACCGCCATGACGCATGTCCCCTACAAGGGCTCTGCCCCCGCCGTGACCGACACGATCGCCGGCCAGACGCAGGTGATGTTCCCCAGCCTCTTTACCGCGATGCCGAACGTGAAGAACGGCAAGCTCAAGGCACTGGGCCTGGCCGGCTCCAAGCGGTCGCCGTTGATGCCCGATGTGCCCACGCTCAAGGAGCAGGGCATCAACAATGTGGACGTGTCGCAGTGGTACGCCATCTTCGCGCCCGCCAAGACGCCCAAGCCCGTGCTGGAGCAGCTGAACAAGGCGCTGAATCAGGTGCTCGCCGACCCCGCCACCGTCAAACGCCTGGAAGAGCATGGCGCCGAAGTCGACACGATGAGCCTGGAGGAAATGCGCGGTTTCGTGCAGGCCGAACAGGTGAAGTGGAAGCAGGTGGTGCAAGCCGCGAAACTGAAGGCCGACTGAAGTTCCAATCGACGCAGCGGCTCCCGGTCAGATCACCTCCCGCCGGTCCGCTTGTGCCGCAAGGCCCCGGGCGGATGCCCGATGACCCTTTTGAACGCGCGGCTGAACGAGGCCTCCGAGTCGTAGCCCAGGCGGCTGGCGGCCACGGCCACGCGCATGCCTTCGCGCTCGATCCAGCGGCGCGCCTGGAACATCCGCACGCGGGTCACGTACCGGGCCGGGCTCTCGCCCAAGGTGCGCGTGAACAGCTCGGCGAAGCTGGAGCGCGAGGCACCCATCAGGTCCGCCAGCGCCGGCACCGTCCAATCGCGTTCGGGCTCGGTGTGGATCGCGGCGATCACCTTGCCGATGCGGGGGCATTGCACCGCCGCGATCCAGCCACTGGCGTCGCTGCAGGCGCACTCGACCCAGGCGCGGATGATGCAGGCGGCCAGCACATCGGCCAGGCGCGCGAGCATGCCGCAGGCACCGATGCGGTCCAGCGCGACCTCGCGCTCCATCGCTTCGAGCAACGCGGGCACGGAGGGGTCTCGCGTGGCCAGTTCGTTGGCGCGCATCGCCTCCGGCATCATCGCCAGCAGGGGGTGCAGGGGATCGAGGTTGAAGCGCATGGCGCCGCAGAAGACGATGTCGTTCGGCGCGCCCGCAGGCCCTTCGTCCGGCGTTGGGGGCGATGAGGCCGATGAGGCCGGGGAAGCGGGCTGCGGCGCGCCACCGATGAGGTAGATGTTGTCCGCCACCGGGGTGCGCGAGAGCGATTCGATGTCGACGCACGGCACGTCGGGCGCGCTGGCCAGGATGTGAAAGCTGCCCCGCGGCAGCAGCACCGCATCGCCAGCGTCCAGCCGCACCCAGTCGTGACCGGGCAGCCAGAGCCAGCAGCCGCCGCGCGCCACGAAATGGAAACGGGCCTCCGGGCGCGCGGGGTAGGCCACGGCCCAGGGCGGCTGCATCACGCAACGGCCGTATTCGACGCCGTCCAGCCGCAAGCCCAGCAGGATGCGGCTCAGCAGGTCGGCGGGGCGGGGCGGCGCGTCCACCGCGCCACGGGCGGCGCTGCCCTCTGGCAGGGCGACAGATTCGGAGGAATAGTCAAGCATTTCGGCTTTTCCCACATGGAAACGCCGGCATCTTATCCCTAAGCTGGCGGTCTTGCTGGCTTCCCCCCGTTCAATTCATGTCCTCCTCCTGCTCCACCTGCATCGATCCCTCCCAAGCCGTGGCCGCACCGCCGCCGCCGGCGAACGCGGATTCGCCCCACTGGGCCGCCGTCGGTTCGCTGGCGCTGGGCGTTTTCGGCCTGGTGACCGCCGAATTCCTGCCGGCCAGCCTGTTGACGGCCATGGCCGCGGACCTGGGCATCAGCAACGGCGCCGCGGGCCAGACGGTCACGGCGACGGCGCTGGTGGGCGCGGTCGCCGCTCCCGCCTTTCCGCTGCTGACGCGGCGGCTGGACCGCAAGTGGGTGATGCTGGCGCTGAGCCTGCTGCTGGTCGTCTCCAACCTGATGGCCGCGACGGCCACCTCGCTGCCCGTGCTGCTGGTGGCCCGCGTGCTGCTGGGCTTGGCGCTGGGCGGCTTCTGGGCCCTGGCGGGCGCGCTGGCCCTGCGGCTGGTGCCCGCGGACCGATTCGCCCGCGCCATGTCCCTGATCCTCACGGGGGTGTCGGTGGCCACGGTGTGCGCCGCCCCCATCGGCGCGTGGATGGGCGATCTGTGGGGGTGGCGCAGCGCCTTCGTTGCCGCAGGTGTGGTCAGCGTGGTGACGCTGGTCGCGCAGGCCATCACGCTGCCCGCGCTGCCGCCGCGCGACCACGCCAATCTGCGCGTGCTGGGCCAGTTGCTGCTGCGGCCGCAGGTGCGCATGGCCCTGCTGGCGGTGCTGCTGGTGATCTCGGGCCATTTCGCGGGCTTCACCTATATCCGGCCGCTGATGGAAAACGTCACCCACCTGTCCGTCCAGGCGATCACGGTGGTGCTGCTGGGCTACGGCATCGGGGGCTTCTTCGGCAACCTGGCGGGTGGCTACCTGGCCGAGCGCAGTGAGCGCCGCGCCATCGTGGCGGGGGGCACGCTGGTCGTCCTCATGGCGGGCAGCCTGTTGCTGGCGGGTTCGTCAGGGCTGGTGACCGCCGTGGCGGTGGCGCTCTGGGGTTTTGCGTTCGGCGCTTTCCCGGTCGGTTTCCAGACCTGGGTGGTGCGGGCCGCGCCCGACCACGCCGAAGGCGCGGGCGGCCTGATGGTGGCGGCGTTCCAGATCGCCATTGCCAGCGGCGCGGTCGGCGGCGGGCTGCTGGTCGATCACGTGGGCGCGCTCGGTGCGCCGGCCTTCGCGCTGGTCGCCATCGTGCTGGGCACCTTGCTCACCCTGCGCCACGGTCCCCGGCCGCAGGGCCAACGGGCCGCCGCCCAGCCGGCGCCGGTTCATCACTGAATCAGGGCGTCGTCGGGTCTGAAGCCGGGGCATTGCGCACGCGCCGCTGGCGCGCCTGCGGCAGCGACGCGTGCTGGTGCAAGGCGAGGCGCAGGGCCGTCGCGGCCACACCGAGGGCGCGGTCGGTGCGGCGGGCCAGGTAGGTTTGCGTGTGCGCCACGCCCTGCGGACCGAGGGCCGTGGCGGCCAGGGGCACCAGTTGCTTCTCGGCCAGTTCGCGCTCGATCACCCACCTCGGCAGGCGGCCCCAACCCACCCCGCCCAGGATCAGGGCCCGCTTGGCGTCCTGCGTGCCCACGCGCAGCGTCTGGGGCGACAGCACACCGAAGTCGCGTCCCTCGGACAGCGGTGTGGGATCCTCCAGCACGATCTGCACGTGGTCGGCCAGCTCGACGCTGGTGAGCACCTTGCGGCGCCGGGCCAGCGCATGGCTGGCGGCGGCCACCGCCACGATGGGCACCCGCTGCAGCGCCTCGGTCTCGATGCGCGGATCGAGAAAGTCTTCGCCGGCCATGATGGCCAGGTCGCACTGCCGCTCGCGCAGCGCTTGCAGCGGACCACCCAGTGGCGCGACCGCCAGGCGCAGCCGAACCGACGGCCAGGTCTCGCGCACCTCCTTGAGCGCGGCGGCCACCACGGGCAGCGGGTAGAGCGTGTCCACCATCAGCGACAGCTCGATCTCCACGCCCTCGCCCAGGCCGCGCGCGCGTGCCCGCATGAAGTCCACCTTGAGCAGCACGGCGTGCGCGTCTTCCAGCAAGGCCAGGCCGGCCGGCGTGAGTGTGGGCCGGTGGCCGCCGCGATCGAAGAGGCTCACGTCGAGCTGGTGTTCGAGGTTGGCGATCGCGTGGCTCACGGCCGACTGCGCGCGCCGCAGGCGCGTGGCACCGGCCCGAAAGCTGCCGGCCTCGGCCACGGTCACGAACATGCGAATCTGATCGAGGGTGAGCGCGTCCAGCATTGATCGATTCCGTAGATCAGGAAGCGCAGAATTTTAGGCCTTCCGCAGATCAATGTGGCTACCCATACTTCTCCCATTTCCACATGAGAGGTGTTCACGTCATGACCCAAGTGCTGGTGCTCTATTACTCTTCCTATGGCCACATCGCGACCATGGCCAGCGCCGTGGCCGAGGGCGCGCGCACGGCGGGCGCGCAGGCCGTGATCAAGCGCGTGCCCGAACTGGTACCGGACGCCGTGGCGCGCAAGGCCGGCTACCAGCTGGCGCACGACGTGCCGGTGGCCACCGTGGAGGAGCTCGCCGCGTACGACGCCATCGTGCTGGGCACGCCCACCCGCTTTGGCAACATGGCCGCGCAGATGAAGAACTTTCTCGATCAGGCCGGTGGCCTGTGGGCCCGGGACGCGCTGGTGGGCAAGGTGGGCAGCGTGTTCACCTCCACGGGCAGCCAGCACGGCGGGCAGGAGTCGACCATCCTCTCGACGCACATCGTGCTGATGCACCTGGGACTGGTGGTGGTGGGCCTGCCCTACAGCTTCAAGGGCCAGATGCGCATGGACGAGGTCACCGGTGGCTCGCCTTATGGCGCGGCCACGTTGGCCGATGACGGGTTGGGCGGCGACCGCCAGCCCAGCCTGAATGAAATCGAAGCGGCCCGCTACCAGGGGGCCCATGTGGCGCGGGTGGCCCGGGCGCTGGCGCTGTCGCAGCCGATGGCGGTGGCGTGAGCGGGGCCTCTTCAAACCCGGCACGCACCGACTGGCGGGCCGTGTGGGTGGTGGTGGCCGCCGGGGTGGTCTCGGCCTTTCACCTGGGCAAGGTCGCCATCGCGGCCCCCCAGCTGCAGGCCGATCTGGGCCTCAGCCTGGGCATGCTGGGCGCCCTCGGTGCCACCTTCGCCGTGCTGGGCGCACTGGGCGGCGTGGTGGCGGGCTCCGTGGTGGCCCGTGCCGGCGACCACCGCATGCTGGTCCTCGGGCTGTTGGCCACGGCACTGGGTGCGGCGATGGCGGTGCCGACCGACCGCTTCGGTGTGCTGCTGGCGTCGCGCGTGGTGGAGGGGCTGGGATTCCTGCTGATCACGGTGGCCGGGCCCACGGTGCTGGCGCGCCGGGTGCGTGCGGACGATCAGGGCACCGCCTTGGTCTTGTGGAGTTGCTTCATGCCAGCCGGCATGGCGCTGGCGATGCTCACCGGGCCGTGGTTCGGCGACTGGCGCAGCCTGTGGGGGGCCGCCGCGCTGGCGGCCGGTCTGCTCGTGGTCCTGGTGGTGGGTGTGGTGCCGCGTGGTCCACGGCCTGCCCGCGCGGGCGACCCGGCCCGACTCGCCGAGGTCTGGCGCTCCGAACCCCTGGCGATGGCCGCCACGTTCCTGCTCTACAGCCTGATGTTCTTCGCGCTCTTCAGCTTTCTGCCCGTGCTGCTGTACCAGCGCCTGCAGGTGGGCGCCGGTGCCGTCGGGCTGCTCGCTGCGGTGGCCTGCGCGGCCAACATCGTGGGCAACCTGTGCGCGGTCGTCCTGCTTCGCAAGGTGCGCCGTGAGGCGCTGGGCATCTGCGCGGCGATCACGATGGGCCTCTGTGGCCTGGGCATCTTTCTGCCGGTGCTGGGTCCGGGGATGGCGTTTGCCCTGTGCCTGGTGTTCTCGGCCGTGGGCGGCCTGATCCCGGCCAGCCTGCTGTCCGCGGTACCTCGGGTCACCTCCACGCCCGCGCAGGCGGCCCTCGCGGTGGGGCTGCTGATGCAGGGCAGCAACCTGGGCCAGGCGCTCGGGCCGGTGCTGGTCGGCAGCGCGGTGGACCGCCACGGCTGGCCGGCCGCCGCGGTCTGGGTGCTGGCCGCGGCACTGGCCATGGCCTGGACCGTCTGTCACAAAGCGGTGCCGAAGCCCGTCTAGCAAGACAAGGATCCCCTTTTCAACCCAGGAGCTCACGATGTCCTCTCCCCGACTTGACTACTTCACGCTGGCACCCAAGGCCGCCAAGGCGCTCGCCCAGCTTTCACACGTGGCCGGCGCCACGCTGGACAAACGGCTGAAGGAGCTGGTGAACCTTCGCATCAGCCAGATCAATGGCTGTGCGTTCTGCATCGACATGCACTGGGCCGACCTGGTGAAGCAGGGCATGGACCCACGGCACATCAACGCCGTGGCGGGTTGGCGCGAGGCGCCGCGCTTCTTCAGCGACGCCGAGCGCGCCGCGCTCCAGTGGGCCGAGGCGGTGAATGCCTTGCCACAACGGGCACCGAGCGATGCCGACTTCGAAGACCTGCGGCGGCACTTCAGCGACGGCGCGGTGGCGGAGCTGACGTTCGCCGTCGGCGCCATCCGGGCGTGGAACATGCTCAACGCCAGCTTTCACACCCCGGTGCCCGAAACCCCTTATGCGGCCGGTTGAGGGTCGGGAAGACTCAGCCCGGCCCCTCCCGAAGCACGTTGCGCACGCGCACGAAGTCGGCCCTGAAGATGCCCGTGGACTCGTAGATCACCACCTGGTCCACGTCGAACACCGTGCGCGAGACCACCATCACGGGCGCGTGGATGGCCAGCTGCAGCAGCGTGGAGATCTCCGGGTCGGCGGTGGTCGCCGTGATCGTCTGCTCCGCCCGTCCGAGCCGGTCACCGGCGTGCTTCTGGAGCACGCGCATCGGCGCCGGCGTGTTGAAGGGCTTCTTGCCGGTCTTCTTGAAGAGGCCCTGCTCCAGGTAGGAGATGCCGAGGAAGTAGGGGATCTGGTTGTGACGCTGCAGCCGCCGGAAGTACTGGTAACCACCCGGGGCCAGCGTGCCACCCGGGTGGGACACCGGGATGGCGTCGTTCACCGTCGCGGTGGCGAGCCATTCGATGTCGATCTGCGGTGTCTGGTCGACCAGGGTGTGCCAGTCGGTGGGGATGTCGTAGAACACCTCGCTGACCGGGCGCCGCAGCACGAAGGTGCCGCGGCCCCGGTAGCGGCCGATCAGACCTTCGCTCTCCAGGAAGCTCAGCGCGTGCCGCACCGTGGCGCGGGCCACCCCGGTCTCCTCAACCAAGGCTTCCAGCGAAGGGATCTGCCCGTCGACCGGCCATTCCCCGGACTCGATCCTTCGGCGAAAGCGCATGAGCAGCTTCACGTAGGTGGCCGTGCCGATGTCCAGGGCGCTCGTCAAGGGTCTTGAACTCACCTGGGGTGAGTCGTTCAGTGGCTTCATCAGGGTCCTTCGCGGTTCTGCAGGGCTGCTCCTGCCAGGGGATCCCGGATGGTAACGGCAGAATGGTCTGGTCGGATGAACGATCAGAAGTTGTGAATGATCCCCAGCGCGATGATGCGCGGGTCCGCGCCCGGACTGAGGTTGGGCACCGCGTTGAGCGCCATCCCCGTGTAGTCCAGCGTGCCGTTCGCGCGGTTCTTCACCTGGTTCAGTGAGGCGTACACGGCGGTGCGCTTGGAGAACAGGTACCGGGCCGCGACCATGTACGAGGTGGCCCCCGTGTCCTTGCAGCCGCGGCCCGCCGCGCCCGCCACCACCGAGGTGCATCCCTTCGCGTCGCGCAGCACGCCCGCCGACGCCAGCAGCTGGATCTTGGGCGTGATCATGTGCTCCCACGCGAAGCCCCAGCCAAACTGGCTGAGGTCGTCGCCCCGCGCCGCGAAACCCGCCATCGGCACCGCGAGATCCTTGAGCGCGACGCGCACGCCGATGACCGAGATCTGTGCACCCGGCATGTAGCGCCAGCCCGCCATCACCTTCAGGCCTGTGCCACTCGGGCGCAGGCCGGCCACCGCGTCGGACGAGGTGCGCTTGTGCGCGACGTCCAGCTGCGCCGCGTAGGGCGCGCCCTGCCAGCGCACGGTCAGGCCATGCAGCCGCGCGTCGTGCGCCGCGCCGGGCGCGACGGTCTCGCTGTCGACGAAACCGGGGCCGGGGCTGGTGGTGGGCGACACCGAGAAGCTCGCGTTCGCGCCGCCCAGCGTGGGCGTGGTGTACATGATCGAGTTGTTCACGCGCGAGATCAGCAGCGGCAGGCGGCCGGTGCTCACGCCAGTGAAGAACGGCACATCTGCATTGATGTAGAAGTTGCTCGCGGGAATGATGGCGCCGTTCTGCCAGTAGACCGACTGCCGGCCGGCCGTGACGCGGCCCGCGGGCGTGTCCAGGCCCACGAAAGTGTCGCGCAGGAAAGCACCCACGTTGGTGTTGGCCGTGCCGTCCTGCGCGCGGTCGGTCCCGGTGTCGAAGTTCACGCCGGCCTCCATCTGGAACACGGCCTTGTAGCCGCCGCCCAGGTCTTCCGTGCCGCGAAAGCCCAGGCGCGAGATCGCGTCGTACAGGCGGGTGCGGTGGATCGCCGGGCCCGCGGTGGCGCCGGTGGCGTCGTAGCGGTCCAGGCCCACGTTGCCGCGGCCGTAGATCTGCACGCCGTCCTGCGCCCAGGCGCCGGAAACACCTGCGACGAGGGCGGCGCCAGCGGCGAGCCGCGGCAGTTCGCGCCAAAGATTTTTTCTGTGCATTCAAGTCTCCAATGGGGGCCACGGATGTTCCGGACCATATGTTGTGAAGCCGGCCGGGTGGCGGGCAACGAGAGTGTCTGCGTTTGCCTCATCAAACGTACATAGGGATAAACTACTAGACGTTTATGAATTCACCCATTAAGATGCGGCACACGATCAAAAACCCACAACAGGAGACAGACAGATGGATCGCAGAACGGCGCTTGGCGCCATGGGCGCGGCATGCGCCACCGCCATGGTCCCCCTGGCTCGCGCGCAGGCCTTTCCCGAGCGCCCGGTGCGCATCATCGTTCCCTTCGCCAGTGGCAGCACCCCCGATGTGGTGGCGCGCATCCTGGCCTCGAAGCTGTCGCCCAAGTGGGGCCAGCAGGTCATCGTCGAGCCCCGGCCGGGCGGCAATGGCGTCATCGCGATCGCGGCCCTCAAGTCGTCGCCGCCCACCGGCCACGACCTGCTGCTGGCCAGCAGCTCGCACCTGGCGGTCAATCCGCATCTGCTGCGCAATGTGAACTACTCGGTGGAGAAGGACTTCGCTCCCATCTCCTTCGTCTTCCACACGCCGTTCTTCATCGTCACCTCCGCCACCGGGCCCCTGCAGTCCATGAAGAGCCTGATCGCGGCGGCGCAGGCGGCACCGGGCAAGCTGAACGTGGGCGTGCCCTACCTCGGCAGCCCGCCGCACCTGGCCGTGTCCATGCTGGAGAAAGCCACGGGCATCAAGATGACCGTGATTCCTTTCCGCGACGGCCAGCAGATCTACACGGCCATCGCCGGGGGCGATGTGGACCTCTCGCTGGCGACGATCGGCTCGACGCTGCCGCTGGTGCAGGCGGGCAAGCTCAAGCTGATCGCCATCGCGGCTCCGAAACGGCTGGCGCGGCAACCCGATGTGCCCACGGTCGGCGAAGCCGGCGGGCCCATGGGCTACGACGTGAACACCTGGGTCGGCCTGGTGGCGCGCAGCGGTTCTCCGCAGCACGCCATCCAGAAGATGGCCGACGACGTGGCCGAGGTGCTGCGCGACCCCGAGGTGGTGGAGCAGTTCGCGCGGCTCGGCATCGAGCCCGAGTCGTCTTCGCCGGCGGCCATGCGCGCGCGCACGGCCAGTGACAACGCCACCTACGCCGAGGTGGTCAAGCGGCTCGGCATCTCCATCGAATGACGGCGCTTGCACGGGACGAGCTCGCGCAGGCGAACCGCATCCTGGCGCACCTGGGCATCCTCGATGCCTACGGCCACGTCAGTGCGCGCCTGCCGGACCGGGCGGACCGCTTCCTGATCTCCCGCTCGCTGGCGCCCGCGCTGGTGACGGAGGCCGACCTGATGGAGCTCGATCTGGAGGGTGAGCCGGTGGGGGGCGATGTGCGCAAGCCCTACCTGGAGCGCTTCATCCACGGCGCGATCTACCGCGCCCGGCCCGATGTGCAGGCGATCGTGCACAGCCACTCGCCCTCGGTGATTCCCTTCTCGGTCTCCAGCGTGCGGCTGCGCCCGGTATGTCACATGGGCGGCTTCCTCGGTGGCGGCGCGCCGGTGTTCGACATTGGGCACCGCTTCGGCTGCACCGACATGCTGGTGCGCGATGCCGAGCAGGGCGCAGAGTTGGCGCGTTCGCTCGGCAGCCACGCCGCCGCGCTGATGCGGGGCCACGGCTTCGTGGTGGTGGGCGGTACCGTGCAGGCCGCCGTGTACCGCGCGGTCTACACGGAATGGAACGCACGCCTGCAGCGTGACGCGATCTCGCTGGGCGGGGACGTCACCTACCTCACCGAAGCCGAGGCCGCGCTGGCGGACGAGGCGAATGCCGGCACCGTCGAGCGGCCATGGCAACTCTGGCTGCGTGAATGCGGCCTCAACGAACAGGCTTGAAAGCAACACCATGACAACACAGAACATCCTTGCCGCAGCCGAAGCGCTGCACCGGGCACGCACCGAGCGCGCGCCCATCGCCCCGATCTCGACGACGTTCGGCGTGGTCAGTGCCGAAGACGCTTATGCCGTCGCGTCACTGAACACGCAGCGCTGCCTGGCGGCGGGCGCGCGCGTGGTCGGCCTGAAGGTTGGCCTCACTTCGAAGGCTGTGCAGCAGCAACTGGGCGTGAGCCAGCCGGACTTCGGCGTGCTGCTGGACGACATGGCCTACCTGAACGGCGACACCCTGCCGGCGGGCCGGTTAATGCAGCCCAAGGTGGAGGCCGAAGTGGCCTTCGTGGTGGGGCGGGAGCTGCGCGGCGAGCGCCCTTCCTGGGGCGAATTCCTGGCGTCCCTGGCCTACGCGCTGCCGGCGCTGGAGGTCGTCGACAGCGCGATCGCCGACTGGAAGATTTCCCTGGTGGACACGGTGGCGGACAACGCCTCGTGCGGGGTGTTCGTGCTCGGGGACCAACCCGTGGCCTTGGGTGGCATCTCCCTGCGCGACATCGGCATGCAACTGTCGAAGAACGGCCAGGTCGCGTCCATCGGCACGGGCGCGGCCTGCCTGGGGCATCCGCTGCGCGCGGCCTACTGGCTCGCCTGCACCATGGCCGAACGGGGCGAGACGCTGGCCGAAGGTTCCATCATCCTGTCCGGCGCCTTGGGTCCCATGGTGCCGGTCGGCTCGGGCGATCTGGTGCATGCGGACCTGGGCGCCCTGGGGTCGGTGTCCTGCCAGTTTGCAGCGGAGGCCCGGCGATGACGCGCAAGATGAAGGCGGCCATCATCGGCAGCGGCAACATCGGCACCGACCTGATGATCAAGATCCTGCGCCACGGCGAGGCGATCGAGATGGGCGCCATGGTCGGCATCGATCCTGCCTCCGACGGTCTGTCGCGTGCCGCCCGCATGGGCGTGGCGACCACGCACGACGGCGTCGAAGGCCTGACCCGCATGCCCGAGTTCGCCGACATCGACGTCGTCTTCGACGCCACCAGCGCCTCGGCCCATGTGAAGAACGATGCCTTCCTGCGCGGGATCAAGCCGGGCATTCGCGTGATCGACCTTACGCCTGCGGCCATCGGCCCGTATTGCATTCCGGTCGTCAACGGTGACGCCCACCTCGATGCGCTCAATGTCAACATGGTCACCTGTGGCGGCCAGGCCACCATTCCGATGGTGGCGGCCGTCGCGCGCGTGGCCCGGGTGCACTACGCCGAGATCGTTGCCAGCATCTCCAGCAAGAGCGCCGGCCCCGGCACGCGCGCCAACATCGACGAGTTCACCGAGACCACCTCCAAGGCGATCGAGGTGGTCGGTGGCGCGGCCAAGGGCAAGGCCATCATCGTGCTCAACCCGGCCGAGCCACCGCTGATCATGCGCGACACGGTCTACACGCTCAGCGAACAGGCCGACGAGGCGGCCATCACCGAGTCCGTCGAGCGCATGGCCGCGGCCGTGCAGGCCTACGTGCCGGGCTACCGCCTGAAGCAGAAGGTGCAGTTCGACCGCGTGAAGGGCCTGCGCATTCCCGGCGTGGGCGAGGGGCTCGAAGGCCTGAAGACCTCCATCTTCCTGGAGGTGGAGGGCGCCGCGCACTACCTGCCGGCCTACGCCGGCAACCTCGACATCATGACCAGCGCCGCGCTGCGCACCGCCGAAACCCTGGCCCGCAAGGTGCTCGCATGAACCCCAGCCAAAAGATCTACATCTCCGACGTGACGCTGCGCGACGGCAGCCACGCCATCCGCCACCAATACAGCGTGGCGCAGGCCCGGCAAATCGCCCAGGCGCTGGACGAGGCCCAAGTGGATTCGATCGAAGTCGCGCACGGCGACGGCCTGCAGGGCGGCAGCTTCAACTACGGCTTCGGCGCGCACACCGACCTGGAGTGGATCGAGGCCGTGGCCAGTGTGGTCAAGCACGCGAAGATCGCCACCTTGCTGCTGCCCGGCATCGGCACCGTGCACGACCTGAAGGCGGCCTACGACGCGGGCGCGCGCATCGTGCGAGTGGCCACGCACTGCACCGAGGCCGACGTCAGCAGGCAGCACATCGAATATGCCCGCCACCTCGGTATGGAAGCGGTCGGCTTTCTGATGATGAGCCACATGCAGACGCCGCAGGGCTTGGCGCAGCAGGCCAGGCTGATGGAGAGCTACGGCGCGACCTGCTGCTACGTGGTGGACTCCGGTGGCGCCTTGGGCATGAACGACGTGCGCGACCGCTTCCGCGCGTTCAAGGACACCTTGAAGCCCGAAACCCAGACCGGCATGCACGCGCACCACAACCTGAGCCTGGGCGTGGCCAACAGCATCGTGGCGGTGGAGGAGGGCTGCGACCGTGTCGATGCCAGCCTGGCCGGCATGGGGGCGGGCGCGGGCAACGCGCCGCTGGAGGTGTTCGTCGCCGCCGCAGAGCGCCTGGGCTGGCACCACGGCACCGACCTGTACAAGCTGATGGACGCGGCCGACGACATCGTGCGCCCGCTGCAGGACCGCCCGGTGCGGGTGGACCGCGAAACGCTCGCGCTGGGCTACGCCGGCGTGTACAGCAGCTTCCTGCGGCACTCGGAAACGGCGGCCGCGAAGTACGGCCTGAAGACGGTGGACATCCTGGTCGAGCTCGGCCGTCGCCGCATGGTCGGGGGGCAGGAAGACATGATCGTCGACGTGGCGCTGGACCTGCTGAAACAAGGGCAGGCGGCAGCCGCCTGATCCCAGAGGGGCGCGCATCGAGGGGGCCGTCAGGCCCCCTTTTTTTCGCCCACGCCCAAGGCCTCGGGAAAACCCTGACAGATAAACATCTAAACGTTCTATTGTCTATCCTTTTGATCTGTTCAAATACGCATCGCGAATTCATTCACTGACCCCTGCCGCGCCACCCCGCGGCCCATCTGGAGAAACCATTCCGTGAACTACATCGGGACCGACATCGGCGGCACCTTCACCGACCTTGTCTACCTTTCTGACGAAGGCGACGTGCGCATCTTCAAGGCGCTGACCACCCCGGACGACCGCACGCAAGGCGTCATCGACGCCATGCGGCTCGCGGCCGAGGCCGACGGCATCAGCCTGGACCAGCTGATCGAGCAGCTCGGCTACTTCGCCCATGGGACGACGGCCGCGACCAACGCCTTCATCGAGCGCAAGGGCGCGCGCACCGGCCTGCTGGCCACCCGGGGCTTCGAGGACACCCTGCGCATCCAGCGCGCGATGGGCGGCTGGATCGGCCTGCCTTCGCACGAGATCTCCCACTTCTCCAAGCGCCACGTCCCCACGCCCATCATCCCGAGCGACCTCATCGAGGGCATCGTGGAGCGCGTCGACTACAAGGGCGGCGTGATCGTGGCGCTCGACGAGGCGGCGGCCCGCCAGTCGATCCGCGCGCTGATCGCCAAGGGCGTGGAGGCGATCGCGATCAGCTTGCTCTGGTCCTTCCGCAATCCCGCGCACGAGCAGCGCCTGGTGGCCCTGGTGGAAGAAGAGGCCCCGGGCATGTTCGTCACCGCGTCCTCCAGCCTGGTGCCCATCATCGGCGAGTACGAGCGCACCTCGACGACGGCGATCAACGCCTACCTGGGCCCGGTGATCCACCGCTACATCAACGGCCTCGAAGCCTCGATCCGCAAGTTCGGCTTCAACGGCCCGATCTCCATCATGGAGTCCGGCGGCGGCGTGCTGCCCGCCTCGGAGGCCGCGTTCCAAGCCGCCAACCTCATGACCTCGGGCCCGGCCGGTGGCGTGCTCGCGTCGCAGAAGCTCGGCGAACTGCTGGGCTACCCCAACGTGCTGACGGCCGACATGGGCGGCACCAGCTTCGACGTGGGCCTGATCGTGAACGGGCAGCCGCTGCTGGAAACCGTGCGCGAGGTCGGGCGCTTCCACGTGGCGCTGCCTTCGATCAAGGTCACGGCCATCGGCGCTGGCGGCGGCTCGATCGCGCGGGTGGTCGACGGCCACCTGCATGTCGGCCCCGAGAGCGCGGGCTCGACCCCGGGGCCGGCCTGCTACGGCCGCGGCGGCGTGGAGCCCACCATCACCGACGCGGACGTGGTGCTGGGCATCATCGACGCGAAGTACTTCCTGGGTGGCCGCATGAAGCTGGACGTGGCTGCCGCGCATGAGGCGGTGCGCAAGCACGTCGCCGAGCCGCTGGGGCTGACGGTGGCGCAGGCCGCGGCCGGCATCCGCGAAGTGGCCAACAACCAGATGGCCGACCTGCTGCGCCGCGTGACCCTGCGCGCCGGCTACGACCCGCGCGATTTCGTGCTCATGGCCTATGGCGGCGCGGGCGCCACGCACGCGCACCAGTACGCCGAGGTCGCCGGTATCGGCACGGTGGTGGTTCCGAGCACGGGCCCGGCGCACTCCGCCTTCGGCACTGTCACGGGCGACCGCCACCGCTCCTTCTCCCTGGCCATCGGGCAACACGCGCCGGCGCGCTTCAAGAAGGCCTCAGACCACGTGGACCCTGCCGTGCTCAACCGGGGCTTCGACCAGATCGAAACCCGCGCGAGAGACGCGCTCGGCGAAGGTGTGTCCATCCACCGCTACATCGGCATGCGCTTTCGCCAGCAGGTGCACGAGATCGGCATCCCGGCCCCGGCCGGCGTGCTGCAGGCCAAGGACGTCGACGCGCTGGTCGACACCTTCGAGGCCGAGTACGAGCGCATCTACGGCAAGAACACCGCGCTGCGCATCTCGGGCGTGGAATTCACCGTGGTGCGCGTCGAAGCCACCTCGCCGGTCATCCGCCCGACGCCGCGCCACGTGGACGGGACGGGCCGCTCCAACAAGCCCTGTGGCCGGCGCCAGGTGTACTTCTTCGGCACCGACTTCGTGGACGCCGACATCTACCGCAGCGAGGACGTGGGCCCCGGCCACGCGATCGCTGGCCCCGCCATCGTCGAGCGGCCGGACACCACCATCGTCGTCGGCCCGGGCCAGGTCGCCGAGATGGAGCCCTACGGCAATTTCCTGATCCGCATTCAACCCAGCCACTGAAGCGAGAGGCACCATGAGCAACGTATTCGAGTACCAAAAGAAAGACGTCGACGCCGTCACCTTCGAGGTGATCCGCCACCGACTCCTGTCGATCACCGACGAACAGGCGAGCACGCTGGCCTCCGTGTCGGGCTCAGCCCTCGTGAACGAGGCAACCGACTTCAACACCGGCCTCTACCGCGCGTTTGGCGAGGTCGTCACCATGGGCAAGACGGTGACCTTCCACGCCGCCTCGCTCTCGCTGATGGTCAAGCACGTCATCGAAGACTGCGAACAGACCGTGGGCATCCACGAGGGCGACATGTTCATCGTGAACCACCCGCACAAGGGCGCGCTGCACTGCCCGGACATCGGGATCCTGGCCCCGATCTTCGTGGAGGGCCGCCGCATCGGCTGGACCGGGGCTTGCGCCCACCAGCTGGACGTGGGCGGCATGGTGCCCGGCAGCTTCGCCTCCATGGCCAAGGACATTCGCCAGGAAGGCATGCTGATCCCGCCGGTGAAACTGGTGGACCGGGGCGAGCTGCGCAGCGATGTGCTGAACTTCATCACCGGCATGTCGCGCCTGCCGACCAACATCAGCCTGGACCTCAAAGGCCTGATGGCAGCCAACCACATCGGCATCAAGAGCCTGCTCGACACCGTGCGCAAGTACGGCGTGGAAACCGTGCTTACCGTGATGGACGGCATGATGGACCTCTCCGAATCGAAGATGCGCAAGCGCCTGCTCGAGTTGCCCGATGGGGTCTTCCGCGCGCAGGCCTTCCTGGACCACGACGGCTTCGAGAACAAGATCTACAAGATCCACGTCGAACTGCGCAAGCAGGGCGAGAAGATCGTCTTCGACTACACCGGCTCGGACGCCCAGGCGCCCGGTTTCGTGAACGCCACGCGCACCGGCCTGCTGGCCGGCATCTACGCGGGCATCCTGCCCATCATCGCCTACGACCTGCCCTGGAACGACGGCCTGCTGCGCCCGCTGGAGGTGCTGTCCACCGAGGGCTCCATCGTCTCCTGCAAGTTCCCGGCGCCCTGCAGCCAGGGCCCGCTGGGCGCGATGTGGCTGATCGAGGTCACGACCACTGAAGTGATGTCCAAGCTGATGGCCAGCCACCCGGATTACCTTCGCGAAGCCCAGGCCGCACCGGCCAGCGGCCCGGACCTGTTCCACATCCACGGGCAGAACCAGTACGGCGAGCCCGCGACGGCGCCCATCCTCGAAGTGATGCTCTCCGGCGGCGGCGCCTATGCGCACCGCGACGGCATCAGCGTCTCGGGGCAACGCAACATCACGGCCGGCAAGGCCCCCAACGTGGAGGCCACCGAGCTGAAGCTGCCGGTGCTCTACCTGTACCGCCGCATCATCACCGACAGTTCCGGCGCGGGCGCCTCGGTCGGCGGCCAGGCGGCCGGCGCGGCCTTCGTGCTGCACGGGGTCGACGAGGTCGAGTCGCTGGTGGCCTGCCATGGCTACGAGTCGCCCACCTCGCGCGGCCTCTTCGGTGGTTATCCCAGCGGCTGCAACCACCGCCGGCTGCTGCGGCATTCGAACATCCGCGCGCTGATGCAGGACGGCATCTTCCCGGACCGCCTGGACGGCATCGAGGGCGACGAGACCGTGTTCACCGCCAAGCCACCGGAGTTCCCTTTCGAGCGCAACGACGTCTACGAGTGCAACCCCACCGCTGGTGGAGGCTGGGGCGACCCGCTGCGCCGCGAGCCGGCGCGGGTGGCCGACGATGTGGCCCAGGGCGTGTTCTCCGAGGCGGTGGCCAAGACCATCTTCGGCGTGGTGGTGACGGACGGGCGCCTCGACGCGGCGGCGACCGAAGAGCGACGTCGCCACATCCGCGCGTCGCGTCTGCAGTGGACGGCGGCGCGCGCGCTGCCCGGCAAACTCCGCTTCGACAAGCGCGACGGCGTCAAAGCCATCGTCGGCGACGTGGCCCGTTTGCAGCGCGGGGCCGACGGTGCCTACTTCGTCTGCGAAGCCTGCGACACGGCGGTCGCGCCGGCGGGCGAGAACTGGAAGGACTACGCGCGCCAGCACGTGGCGCAGCCCGCCGACCTGGGCCCGCGCGTGAAGGTGCACCAGGACCTCGAAGTGGTGGAGCACGCCTGCCCGCATTGCGCGCAACTGCTCGACGTGGAAGTGCGCCGCAAAGGGGAAGCCTGCCTGTTCGACATCGAGGTGGCCGCATGAACGCGCGCTGGATCACGTTCCCGAGCGGCGCGGACCAGGTCCGCGCCTACCTCGCCGAGCCCCCGGGCACCGAGGTCGTGGGGGCCATCGTCTGCGCGCCCGAAAACCTGGGCGTGACCGAGCACCGGCAGGCCGAGACGCGGCGCCTGGCCGCCGAGGGCTTCATCGTGCTGACGGTGGACCCGTACAGCCGCATCGGCGGCCGCCCGCCGCAGGACCACACCACAGCGGAAGAGCGCCGCAGCAAGGCCTTCATCGCGGCCAGGGACGAGACGGTGGTGCCCGATTGCCAGGCCGCGCTCGCGTGGCTGCGAACCCAGCCCCGGGTGGACCCGAAGGCGATCGGTGCCGTCGGCTACTGCCTGGGCGGGGGCACGGTGCTCGCCTGGGCGGCCCAGACCCGGGACCTGGCCTGTTCGGTCGTGCTCTACGCGCTGCCGGTCATCCCGGCCGCGTACACGCCGGATGGCCAGGCCCGTTCGCGCATCGGGCTGGCACCCAAGATCGCCGCGCCCATGCAGCTGCACTTCGGCGAGGCGGACGAGGCGATCCCGCTGGACCAGGCGCAGGCCTTGAAGGCCGCGCTGGAAGCCCAGGCCCCGGTGCCTGTTGACTTCCACCTGTACCCGGGCGCGCGCCACGCCTACATGGACGACACGCTGGACCGTTACTCACCCGAAGCGGCGAAGCTGACCTACGGGCGCATGGTCGCCTTCTTCCGGGGACATCTGGAGGCACCGAAATGACCGCCTCCATCGTGTGGGGCGGCGTCTGCTCGCACACCGGGGCGATGATGCGCGCGCCCAAGGCGGGCGATGGCGAGGGCGAGCGCGTCGGACGCGTGTTCGCGGCCTTCGACGAACTGGCCGAGTCGCTGCACCGCTCCGGCGCCCAGGTGCTGGTGACGGTCGCGACCGACCACTTCCTCACCTTCGACTACGCCAACCTGCCGGTGTTCTCCCTCGGCACCGGCACGAAGTTCCGCGGCCACGGGGAGTTCGGTGTGCCGCAGCGGGACTTCGATGGCATCGACGGGCTGGGCGAGGCCGTTCACGCCTCGCTGGTGCAGGGCGGCTTCGATGTGGCCAGCGCCCGGGGCATGCCGCTGGACCACGCCTTCGCCTGCCCCCTGCAGCTGATGTTCAAGCGCCTTTCGATGCCGGTGCTCCCCCTCTACGTGAACTGCACCGTGTCACCGCTGCCCACCCACCAGCGATGCCTTGAACTGGGCAAGGCGCTTGGCCAGGCCCTGCGCGCGCAGCGCGTGGTGGAGCGCGTCGCGATCGTGGGCACGGGCGGCATCAGCCACTGGGTGGGCACGCCGCAGACCGGCACGATCAACGAGGCCTTCGACCGGCAGTTCCTCGACGACTTCACGCAGGGGCGTTTCGAGGCCATCGCGCGCTGGGACTCGGACGAGGTCATCCGCACGGCCGGCAACGGCGCGGCGGAGATCCGCAACTGGCTGGTCGCGGCCGGGGCCTTCGGCGCGCGCGCGGCAAGGTCCTTGGCCTACGAACCGGTCCGGGCCTGGAGCACGGGCATCGGCGTGCTGGAGATGCAGGCATGAACCGGCACGCGCTCGAACGCTTCCTGTTCGATTTCGACAAGAGCGCCGCGCTGCAGAGCGCGCTGCGCGACAACCCCGAAGCCACGTTCCAGGGCTACGAACTCACGGCGGAAGAAAAGGCCGCGATCTTCGCCAAGGACGTCGCCACCCTCTACCAGTGGGGCGTCCACCCACTGCTGGTCCGCAACTTCGCTGGCACCGTGGGCGTGCGCTACGTGGCCGAGTACGCCAGGCGTGGGCTGAAACCGTAAACCCATAGAAAGGAATCCCTTCATGAACTCCAACCCAGTGCGTTCCCGTTGGGTCGTCGCCCAGGGCGTGCGAACCCATTACGCCGAAGCCGGCGACGGCGAGCACAAGGTGCTCGCCCTGCACGGCGGCGGAGCCGGCTCTTCCGGCGCCTCCGGCATGGGCCCGGTGCTGCCCCTGCTTGGCAACGATTTCCATGTGCTGGCGCCCGACTCGATCGGCGGCTTCGGCCTGACCGACGTGCACGCGCCCACGCCCTATGGCCTGATCAGCCGGGCCCGGCACACCGCCGACTTCATCGACGCGCTGGCGATCGACCGCTGCAGCCTCATCGGCAATTCGCAGGGGGCCTGGGCCGGGGTCTATTACGCGATGCTGCACCCCGACCGCGTGAAGAAACTGGTCATCGTCTCCTCACTCACCATCGCCGGGTCCATGGGCATCAAGCAGGCGCCCAACGCCGCGATGAAAGCCCTCATGGGCTACGACGGCACGCGCGAAGGCATGAAGGCGCTGCTGGAGGCGCTCATCATCGACACGTCGCGCATCACGGACAAGCTGATCGATGACCGCCAGGCCGCCGCCACCCGGCCGGGCGCGCTGGACGCCTTCCGTCGCATGGCCGCGGGCATCGAGCACGTGCGCAACGACCCGGTGCTGTCGCTGCAGACCCAATGGCAGCGCGCCCTGCCCATCCTCACCGAGCGCATCCCGACCCTGATCCTCTGGGGCAAGGCCGACACCTTCGCGCTGCCCGAGACGGGCCAGGCCCTGGCGGACCTGCTGCCCGCCGCGCGCATCGAATGGGTGGAGGGCGCCGGCCACCAGGTGCAGACCGACGCGCCCGATGCCTCGGCCCGGCTCATCAGGGACTTTCTGCATGGATAGGACCACCATGCCCCAATCCGATGCCGCGCCCGAGCGCATGGCGGGCATGGTGCCCGGCGTGCGCGCCGGCGGTTTCCTGTTCCTGTCGGTGGTCCGGGGCCGGGAACCCGGCACGGGCCGGTTTCCCGCCGATCCTCTGGAGCAGGCGCGCCTGGCGCTGAAAAACCTGTCGGAGGTGCTCAAGGCCTCGGGCGGCACGCTGGCCGACGTGGTGAAGGTCACGCTTTACCTGGGCGACCTGCGCCACCGCGACGCCTTCCACCAGGCCTGGGTGGAGGCCTTCCCGGCCGACCCCCCGGCGCGCACCGCCGTGGGCGTGGCCGACCCGAATGCCTCGCCCGGCGGCGGCGCGCTGTTCGCGCTGGACGTGATCGCCCTGGCGCGCTGATGCTCGATCTGCGGTCCTTCGCGCCCCGCACCGGCGGCCCGCCGATGTACGCGCAGCTGTACGCGCTGTTCCGCCAACGCATCGAAAGCGGCGAGTGGACCGTGCACGAGCGCATTCCCGCGCTCGAGGAACTCATGGCGGAGTTCCACGTGGCGCGCGTGACCCTGCGGCACGCGCTGGGCCTGCTGGAGGCCGAGGGCCTCATCCAGCGGCAGCAGGGCCGGGGCACCTTCGTGGTGGAGAAGCCAGCCTCCAAGGTGTTCTACCGGGTGCCGCCTACCTGGGACGAGCTGCTGTCCACCGTGCCCGACATCGAATTCGACGTGCTCGAGGACGGCATGGCCGACCGCCCCCCTTCACCGGCCCACCCCATCGGCGCCGTGGCACCCGCCTACCGCTTCCTGCGCCGCCGCATGCTGCGGCACAAGGTGCCATACGGCATCGGAACGACCTACATCGAAGCCCGAGCCTATGAATCCATCGGGCACCTGCGGTTCGCCAAACCCCTGCCCATGGTCGTGCTGAACGAGCACCTGGCCGGCGGGATCGCCTCGGCGCAGCAGACCGTGCGCGCGGCGGTCGCGGACCTGCGGACCGCGGAGTGCCTGGTGCTGGAGCCGGGGGCGCCGGTGCTGACGGTGGCCCGGTCCGCGACCGACATCGATGGTGTGCTGGTCTACGAATCGCTGGGCATCTTCCGGGGCGATTTCGTCGAGGTGCACATGCCCCTTGTCATGAACCGCTAGGCCGCACCCATGCCCCCACCCGCCGCTTTCTACCGGCCCGATGCGCTTCCCGCGGACCAGAACGTGGGCTATCTGATGAAGCGCATCGTCAACGGCCTCGGTCACGACATCGATGCCTTGCTGGCGTCCCAGGGCCTGACGCACGCGCAGTGGATGCCGATCTACAAGCTGCACCTGGGCCAGGGTCGCACCGTGGCCGAACTGGCGGCCGCGTGCCTGATGGATGCGGGCGCCATGACCCGCACGCTGGACCGGCTCGAACGCAAAGGGCTGGTGCGCCGCACCCGCTCCGCCCAGGACCGGCGGGTGGTCGATCTGGCGCTCACGCCACAAGGCCGCGCCGCGGCGGCCGGGATCCCGTTCGTCCTGTGCGAGGTGCTCAATGCGCGCTTGGCAGGTTTCTCCAGGGAAGAGTGGCAGCAGCTCCAGTCCTTCCTCAGCCGCATGCTCGACAACGCGGCCGGATCGGGCGCGGGGCCTCTCACGCCCCGGTGAAGCGCGGCGCGCGCCGCGCGCGCCGCGCGGCCACCCCTTCCGCCGCGTCCGCGCTGTCGGCCACCAGACGGGCCTGGTACTGGGTCATGACCATCGCTTCCACTGGTGCCTTGGCCAGCGCCTCGCGCGCGGTCTGCTTGAGAAAGCGCAACACGCTCGGCGAGGCATCGGCCAGGTGGTGCGCCATCTCCATTGCCACCATGGTCTCTTCGCCGGGGGCGCACAGGCGGTTGACCAGGCCGACCTCGTGCGCGCGCAGCGCGCCCACGGGTCGGCCCAGCAGCATCAGCTCCATCGCCACCTTGTGCGGCAGGCGCGGCAGCAGCGAGGTGATCAGGCCCGCCGCCGTGCCCAGTTGCGCTTCGGGGTAGATGAAGCTGGCCTCGCTGGACGCCACGCACAGGTCGCAGAACGCCACCATCGACACGCCCGCCGCGATCACCGGTCCCTGGACCGCGGCGATCACGGGTTTGCCCAGTGGAAAGGGCAGGTCGGGGATCGCGCGCCAGAAGTCCGCCGGGGCGTCCGAGGTGTCGAGGCCGGCGGTGAACACCGGCCCCTCGGCGCGCAGCACCGCGACGCGGTCACGCGAGGCCGAGAAGGCCTTCCACGCGGCGTGCAGCTGGTCCACCATGGCCGCGTTCATCGCGTTGCGCTTGTGGGACCGATTCAAGGTGATGACCCGGACCCGGCCCACGGAGCGCACGTCGATCAGCGCGTCGGGTGGCGTCATCGGGTCTTCTCGAGAAAAGCCTTGAAGATGCGCTGCGTGTCTTCCGTGTTGAGCAGGTCGGCGAACGCGCGGACCTCGGCATCGAGCGCGCCCATCAATTCGGCCTCGTGGCTTCGGCGCAGCAGCGCCTTGCCGGTGCGCAGCGAGGCCCTGGGCAGCTGGGCCAGGTCCGCTGCGGTGGCCCGGGCGGTGGCCAGCACCTGGCCGGGTTCGGCCAGCGCGGTGACGAAGCCTGCGGCATGCGCTTCCTGCCCGGTGAAGGGCTTGCACTGCAACAGCCATTCGCGCGCCCGCCGCGCGCCCACGAGCCGTTCGAGCAGAAGGCTGGAGCCGGCTTCCGGGCACAGGCCCAGGGCCACGAACGGCATGCGAAAGCGCGTCTGCGGCGTGGCGTAGACAAAGTCCACGTGCTGCAGCAAGGTGGCCCCGATGCCGATGGCGAAACCTTCGACGGCGGCGATCACCGGCACGTCGGTGCGGGCGAGCTTGCGCAGAAAGCGCACGGCGGGCGAGTCTTCGTGGCCGCGCCGGGTCTGGAAGTCCTGGATGTCCGCGCCCGCCGTGAACATGCCGCCCGCGCCGTGCAGGATGACGACCGCGCACGCGCCATCGGCACTGGCCTGCTCGATCAGCTCACCCAGCCGGTCGTACATCGCGTGGCTGAGGGCGTTGCGCTTGTCCGGCCGGTCCAGGCAGATCTCCAGCACGCCCTGGTGGTTGTGCGAGCGGATCATGGCGCCCCCACCGGGTCGGCTTCGTGGCAGGTGACGATGCCACGCTGCCGCAGGCCGTCGATCGCTGCCGCGTCCAGGCCCATGACGTCCGTGAGCACCTCGGCCGTGTGGCGACCCAGCGCGCTCGGGGCGCGCGGGTACCGGATGGGCGTGGCGCTGAACTTGATGGGGTTGGCGATGCCGCGCACGAAACCTTCGCCGTCGTCGCTGCCCACCTCCACGGCCATCTGGCGGTGGACGATCTGGGGATGCTGGAAGGTCTCGCGGTAGCTGTTGATGCGCCCATGCGGAATGTCGCAGCGCGCGAACGCCTCCAGCCAGTGCGCGCACGGTTGCCGTCCGATCAGCGCCTGCAGCTCGGGCAGCAGGGTCTCGCGGTGCCGGATGCGGCCGGACATGCGGGCGAACCTCGGGTCGGCCGCCAGGGTGGTGCTGTCCACGGCCTGGCAGAACCGGCCCCATTGGGCGTCGTTGCCCACCGCCACGACGATCTGGCCGTCGGCCGTGTCGAACACCTGGTAGGGCACCAGCGCCGGGTGCGCGTTGCCCCAGCGGCGCGGGTCCAGGTCGTTGACCAGGTGGAACGCACCCTGGTTGGAGGCCAGCGCGGTCACGCAGTCCAGCAGGGCGAGGTCGATGTACTGCCCTTCGCCGGTCGCGTGGCGGTGGTTGAGCGCGGCCAGCACCGCGATGGACGCGTACAGCCCGGTGGTGAGGTCGGCCATCGCGATGCCCACCTTCTGCGGCCCGCCGCCGGGCAGGTCGTCGCGCTCGCCGGTGATGCTCATCAGCCCGCCTTCGGCCTGGAAGACGAAGTCGTAGCCAGGGCGGTCGGCGTAGGGGCCGGTCTGGCCGTAGCCCGTGATGGAGCAGTAGACGATGCCGGGGTTGACGCGGCGGATGCTCTCGTAGTCCAGGCCGTACCGGGCCAGGTCACCCACCTTGAAGTTCTCGATGAACACGTCGCACCGCGCCGCCATCGAGCGCACGAGCTCGGCGCCCTCGGGCGACGCGATGTCGATGCCCACCGAGCGCTTGTTGCGGTTGGTCGAGGCGAAGTAGGTGGCGTCGTGCGCCTCGCGGCCGTCGGTGGTGCGGAAGTAGGGCGGGCCCCATTGGCGCGTGTCGTCGCCGCGCGTGGGGTGCTCGATCTTGATGACGTCGGCCCCCATGTCCGCCAGGGTCTGCGTGCACCAGGGCCCGGCGAGGATGCGGGTGAGGTCGAGCACGCGCACGTTGCCCAGGGCTTGCGCGTTCACTGGCGTGCCTTCGGCCTGTGTGGCGCTCATGCCGCCCCCTGCGC
This sequence comes from Hydrogenophaga sp., assembly GCA_018993155.1. Taxonomy (GTDB): domain Bacteria; phylum Pseudomonadota; class Gammaproteobacteria; order Burkholderiales; family Burkholderiaceae_C; genus Hydrogenophaga. The sequence goes on from JAGKSX010000041.1 coordinate 49,670, forward strand.
CACGGGCGGGTTCATCTGAATGGACTTGATCTGCATGAATTCCTCCAGGCCGAACAGGCCCGCCTCGCGGCCCACGCCGCTTTGTTTGTAGCCACCGAAGGGCGCGAGCGGGTTGAAGCGCGCGCCGTTGATGTCGACCTGTCCGGCGCGGATGCGGCCGGCCACTTCGCGGGCCGCAGCCGGCTCGCCCCAGACGGCGGCGGCCAGGCCGTACACCGTGTCGTTGGCCAGCCGCACGGCCTCGGCTTCGTCCCCGTAGGTGCTCACGCTGAGCACCGGGCCGAACACCTCCTGGCGGAACAGCGGGTTGGCCGGCGTGACCCAGTAGGCCTGCGGTGCCACGAAAAAGCCGTCCGACGGCAGGGTCGCGGGCGTGTGGATGGCCTGTGCGCCCTGGGCCACCCCCTCGTCCACCAGCGCGTTCACGCCCTGCATCTGCCGCCGCGAAATCAGCGGTCCGATGCGCGAAGCCGCGTCCATGCTCGCGCCCACGGTCAGCCTGGCGAGCTCCTGCTGGATCAGCGCCTGCACCTCGTCGCGCTGGGCCTGGGGCACCAGCAAGCGGGTCAGGGCGCTGCAGGTCTGGCCGTTGTTCAACATGCACGAGGCCACCGAGGCCTTGATGGCACGCGGCAGGTCGGCGCCGGGCAGCACCACCGTGGGCGATTTCCCGCCCAGCTCGGTCGCCACCTTCTTGATGGTCTGGGCCGCCAGTGCGGTGACCGCGCGGCCGGCCGCGGTGGAGCCGGTGAAGCTGACCATGTCCACGAACGCACTGGCGGCCAGGGGCGCGCCCACCACCGTGCCCAGGCCGTTCACCACGTTGACCACGCCGTCGGGCAGGCCGGCGTCGTGCAGGGCCTCGCAGACCAGCTGCGTGGTCTGGGGCGTGAGTTCGCTGGGCTTGAGCACCACCGTGTTGCCCGCGAGCAGGGCGGGCACGAGCTTGAGCACGATCTGGTGCAGCGGGAAGTTCCACGGCGTGATGCAGGCCACCACGCCGTACGGTTCGCGCACCAGTTCGGAGTGCGCCAGCGGCGAGGACCAGCGCAAGGCCAGGGCGCAGTCGATGAAGTTCGTGATGTTGCGGATCGGCGCGTCCACCTGCACGATCTGCGAGATCTTGAGCGGCGTGCCCACCTCCTGCGCGATGGCCTGGGCCAGCGCGCTTTGGCGCTCGGTCAGCGCGGCCTGCCAGCGCTGCAGCCCCTGCACCCGCTGCGCCAGCGGCCGTTCGCTCCAGCCGTCGAAGGCGCGCCGGGCCGCCTGGACGGCGCGCTCCACGTCACCTTCGTGGCCGCCGTTCACGCGCGCGGCCAGCTGCCCCGAGTTCGGTGCATGCACGTCGATGAAGTCCGTGCCCTGGCTCGCGCTCCAGGCGCCGTCGATGTACTGGCGGTCGTAGACGTGCGTCGTCATGCCGACACCTCCGCCAGCGGCTGCACCCGCTCGGGTCGGCCCGACCACTGCCAGGCCAGCGAGTGCCGGGACACGCCCATCAGCACGCCGTTGAGCGCGCTGGGGTGGATCCACAGGCCATCGCGTTCCTGCGGCGTCTGGGTGCGCCGCGTCCAGCGGCAGCCGCGCCGATCCAGGCGGTCGATCACGGCCTGAAGGTCGTCGGTCTGCACGTAGCACATGTACAGGTCGTCTCCGCGCTTGGCCGAGAACCGGCCCATGGCGAAAGCGGGGTCGTGCGCCTCGGAGAGTTCGATGCGATCCAGCCGGTCGGGATCGAACAGCATCAGCGTGCCGTCGTAGCCGAAGCGCGGAAAGCTGATGCCCACCATGCGATCGGCCTGCAGCCCCAGCGCGGCGGTGTAGCGCGCCGCCACGGCCTGCCACGGCGAGCGCAGCACCATGGTGAGTTCGTACAGGAACTCGATCGGCCCGGGCGCGCGCGGCCGGGCGGGCTGGGCGTGGGCGGACACCGTCAGCGGCAGTCCGTGCAGGTCGGCGCTGTCGAGGTACAGGCGGTCGTCGGCGCGCGTGAAGCGCACCGCGTTCGCCTTCAGATGCTGTTCGCAGGCGGCGAGGTCGACGGCCGTCACCCCGCCCCGCAGCAGGCCCTCGCCGAAACGGTCGAGGTGCGTCCGCACGGGCCCATCGCCCCGGGGTTCGCACAGCTCCACCTCGGAGCCGCCGATCGCCATGCGGCGGACCCGCGCGTTGAGGAAGTCGCTCTCGAACGCCCCGGCCACGCAGGCGCCGAGCACATCGGTGTAGTTCTGTTCGGCCTCGTCGAGCGAGCGGACCGCCACCAGGATTCTGTCTACGGTATGGAACATGGCGCTCAGTCGATCTGGATGCCCAGTTCCTTGATCAGGCCGCCCCAGCGGCGGTCCTCGGCGGCGACGAAGTCGCCGTACTCCTTGGGCGTGCTCGGCGTGATGTCGATGTTCTGCTGCCTGAAGTGCTCGATGAAGTCCGGCTTGGCCTGCACCGTGCGGATGGCGGCGTTCAGCTTGTTCACGATCTCCGGCGGCGTGCCCTTGGGCACGTGCACGCCGAACCACGAGGCCACGGTGACGTCGGGCAGGCCGCTCTCCACCAGGGTCGGGACCTTGGGCAGCGCGATGGAGCGCTCGGCTTTGGTCACCGCCAGCGGAATGATCTTGCCGGCCTTGATGTGCGGCAGGGCGGTGTTGATGCTGTCGAACATGAAGTCCAGGTTGCCGGCCAGCAGATCGATCATGGCCGGCGCGCTGCCTTTGTAAGGCACGTGCGTCACCTTGATGCCGGCCGCCTTGGCGAACAGCTCGGCCGACAGGTGCGAGGACGAGCCCGGGCCGAAAGACCCGTAGTTGAGCCGGCCGGGGCGCAGCTTGGCCTCTTCCACCAGGCGCGCCACGTTGGGATAGGCCTTGACCTTCTCCGCGTTGATCACCAGCACGTTGGCGCCATCGGCCACTTTGGCCACGGGAATCAGGTCACCCGGCGCGTAGGGCATTTTCTTCAACAGGAAGGGGTTGACGCTGACCTGGCCGATGGCCCCGAACATCACCGTGTAGCCATCGGCGCGTGACCGCGCCACCTGGCCGGCGGCGATCGAGCCGTTGGCGCCGGCGCGGTTCTCGACGACCACCGGCACGCCCAGCACCGGCGAGAGCTCGGCCGCGAGCTTGCGGGCGATCACGTCGTTGATGCCGCCCGCGGCATAACCCAGCACGAAGGTGACCGGCCGCTCGGGCCAGGCCGTGGCGGCCGCATCGGCGCCTTGCGCCAGGGCGCCCAGCGGCCAGGCCAGCGCGCCTGCGGCGCAGGTGGCCACTGCGGCCTGAAGCACGCGCCGCCGAGGGCCGCCGGAGGAGGTCAATGTCTCGTTCATGTCTCGTTCCTTTGTTGTGGAGGCCCGATTCTTCTGCGCGTCCCGGGCGCGTGGCCGACCGCTGGTTCAGCTTTTGTGCGAATATCGCCCGCCATGCCCACCCGCCCCAGCGACCCCGGAACCACAGCCCTCGGCCGCGTGCAGCAGGCCGCCGAGCTGTGCAAGGGCGACCCCGATTTCATGCTCTCGCTGGCGCGTGGCATGCAGGTGCTTCTGGCGTTCTCCGAGCGACATGCGCCATTGTCCGTGTCGGACATCGCGGCCAAGACCGCGCTGGACCGCGCGGTGGTGCGGCGCTGCATCTTCACCCTGGAGCAGATGGGCATGGTCCGGGGGGAGAGCCGGCGCTACGTGCTGGACGCCGACGTGCTGAGCCTGGGGCACGCCTTCTTCTCGTCCAGCGACCTGGTCCACCGGGCGCAGCCCCTGATGGATGCCTTGAGCGACACAGTGCACACCAACGCGGCCCTGGCGATCCTGAACAACCACGACGTCGTGTACCTCGTGCGCTCGCAAAGCCGGCGCCTGACGCAGCGCTCGCTTGGCATGGGCAGCCGGCTGCCCGCCTATTGCACGTCGCTGGGCCGTGTGCTGCTGGCCGGCCTGCCCGCTGCCGATCTGGACGCCTACTTCCGATCCACCAAACGCCGCCCGCTGACCTCGTACACCGTGACCGACGAAAGGAAGCTGCGCGAGATCCTCAAGGCCGTGCGCAAGGACGGTTTCGCCGCCGTCAACCAGGAGGTCGAGCTGGACCTGGTGGGAATCGCCATTCCGGTGAGCGTACCCGGCTTCCACCAGCCGCTGGCCCTGAGCGTCACGGTCAATCCGCGTTTCACGACGGTGCGGGAGATGAAGGACCGGTACCTGGTCCACATGCGGGACACCGCGAAGCGCCTGGAAGCGCTTTGAGCGAACACCCTGCGTCGGCCCGATGCCGCCGCCGGGCCTTGCTCAGGCGTGCTTCCGATCGACCAGCACCGGGGCATCGGTGGCCAGATCGTCGACGCCCAGCCATTCGACGGTGTCCAGCCGGAGGCGCGTGCGCTGCTTGAAGACCTCCCGCAACTGCATTTCGACCGCAGGCGCCGCAACGCCCGGGTGCAGCACGCCGCGCAGGGTGATCGTTTCGCGGTGCGCTTGCGCCGTGACCACCAACTGTGCACGCTGGATCTGTGGCACCTGCATCAGCACCTCGTCCACGTTGCGCGGATAGACGAAGATCTCCCGCATCTTCACCGCCTGCCCGACCCGGCCTTGGAGAAGGCCGATGCGGCCCACGAAGCCATCGGCGGTGGTGCTCAAGCCACTCGCCACATCGCCCGTGCCAAAGCGCACAAGGGGCCAACCGCGGTCCAGGGTGGTGACCACGATCTCACCGGTCTCGCCCAAGGGCAATGGGACGCCCGTTTGCGGGTCGCAGATCTGGACCAGCCTGTGCGGTTGCACGGTGTAGCCTTCCAGCCCGGCTTCTTCGTGGCCGATGAGGCCGAAGTCGCCGGTGGCGTACGCCGAGAAGGTCTTGATGCCGTAGCGGCTCTCGAGCGCGCGCCGCTTGCCCATCCAGTCACCCATTTCCCCACCGAGCAGTGCCGACTTGAGTTTCCAGGCCGCCGGCAGCGCGTGGCCCAGCTGCTCCAGTGTGTGGACCAGTGTGACGAAGAAGGCGGTGGAGGCGCAGATGCAGGTGATGCCCAGTTCCAGGATCAGTTGGGCCTGTTGCTCGGCGCCGCCCGGGCCACAGGGGATCACGGTGGCGCCTGTGGCCGCGATGCCCTGGTCGAGCAGGATGCCCGCAGGCACCAGGTGGTACGACCAGGTGTTCAGTACCCGGTCCTGGGGACCGATGCCTGCCTGCCGGAAACAATGGGCAAACCCGTGACCGTCCTGGTCGTCGTTCAGCTGCGGTTCGTAGATGGGGCCTGGTGACACGAAGATGCGCCGGATCGCTGCTTCGTCGGCGGCCAGGAAGCCGCCAAAGGGCGGCGCCTTGCGTTGACGCTCCAGCAGCGCATCCTTGCTCGTGACGGGCAGGCGCGCCAGGTCGGCCGCGCTGCGGATGTCCTGGGGCGTCATGCGCGCACGCTCGTAGATGTCGCGGATGGCGGGTGCGCGGTCGTGGGCGTGCTGCTGCGCCGCGCGCAGTGCAGCGAGCCGATCCCGTGGCATGGGGTGTTCCATGGCTGGCCTGTGCCTACTGGCCGGTGAATCGGGGAGGGCGCTTCTCTTCGAATGCCAGCAGCCCTTCGCGCTGATCGGCGCTGTGCGAGTGCACTTCCGAGGTGAGCAGCTCCAGGCGCAAGGCCGTCTCGATGGGCTGTTGAAGGCCATCATCGACCAGCGCCTTCATGCGCCTCAAGCCCAGCGGGCTCTTGGTCGCGATCTTGTCCACCAGGACCTGGGTCGCAGCCTCCAGGTCGCCGGCTTCCACCACCTGGTTCACCAGACCGGCCTCCACCAGCTCTTCGGCCGTGAGAAAGTCACCGGTGAAAAGCAGGTACTTGGCGCGCGTGGGCCCGATGACCCGAGGCAGGCGGACCGAGCCTCCGCCGCCCGGCAGCAAACCGTAGTTGGCGTGGGCGTCGCCGATCTTGGCGCCGCGAGCGGCCAGCACCAGGTCACAGCACAGGACCAGCTCCAGGCCGCCCGCCAAGGCCAGCCCATTGAGCGCGGCGATCACCGGCTTGGGAAAGCGGTCCAGCCGATTCATCGTGGTCAGGACACAGTCGAGAAACCGACGCGGGCCGTCCGGGTCCGATTGTGCGCGAACGTACTTGAGATCGGCCCCGGCGCAGAAGGCCCGGCCCGCGCCGGTGAGAACGACCGCCCGCACCTCGGGGGTTTTCTCGGCCTCGTTCAAGGCCTGATCAATGCCGCTGAGCAGTTCCGGTGTGAGGGCGTTCATGGCCTCCGGCCGATTCAGGCGGATCCACATCGCCCCTTGGCGGACTTCCACGACAACGGCGGGGGGTGGCATTGTTTCTCTCTCCATGGCTTGTTTTTTCATGATCGGATTCTGCGATTCAACCGGCATTCCGGCCCTTGGTGATTTCCATTACTGCAGGGTTGTTAATTTTACTTTACAGTAAAAATCACACAACCGAAAGAGCAGAATGAACCAGCAGGCGGCATTGCAGGGGTCTCCGTTGAAGGGGATTAAAGTAGTGGAGTTCGAGGGCATCGGACCGGGGCCTCTGGCCGGCTTGCTGCTCATGCAACTCGGGGCGGAGGTCACGCTGGTGGCGCGCCCGGGACCGGGCGCATTGCCCAAGGACATGACGCCGCGTGAGGATGGTTTGTTGTCTCGCGGCAAGCGCCGCGTGGTCTTGAACCTGAAAGAGGACCACGGCCGCGCCCACGCGCTGGAGATCGTTGCGGCGAGTGACGGGCTGATCGAGGGCAACCGGCCCGGCGTCATGGAGCGCCTGGGTCTTGGGCCGGACGCCTGTGCGCCGCTGAACCCGCGCCTGGTGTACGGGCGCATGACCGGTTGGGGCCAGGACGGGCCACTGGCGCAGGCCGCCGGCCACGACATGAACTATGTGGCGCTCACCGGCCTCATGGCGTTGACGCAGCGCCCTGGTCACCCGCCCATGCTGCCCCCCACGGTGCTGGGCGATGCGGCGGGCGCGCTGGGTTTCGCGTTGGGCATGGTCTCCGGCTTGCTGGCGGCCAGGTCGAGCGGGCAGGGCTGTGTGGTGGATGGCGCCATCGTGGATGTGTTGGCCATGCTGTCTCCGCTGGTGCAGATCATCAGCGCCGCAGGTGGTTTTGATCCGGGGGTGCCCAGTGTGTTCCACGACTCGCCCTTTTACGACCGGTACCTCTGCTCGGATGGCCGCTACATCACCGTGGGGGCCATCGAGCCACCGTTCTACGCACTGCTGCTGCAGCGGCTCGGGCTGACTGATGTGGTGTTGTCCGATCAGATGAACCGATCGGCGTGGCCGGCGCTGAAGGCGCGGATGACGGCGCTGTTCGCATCGCTGCCCAGTGCCCACTGGACACAGCTTCTGGAGGGGACGGACGCCTGCTACGCACCGGTGCTGAACATGACCGAGGCGGCCAAACACCCTCACAACGTGGCGCGTGGCCTGTACCGCGTCACGCCGGAAGGCGATGTCGAGACCGTGAGGGGATTGCGCTTTCTGGCGCTGACGGATCGGGCCACCGCCGCCTGATCAGGCATCGGGATTTCCCTAGTCCTTTCGTCAAAATTCTACTTTACAGTAAAACAACTTTATAAACAGTAGATCGGCGTCGAAGCGGCGCCTCCATTCGACCCGCTTAAAGGAGAAATGTGTTGGAAGACATCTATGTCGTTGGTGTGGGGATGACCCCGTTTGGCCGACATCTGGACAAAGACATCAAGCAGCTGACGCGCGAGGCGACCGAGGCGGCACTGGTGGATGCGGGGATGCGGCAGGAGGACCTGCAAGCCGCCTTCTTTAGCAACACCTCCCAAGGTCATATGGAAGGCCAGCACATGATCCGCGGGCAGATCGCCTTGCGCGCCATGGGAATCGGGCGCATCCCGGTGGTGAACATCGAGAACGCCTGCGCCAGCGGATCTTCCGCGTTTGTGCTGGCGTGCAACCACGTCCGGTCAGGTGCAAGTGATGTGGCGCTGGCCATTGGCGCGGAGAAGATGTTCACCACGGACAAGCAGAAGATGTTCTCGGTCTTTGACAGCGCCTGGGATCTCTCGCGGGCGGCCGAGATTCGCGACGACCTGATGAAGCTCGGGCGCGATGTGGTGGTGCCCGAGGGGTCCACTTCACCCCGGCCCTACAGCGTGTTCATGGACGTGTACGCGGCGTTCGCGCGTTCCCACATGCGCACGTTCGGCACCACGCAGCGGCAGCTGGCGGCCGTCTCTGCCAAGAACCACGTGCACTCGGTGCACAACCCGCTGTCGCAGTACCAGGTGGCTTACAGCATCGACGACGTGCTGGCCGCGCCGCCCATCACCTACCCACTGACCTTGCCGATGTGTTCGCCGGTGTCGGACGGTGCGGCTGCGGTCATCGTGTGCAACCGGTCCGCGCTCCAGCGGCTGGGCCTCGACGCGCGCCGGGCGATCCGGGTGCTGGCCACCCTCGTGCAAAGCGGCTCGCCCCGCAGCGAGGACGACCACGCCAACCATTGCACGGCGCTGGCCGCGCGCCGGGCCTACGAGCTGGCCGGTGTGGGGCCTGACGACATCTCCGTGGCCGAAGTCCACGACGCCACCGCCATGGGCGAAATCATCCAGTCCGAAAACCTGGGCTTCTGCGAGTTCGGCCAGGGTGGCGTGATCGCCGAACGGGGCGACACCCGCATCGGTGGGCGCATTCCCATCAACCCATCGGGTGGGCTGGAGTCGAAGGGGCACCCGGTGGGTGCGACAGGCCTGGCGCAGGTGCATGAGCTGGTGACCCAGCTGCGCGCCGAAGCCGGCGCGCGGCAAGTGGAAGGCGCGCGCATCGCATTGGCCGAAAACGGCGGTGGTCTCGAAGGCATCGAGGAAGCCGTGGCCTGCATCACCATCCTGGCGCGCTGAGCGCCCTACCGAAAGAAGCAAGCAACATGGACATCAAGAACACGGTGGCGCTGGTGACTGGCGCGGGTTCGGGCCTGGGTCTGGCGACCTGCAAGGCCCTGGTCGATGCGGGGGCCAAGGTGGTGGCGGTCGACCTGGACGAAGACCGCCTGGTGCGCGAGATGGCGCCTTTGGGCGACAACGTGCGCGCACTGAAAGTGGATGTGGCCGACGACGCCAGTGTGGAGGCTGCCGTGGCGTTCGCGGTCCGCACGTTCGGGTCCTTGCAGGTGGCCGTGAACTGCGCGGGCATTCTGGGCCCGTGCAAGACCTTGTCCAAGGGCGAGCTGTTTCCGCTGGATCTCTGGAACCGCGTGATCGGTGTCAACCTCACCGGCACCTTCAACGTCATCCGGCACGCTGCCCGGGCCATGGCTCAAAACGAACCCAATGTGGACGGCGAGCGCGGCGTGATCGTCAACACATCGTCGGGGGCGGCCTGGCAAGGGCAGATGGGGCAGGCCGCCTACAGCGCCAGCAAGGCGGCCGTCATGGGCCTGACCCTGCCCGTGGCGCGAGACCTGGCGCAGCACGGAGTGCGGGTCGTCGCGCTCGCGCCGGGGCTGTTCGAGACAGGCATGTCGGCCGGCATGCCGACCAAGGTGGCGCAAAACATCATCGAGAAAGTCATCCTGTTCCCGAACCGCATGGGGCAGGCGCCGGAGTTCTCTGCCCTGGTCCGCCATGTGGTGGAGAACGCCTACCTGAACGCCACCACGCTGAGCATCGATGGTGGCGCCCGGCTCTGACCGGGGCGGATGCGCCAGCCCGAAAAGAACCCCACCGCAAGACCCCCCAATGGTCTGAACAAGGAGACTCGATGGACATGATCCCACCCGGCAAGAGGCGGCCCTCATGACGGCCACCACCAGTGCCCATTCGCACGATGTGGTGCTCTCGGCCCGGAACCTGTTGCTGCAGTTCGGTGGCATCGTCGCGCTCAACGATGTGTCCATCGATGTGCGCAAGGACGAGCTGCTGGCCATCATCGGTCCGAACGGCGCGGGGAAGTCCTCGCTCATGAATTGCTTGAGTGGCTTCTACCGCCCCAGGAAGGGCGATATCACGCTCGGGGGCCGAAGCGTGCGCCACATGGCGGTGCACGAGGTCGCGGGCCAGGGCCTGGCCAGGACCTTTCAGGGCACGCACATCTTCTCGGGCATGACGGTGGTCGAGAACCTGATGGTGGGGCGCCACATGCACATGCGCACGAACCTGGCGCAGTCGTTCCTCTACTTTGGCGCGGCCCGGCGCGAAGAGGTGATCCACCGGGAGGTGGTGGAGGAAATCATCGAGTTCCTGGAGATCGAGGCGATTCGCCACGCCCCGGTGGGCAGCCTGGGCTACGGCCTTCGCAAGCGCGTGGACCTGGGGCGGGCGCTGGCCCAGGACCCTCGCATCCTGTTGATGGACGAGCCCATGGCCGGCATGAACGCCGAAGAGAAGGAAGACCTGGCGCGCTTCATCCTGGACGTGCGCGAGGCCAAGCGGATTCCGGTCGTGCTGGTGGAGCACGACATGGGCGTGGTGATGGATCTCGCAGACCGCATCGCGGTGCTCGACTTCGGTCGCAAGATCGCCGAGGGCACCCCTCGCGAAATTCAGGCCGATCCCGCTGTCATGAAAGCCTATCTCGGGGAGGGCGGGCCATGATGCTCAAGATCGAAACCCTGCCACAGCTGTTGCAGCGCCATGCGCAGGCCACACCCGAGCGGTTGTCCCAGCGCCACAAGCAACGTGGCATCTGGCGCGAATACAGCTTTGCGGCGGTGGAACGCCAGGTGCTGGAGCTGGCCCTGGGGCTGCACCACATGGGCGTGCAGCGCGGTGCCACGGTGGCCATCATGGGGGAGAACGAGCCGCAGCACTACTGGGCCGAATTTGCAGCGCACGCGCTGGGCTGCAAAGTGGTCTCGCTGTACCCGGATCTGACGGCGGACGAAGTCCAGTACCTGCTGGAGGACAGCGAGACGGTCTGCCTTTTCGCCCAGGACCAGGAGCAGGTGGACAAGGGCCTGGAGGTCAAGGACAAGCTGAGGCTGCTTCGCCACATCGTGTACTGGGACGACACCGGCATGTGGTCCTACAACGACCCGATCCTCGGCACCTTCAGCTCGGTGCAGCAGCAGGGGCGGGCGCTGGAGGCGCAGGACCCCGGGCTGTACCGTTCGCTGCTGGCAAAAGGCTCGCCCGACGACGTGGCCGTGTTGTCCTACACCTCGGGGACCACCGGCAAACCCAAGGGGGTGGTGCTCACGCACCGTTTCCTGATCGACAACGCGCAGCGCCTGATCCAGGCCACCGACGCCCAGCCGGGCATGGAGTACCTGAGCTACATCGCGCCGGCCTGGGCGACCGAGCAGATCAACGGCATCTCGGTGGGCCTGGGGCTGCCCATGGTGGTCAACTTCCCGGAAAACCCCGAGCAGGTGCTGGCCAACATCCGCGAGCTGGCCGTCGAGGCCATGACCTTTGCCCCGCGCCAATGGGAGAGCATGGCCTCCTCGGTGCAGGCCCACATGCTGGACGCCGGGCCCGTGCGGCGCGCCGTCTACGAGTGGGGCTTGAAGGTGGGGCGCGCCTTCAACGTGGGCCGCCTGGATGGTCAACCGATCGGCTTGCTGGACCGCCTGCAGTTCCCTCTGGCCGAAGCCTTGGTCCTGCGGCCTTTGCGGGACCAGCTCGGGCTGACCCGGTTGCGCATTGCCAGCTGTGGCGGGGCCACCATGGCGCCCGACGTGTTCCGCATGTTCCATGCCATGGGCGTACCCCTGCGCAACATCTACGGCTCCACCGAAACCGGCCTGCTCACCTGCCACCAGAGTGACCGCTTCGACCTGGAAACCGTGGGCCACTGGATGCGGGCACACCCGGAGGCCGGCCCTCCCCTCGAATGGCGGGTGAGCCCGGACGGCGAACTTCAGATCCGGGGTGGCAGTCCTTTCCTGGGCTACTACCGGCGGGAGGGGTCGGTCGAGTCCAAGGTCAAGGACGGCTGGTTCCACACCGGCGATGCCGTGACCCGGACCGACCGCGGAGAGCTGGTCTTTCTGGAGCGGCTGTCCGACTTGAAACGGCTGCGCAGCGGCGACACCTTTCCGCCCCAGTTCGTCGAGACGCGTTTGCGGTTCAGCCCGTTCATCAAGGACATCATGACCGTGGGCGATGAAGGACGTGACTTCGTGGCCGCTCTCATCAACATCGACATGGCGGTGCTGTCGCGCTGGGCCGAAGACAAGCGCATCGGTTTCTCGACCTTCACCGATCTTTCGCAGCGCCCCGAGATCGCGGTCCTGATCGGCCAGGAAATCGCGCGCGTCAACCAGTTTCTGCCGGTGCATGCGCGGGTAAAGCGGTTCGCCAACTTTCCCAAGGAACTCGATCCCGATGAGGGGGAGCTGACGCGTTCGCGCAAGCTGCGGCGCGAGTTCCTGGAGGAGCGCTACAGCGCCCTGATTCAGGGCCTCTACGACGGCTCCCGTGAGGTGCGGATCGACATCCCCGTGACCTACCAGGACGGACGCCGAAGCAACTTCAACGCGAAGGTGTTCGTTCACGATGCCGACGGATCCGGTTCGAACACCTTGACCGAACCCCAGCGAAGGAGGCCCGCATGAGCGATTTTCTGAACTACCTCGTCAACGGGGCATTGACCGGTCTGCTCTACGCCCTCATGGCGATGGGCTTCGTGGTGATCTACCGCGCGTCCAAAGTGTTCAACTTTGCACAGGGGGAGCTGGTCGTCTTCGGCGGCTACATGGTGTGGTGGACCATCATCCAGATGGGCATGCCGGTGTGGCTGGGCTTGCCCGTGGCCTTCGCCAGCGCGGCGATCTTCGGCCTGATGATCGAGCGCATCTTTTTCGCGCGCCTCGTGGGCGAATCCGTGTTCTCGATGGTGATGGTGACGATCGGACTGCTGATCCTGATCCGCGGGATTGTGCTGGTGTTCTTTGGTCCCCAGGTGCGCGCCTTCCCGATCATCTTTCCGATCGAACCCATCATCCTGGGTGATGTGGTGATCTCCCGCTCGCTCCTCTACGGCGGCATCCTGACCGTGGCCATCGGCTTTGGCCTTTCTTGGTTCTTCAATCGGACCCGCATGGGTCTGACGATGACGGCCGTGGCCGAAGACCACCAGGTCGCGATGTCGATGGGCATCTCGGTGCAACGCTCGATCGCGTTTGCCTGGATGCTGGGTGCCGTGCTTTCGACGCTGGGCGCGATGGTCCACCTGAGTGGCCGGTCCATCAACATGATGAGTTCCGACATCGGCCTGGCCGCGCTGCCCGTGGCGCTGCTCGCGGGCCTGGAGTCGCTGGCCGGGCTGCTGCTGGCCGGCATTCTGGTCGGGGTCATCCAGGGGCTGGCGTCGGCCTACCTCGATCCCCTGGTGGGCGGGGCGCTCGGCTCGGTCTTCCCTTTCATCATCATGTTGTTGATGTTGTTGATCCGTCCCACCGGCATGTTCGGCTGGAAAACCATTGAGAGGGTATGAGCATGGATCCCGCAGGTGTTTTCGCGACCTCGTTTGCCCAGGACCAGGCGCTGGTGCGCACGCGCAGCCAGGCCGTGACGCTGGCCTTGTTCGTCTTGGCCATGTTTGCGCTGCCCTTGATCGCCGACGCCCGCTCGGTGGCGGTGATGACCTCGATGCTGATCACCGCCGTGGTGGTGATCGGTTTGCAGATCAACACCGGCTTGGCCGGGCAGATCAACATGGGGCAGGCAGCCTTCATGGGCGTGGGCGCCTACGCCACCGCGCTGCTCGCGACCAAGGGCGGCCTGCCGTTCTGGATCGCGTTGCCGGTCGGTGGCGTGTGCGCGGCCCTGTTCGGCCTGGTGTTTGGCCTGGCCGCTGTCCGCATCAAGGGCTTTTACCTGGCCCTCACCACGATCGCGGCGCAGATCCTGTTCCATTTCATGGTGCTGAACCTGCCCGCTGCCTGGCTGGGTGGGTCCAACGGCATCACGGTCGATGCGGCACGGCTGTTCGGCGTGGTGCTCGACACCGATGCCGGCGTCTACTACCTGTGTCTGGTGGTGGCCTGCATCATGATCGCGGGCGCCTATGGCGTGGCCCGCAGCCGGCATGGCCGGATCTTCGCCGCCGTGCGCGATGACGACGTCGCCTCCGGCATGATGGGCATCAACGTGGTGCGCACCAAGGCACTGGCCTTCCTGCTGGGCGCCTTCTATGCGGGCATCGGAGGCGGGCTGTGGGCGTACTACGTGCGCTTCGTCTCGATCGATCAGTTCACCCTGATCCACTCCATCTGGTTCATCGCCATGATCATCGTGGGTGGCATGGGCTCGGTGACAGGCGCACTGATTGGTGTGTTCGTCATCCGCCTTGCGCAGGAGTCCTTCACCAGCATGGGCCCTTCCCTGGTCGAGAGCTTCTCGTTCCTGAGCGGCGACGTGGTCTTCGCCGCGATGAACATCTTTCTGGGCGGCATCATCGCCGGCTTCCTGATCTTCGAGCCGCGTGGACTGATGCACCGCTGGAACATTCTCAAGCGGTCCTACCGGATGTGGCCCTACCCCTACTGATACCGGACTTTCGCGGCCGTCCGCTGCGCTGGAGGACGGTTGATTCGTGTTGGACAGCGTGATCAAAACCAGGAGACTTGCGTGAATACAAACAATGGATGTCTGTCGGCCTTTGCCCGCGTGGCGCGATGCGGTGCCTTGGCCGCCGGTGTGTTCGGTCTGGCGGGCACGGCCCAGGCACAGACCACCTACAACATCGCTGGACTGGCCGACTTCACCGGGCCTTATGCCGACGTCATGAAGGACATGACCGGTTGCCGCAAGGGCGTGCTCGACTGGTGGAGTGAGGAGGTGGGCAAGCCCCAGGGTGTGGCGCTTCGCGTCAAGGAGTACGACACGCGCTACGACGTCGCGCAGGTCGCCAGCCTGTGGCCCGGCATCCGGTCGGAGCTGGACCCCGTGGCCATTCTGGGCATCGGCGGGTCGGACGCGGCGGCCCTGCAGCAGCGCCTGCCCAACGACAAGGTGCCCCAGGTCCTGGCCACGGCCGGCTATGGCTTTGCCTGGAAGAGCGACAGCTGGGTGTTCAACGCCCGAGCCACCTACCCGCACGAGGTGGCGGCCTTCTACACCTGGTTGCAGAAGAAATCCGGTTCCGCCGCGCCCATCAAGGTCGGTGTGATTTCCTCCGAAGTGTCCCCGGCTTACGTGGACATCCACAAGGGAACCGAGAAGTTCGCGAAAGACAACCCCAAGATCCTGGAAGTCGTGGAGACGGTCTACACCGAAGCCCAGCCCACCGACCTGACGCAGCAAGTGAACCGCCTGATTCGCAAAGGCGCGACGGTGCTCCAGGTCTTCAACAACACGGCCTCCGTGGTGGCGACGCGCCGTGCCCTGCAAAGCCTGGGCAAGACCAACATCCCCATCGTCATGTCGGCCCACAACGGCTTGATTTCATCGGGCAAGGCCCTGGGTGGACTGGAGCAGATGGAGGGCAACTACGAGGTCTACGGCATGGCCATGCCCACGGACGATCCGACCACGGCGCGGGCCTTCTTCGACCAGCTGCGCAGCAAGTACAAGGCACAGGTCAGCTACACCTCGGCCTGCATCATGGGCATGAGCCAGGGCCTCATCGTGGCCCGTGCCGTCGAGCAGGCGATCAAGACCAAGGGGGTCAAGGGCGTCAAGGGGGAGGACGTCCGCGCGGCGCTGCTGTCCACACCGATGCCGAGCGAGCGCAGCTTTGGCGTGCTGCCCAACCTGCAGTACGGCAAGGACGCGCCATTTCCCACCGAAGGCCTGGCCGTCAACATCGGCACGGTGGAAAAGGGCAAGTACAAGCTGCTGGAACAGAACGTTCCCATGCCCGTGTTGAACAAGTGGTAAATGAACCCCGGCGTGGATCCGGATCGATCGCGGTCCACGCCCACTCCAACGGAGTCACCCGTGCTTGAACTGAACAACGTCGAGGTCCTGTACAGCGATGTCATCCTCGCTGTCAAAGGCATTTCCGCCCAGGTGCCCACCGGGCAGTGCGTGACCTTGCTGGGCGCCAATGGGGCGGGCAAGAGCACCACCCTGAAGGCCATCTCGAACCTGATCAAGACCGAAGATGGCCGCGTGACGGCAGGCACCATCCGCTTCGATGGGGCCGACATCACGGGGGGCAACCCGGCCGAGCAGGTGCGCAGGGGGCTGGTGCATGTCATGGAAGGCCGCAAGGTGCTGCGGCACATGACGGTGGAGCAGAACCTGGTGGTCGGCGGGCACATGGGCCCTGGGCGAGACGCCCGTGAACTGCTGGACGAGGTGTATGGCCGCATCCAGCGGCTTGCCGCCTTGCGCCACCGCACGGCGGGCTACCTGTCCGGGGGGGAGCAGCAGTTGCTGGTGATCGGGCGGGCCCTCATGGCCAGACCCAAGCTGGTCATGATCGATGAGCCCTCGCTGGGCCTGGCACCGCTCATGGTGGAAGAGGTCTACGGTTTGCTCGCCGATCTCAAGGCCAGTGGCCTGACGCTGCTGATCGTCGAGCAGAACACGCGCGTCGCGCTGGAGCTGGCCGACTACGGCTACGTGATGGAAGGCGGTCGGGTCGTGCTCGAAGGCCCCTCTGCCAGCCTCAGGAGCAACGAGGACGTGCGCGAGTTCTACCTGGGCCTGACGGTGGAAGGCGAGCGCAAGAGCTTCAGGGACATGAAACATTACCGCCGCCGCAAGCGGTGGTTGGGCTGATGGGCCTGTGCCCAACAGCGGTATCGACAACATTCAAGGACGAGCAATGAGCAGCGTTTCCAATGCATTTTTGAGCGAGCAGGAAGTGATGATCCGCGAGTCGGCCCGTCGCGTGGCCAGTGAAGTGGTGGCCAGCACCGCGGCCGAGCGCGATCGCAGCAGCGCCTGGCCCCACGATGAAATCCGCGCGGTGGCCGAGCTGGGTTTCATGGGGATGCTGGCGCCCCAGGCCTACGGTGGATCCGCGTTGTCGTTCGTGGAGTACTGCCTGGCGATCGAGGAGTTCGCCGCCGCCGATGGGGGCTTTGCCACCCTGATGCACGTGCACAACTCGTCTGCGCACGTGCTGCGGTCGTTCGGCACCGAGGAGCAGATGCGCTCCTTCCTGCCCGAGCTGGCCAGTGCGCAGCGCATCGGGGCCTTCCTGCTGTCCGAGCCCCATGCCGGCTCCGACACCGCCGCCATCCGCACCACGGCCCGGCGCGAGGGCGACAGCTATGTGCTCAACGGCAGCAAGCAGTGGATCTCCAACGGCAGCGAAGCCGGCTTTGCCCTGGTGGTTGCCGCCACGGGCGCGCCGGGCTCGCGCGACCGCTTCAGTCTGTTCATCGCGGACCCGAAGGAGCCGGGCTACCAATGCCTTCGCATCGAAAACAAGCTGGGCCAGCACACGGCGCACACCGCCCAGATCCAGCTGGACAACCTGCGCGTGCCGGCGAAGAACATGATCGGCGAGGAAGGGCGGGGTTATGGCAAGGCACTCTCCCTGCTGTCGGACGGCCGCATCGCGATCGCCGCGCTGTCCATCGGCATTGCCCGCGCGGCGCTGGAGGCCGCGATCCGCTACGCGAAGGAGCGGGAGGCCTACGGAAAACCGATTGCCGAATTGCAGGCCGTGAGCTTTGACCTGGCGGAGATGGCCACACAGGTGGACGTGGCCCGCCAGTTCATGTTGTACGCCGCGCGTTTGACGGATGCGAAGCTGCCGTCCATCAAGGAGGCCGCGATGGCCAAGCTGTTTGCCAGCGAAATGGCGGAGAAGGTCTGTTCGGCCGCGCTGCAGGTGCATGGTGGCTATGGCTACGTGAACGATTTCCCCGTCGAGCGTTACTACCGCGATGTGCGGGTGACGAAGATCTACGAGGGCACCAGCCACATTCAAAGACTGATCATCGCGCGCCAGATCCTGGCGGGTTGACACAGGTCGGACGCCGCCTGGCGCTGCGGTGGGCCTGTCCGATATCATCGAAACCCAGCCTGTATCTGGGCCAACGCGCGGAGGACACTGCAAGAATGAGCACGCAAATCGACGCCAAGCCCAAGCCGAGACCCCGTGGCCCCGCCAAACGCCCCAGCAAGGGTGTGAAGTGGAACAACGCGGTCGGCGGCGCGGACGAGCAGTACCAGCTCAAGAAGCAGGCGGTCATTGCTGAGGCTTCTCGCACCTTCGGTCGCCACGGCTACAAGAATGTGTCTCTGGACGAGATTGCCGCTTCGCTCAATGTCACGAAACCCGCGCTCTACTACTACTTCAAGAACAAGCAGGAGCTGATCTACGAGTGCCACGAGCTGTCGATGAGGCTCGGCGATCAGGTGCTGAAAGATGCCATTGCCTCGGAAACCACCGGGTATGACCGCATCACGACCTTCATCAAGAACTACATCTCACTGCTGACCGACGAGATGGGGGCGCCCGCCATCCTCCACGACTTCTCGGCGATGACGGCGGCGGACCAGAGGAAGATCACCGCGAGGCGCCGAAAGTTCGACCTGGAGTTGCGCCAGGTGTTCGAGGAAGGTGTCCGGGACGGCTCCATCGCGCCGTGCGATGCCAAGCTGGCGGTGTTCTGGTTCATGGGGGCCGTCGGCGGGATTTCCCAATGGTTCCACGCCGAAGGCCGCTTGCGAGGCGATGAGGTCGCCGACATCTTCATCGGGCTGCTGGCGCATGGCATTCGTCCCGCAGCGCCCGGCAAGGCGGGCGCGAGGGCGAACAAGCCTGGGTCCACCTGAGCGCGAAAGGGCCGGGCCTTCAGGCCGAACGGATCTCCACCCGTTGGTCAATCGCCCCGAACACGGCTTCGCCATCCGGGCCGCCGGCCAGGATGCGCACGCGGTCCCCGTGCTGAAGGTAGGGCGGCAGCCGGTCCTCGGGCTCCCCTTGCAGCTGCGCGCGCACGCGGGCTTCGGTAATGCAGGCGCTGCCCGAAGCGGGGTCGGCGTTGCTGACCGTGCCTGCGCCCACGATGCTGCCTGCCACCAGGCTGCGGGTGCGCGCCAGGTGGGCGATGATCTGCGCGAAGTTGAACACCACCTCGCTGTTGGCGTGGGGTTCGCCGAAGCGTTCGCCATTGAGCTCGATGCGCACGCGCCCGTCGAACATGTGGTCCTTCCAGGCCTCGCCCAGCGCGGCAGGAGTGACCGCGATGGGGGCGAAGCTGGTGGCCGGCTTGCTCTGGTAGAAGCCGAAGCCCTTCGCGAGTTCGCCCGGGATCAGGCCGCGCAGCGACACGTCGTTGAGCAGCACCACCAGCGCGATGCGATCGGCGGCCTGTTCGGCGGTGGTGCCCATGGGCACATCCTTCGTGATCACCGCGACCTCGGCCTCCAGGTCCACCAGGTGGGCCACGTCGGTGGCCACGATGGGCTCCACGGGGCCGAGCATCACGTCCGAACCGCCCTGGTACACCAGGGGCTCGAGTTCGTAGCGCGGCGGGATGGGCTCCTTGCGCCATTGGTAGATCAGGCGCGCGTGGTTGCGGTAGACGGAGGCGTCGGCCCACTGGTAGGCCCGGGGCAATGGCGCCATGCAATGGGCCGGGTCGATGCGCTCGGCACCGCGCCAGCCCTGGGCTTGCAGGGCGAGGCGGCGCTGCTCCAGGCCCGGGGCCTGGGCATCCCAGACGTCCAGCAGGGCCTGCAGCGTGGGCAGGTCGCGGCCGGCGGGCACCCATTGTTGGCCGGACGGGCTGACTAGCATGAGTTCACCGTCTCGGGTGCCGTTGTGGCGGGTGGCGAGTCGCAGGTGCAGGGGACTTGGGGTCATGGGGTGGTGGCTTGTAGGTGTCAGAGGCCGCGCTCGCGCACGCTCAGCGCGGAACGGAATTGTTTCTTGAGGCGGTACAGCTGGGCCGGGCGGTTGCGGCCGCCGAGCCTGGTCGCGCCGGGCACTTCTTCCAGGATACCCAAGTCATCGAGCTTGCGCCGGAAGTTGGGCAGGTTCAAGGGCTGCGCCAGCACCGCCTCGTACACCGCATGAAGTTCGGGCACGGTGAATTGATCGCCGCAGAGGAACGCCGGCAGCGACGAGTAAGCCGCCTTGTTGCGCACGCGCGCCACCACGCCGGCGATGATCTGCGCGTGGTCGAAGGGCAGGGCAGGCAGCCTGCCCACCGGGAACCGCTGGACCGTGCCGCCCAGCACGCTGGGCGGCACCAGGGCGTAGTAGACGACGGTGAGCGACCAGCCCCGTGGATCGCGGCCGGGGCCGGAGAAGGTGCCGTACTCTTCGAGGTAGGGGCTCACGACACCCGCCTTGCGCTTGAGCACGCGCGCAGCTGCCGCGCCGGCGTGGTCGTCCTGGTCCTCGTGCATGTAGCCACCGGGCAGCGCCCAGAGCCCCTTGAAGGGCTCGGTGTCGCGCTTGAACAGGGCGACTTCCAGCTCCCCCTCGACCAGGGTCAGGAGCACGGCGTCGACGGTCAGGATGATGGACATGGTGGGAAATTTTTTCGGATTCTACTGCTTAGATTCAAAATGAATTGAATAGGTGTATGGATCAATTCATGTGGCATTTTTCAAGAATCTGAAGACTAAGATGTAAAAAGAATCAAAATAGATGGACTGAATTCATCGACACCCACCAAGGACGGATGGACATGCGAACCAAGCTCCTGATCATTGATCCCCAGAACGACTTCTGCGACATCGAGGGCGCGGCGCTCCCGGTGACCGGCGCCCGCGACGACCTGCGCCGCCTGGCCCGCTTCATCGACGCCCAGGCGGCCCGCCTCAGCGACATCACGGTGACGCTGGATTCGCACGCCAGCGTCGCGGTCGAACGCACCAGCTTCTGGCTGACCCGTGAGGGTGAGGCCGTGGCGCCGTTCACCTTCATCACGGCCGCGAGCGTGGCCGCTGGCGAGCACCGGCCCCGCGATGCCCGCCTCACCGGCCAGGTGATGGCCATGCTCGACCAGCTGGCCACCGCGGGCAAGCAGGGCATGGTGGTGTGGCCGGTGCACTGCGTCACGGCCACGTGGGGCCACAACATCCAGAGCGACCTTGCCAACAGCCTCGCCGCCTGGGAGATGGCCCACCAGCGCGCGGTGACCAAGGTGCTCAAGGGCGAGTATCCACTGACCGAGCATTTCGGCGTCTTCGAGGCCGACGCCCCAGTGGCCTCGGTGCCGGGCACCCAGTTCAACCGCGCGCTGGCCGCCTCGGTGGCCAGTGGGGCCGACTTCGTCGCGTTCGCGGGCCAGGCGTCAAGCCACTGCGTGGCCGCCAGTTACGACCAGTTCATGCGCTTCCTCGCCAGCGCGCCCGCTTTCGCACCCCGGGTGGTGCTGCTGCGCGACTGCATGAGCCCGGTGCCCGGCTTTGAGACACTGGCGGACGGCCTTTTCGAGCGCGCGCGGGCTGCCGGCAGCCTGGTGCTGGGCGTGGACGAGTTCGCCGCGCGAATCCGCTGACTTCAGACAAGACAAGGAGCGCAACATGGGCAGAACCACCGACACCGCGATGCAGGCCGAGGCGGCGTTCTCGCCCGTCGTGAGCTCGCTGCTGGGCACCGATCTCTACAAGTTCACGATGCTGCAGCCCATGCTGCACTCGATGCCGGCCAACCAGGCAGAGTACCGCTTCGTGTGCCGCAACCAGCCCGGCTACCCGCTGGCCGAGTTGCGGGAGGAAATCGAACGCCAGATGGCGCACCTGTGCACCCTGCGCTTCACCGAGGATGAGCTCCAGTACCTGGGCGGTCTGCGCTACATGAAGTCCGATTTCATTGACTTCCTGCGCATCTTCCAGCTCCAGCACCGCTACGTGACCGTGGCCGCCCAGGGCGATCAACTGGTCATCGTGGCCCAGGGGCCGCAGATCCACGTGATGTTCTTCGAGATCTTCGTGCTCGCCATCGTCAACGAGGTCTATTTCCGCCGCCTCGCCACGCCCGAGGTGATGAGCGAAGGCCGCCGGCGCCTGCAGGAGAAGATCGCGTTGCTGCGCAGCGTCCGCGCCCGACGCCGCAACCCTTTCGAGTTCTTCGACTTCGGTGTGCGCCGCCGCTTCTCGGCCGCCTGGCAGGAAGTGGTGGTGGCCACGTTCGCGAAGG
Source organism: Hydrogenophaga sp. (assembly GCA_018993155.1). GTDB lineage: Bacteria > Pseudomonadota > Gammaproteobacteria > Burkholderiales > Burkholderiaceae_C > Hydrogenophaga. The sequence continues at coordinate 71,648 of JAGKSX010000041.1, forward strand.
AAGTGCCCGAGTTCTTCAAGGGCACTTCCAACGTGTACCTGGCGAAGAAGTACGGGCTGGTGCCGATCGGCACGATGGCGCACGAGTACCTGCAGACCTTCCAGGCCATGGGCGTGCAGCTCAAGGGCTTCCAGAAGGCCGCGCTGGAGACCTGGGTTCAGGAGTACCGCGGTGACCTGGGCGTGGCCCTGACCGATGTGGTGGGCATGGACGCCTTCCTCGCCGACTTCGACCTCTACTTCGCCAAGCTCTTCGACGGCCTGCGCCACGACTCGGGCGATCCGGTAGCCTGGGGCGAGAAGGCGCTGGCGCATTACGAGCGCCTGAAGATCAATGCGCACACCAAGCGCCTGGTGTTCTCCGACGGGCTGGACCTGCCGACCGCGATCGGCCTCTATGAACACTTCGCCGACCGCATCCAGACCGGCTTTGGCATCGGCACCAACCTGACCAACGACATGGGCTTGCCGACCCTGAACATCGTCATGAAGCTGGTGAGCTGCAACGGGCAACCGGTGGCCAAACTCTCCGACTCGCCGGGCAAGACCCTCTGCGACGACGAGACCTTCCTCGCCTACCTGCGGCAGGTGTTCCGCGTCGCGGCGCACCCCTGAATTCCACTCCTTGGAATTGGGGTGGTGCACTGCCCGACCAGGCGACCTGGGAGCGCGGCTGGTCTGTAGTCGGCAACCATGTCGTCAGCGACACTTTGGGGTTGGCGTGACCGTTCCTTCTCCTGTCGGTGAATCGATTGCAGCCATCAGCGTCGCGGCGCCGGCACAGCGCACGTCTCCAGCGAGCAGCGCTTTGTCGTGAAAGCCAAGAGAGATGCCATTGCTGCTTTGGTGCCGGAGTGACCCCAGCTTCGTATTGGCATAGGAAAAAACTTCTGGCCAACTGGCTGGACTCGAATTCCCCCAAGTCGGCCGGAAAAAGGGGCATCGTCAAGGGATTTCTTGAATCCGCATCTCGTTGACGATCTTGCCGCCGCCGAAACCCTTGTCGCCGGCCTGCTTGAGGATGTTGTCCATGTCTTGTTGAGACTTGACCGTGCCCGTGAGTCGGATGCTTCCGCTGGAGTCAAAACGAAGTACACCCAGGGAGGGCGACAAACTCCTCTTGATTGAATTCTCGAACTCGCGCGCTTTCATGAGTTCTTCATCCACTTTCAAGAGTTCCGAGTAGGCCGACTCGCTGTGCGTCAGAACGTTGCCGAACACCAGTTTCTTTTCTGCATCCGGCAAGCCTGCGATGGACGCGTAAATGGCATTGGCCTTTTCTTTTTGACCTGTGTCAGAGGCGACTTTTGCGTTGATTCCTACTTGATTTCGGTAGGTCGAGTTCGACCGGATCGCCTCCTCGTCGGTCAACGGTACCTCGCCCTGAAACGCCAGCATCAACCCTTCGGAGCGCTTGAGCGTCACTGCCAACGTGGTCGGATTTCGGGAGTAACCCGGCTTGCTGATGCGTGCGTATTCCTTTCCGGAGAACGAGGGCACCGAAGGAAAACGGAAGTAGAAGTTGCCGCTGGTGTTGGTCAGCGTGGTGGAAATGGGGCTGTTTTTGTCGTCAAACAGCACCACGGTGGCGCCCGTGACCGGCTTGTCCCCATTGGAGCCACCGGTCTCCACCACTTTTCCGGAAACCACAAACTCCACTGCCCAGGTCATCGGGCAATGCATTGCAAGAACCAGCAAGGCGAAGTACGGCGTTGGGTTCATCATTTCCTCACTAAAGAGCATGTTGGCTTGATCTTTTCAACATCGCGCAAATCGGTGCCAGGGCCACCCGTCAAACTGAATTCAGCCAGCTGACGGCTCCGCGGCTTCACCACCGGCCAGGCCACCCGCAGGCGCGCCACGTCCTCGACCACAAGCCAGTCCTCATTGGATGCCCCGTCGATCGGCCGCCAGTAGCCCGGCGAGGTGGAGAACTTGCCTCCCGCCAGAGTCAGGTCGCATTCAACGCCAGTGAATGCTTCCATCGGACCCACCCTGAGCGTCCACAAAAAATCAGCGCGGTTTTCTTTCTCTCGGATCTGCTTGAGCGCGATGGTCGCCTGGGGGGCGTTCGGCCACACGACGAGCCGGGCGACTGCGGACTCGGAATGCGTGTCTCTGAAGATGCCCGCGTTGGCCTGCACAGACACATTGATCTTGTGTTCACCGGCCTTGAGCCCATCGGCAAAGAGCTGGTACGAGCGGCTCTTGGTCGCAGGCAGTGAAGTGCCTTGGGCGTCCACCAGTTTGAACTTCTCACCGGCTTGCGCTTCTCCCGGGCTCAGTGTCGGTTGAATTCGAATCTCGGACAGTTCAACATTGGAGAGTGCGTTCTCCACGGTAAGGATCGAAGTGAACGAGCCGCCTTCGTCGACCTCGTATTCGTGGTTGTTGAGCCTCACGGTGTACTGGGGTGCGGCAATCAAGACGTCATACCGCTTGTTGAGCACATCCAGTGCACCGAGCACTGCCACCGTGGTTAACAGCAAGGGCACCGCCTTGCTCTTCATCTTCTGGGAAAAGTCCGGCGCCTTTGTCAGGGGTTCCATCGCTGTCCCTGCCAGGGAAACCGTTGAGCTGCCCAGTCGGTATTGCAGCGTGGGCTCGTTGGCGTGTGCGTCGTCTGATGACGACCAGTACGCGATGAATCGCAGCTTCCCGTCCTGGTCTCTGACGGGCTGAACGGCATTCAGGCCTTTGAGGTTCTTCAACAGGTCGGTCGGAATTTCGACCAGCGTGCTTTCGTGAATAGCGACGAAAGCCGTGCTTCGAGGAGCCGGTGACTTCAATGCTTCGATAAGACGCTTGAATCCCAAGATGCCCTCCACTTGTCGCCATTGTGCCGGTCTGTGCGCGGCGAGCCGGGTGTTTCGACGGGCTCAACTCTAGTTTCCGCAGATGGCTTGTCAAGCCGTTTTGGGGGAAAGTCCGCGCCTGCTCGCCACCATGGGACCAATGGCCAGGGGCTTTCTCCCCGAGAAAGTGCGCCGGTCGAATTCCATTCTGTGGAATTTGGGTGGTGCGCGGTCCGACCAGGCGTCCTAAGCTGCGCGGAGGTGCCACGGCCACGCCGTGCCGCCTTCCCATACCTAGACCTGGAGACACCGACCGATGACCACCCAACACCCCTTGTCGCGCCGCCGCTTCAACGCCGCGCTCGGTGCCAGCCTGGTCCTGCCGTTTGCGGCACCCGCGCTGGCGCAGCCACAGGCTTTTCCGAACAAGCCGATCCGCATCCTGGTGCCGTTCGCGGCAGGCGGCCCGACCGACCTGATGGCCCGCGCCGTCGGCAAGAACCTATCGACCTCCATGGGTCAGCCGGTGATCATCGAGAACAAACCCGGTGGCGGTGGCGTGATTGCCATGGGCGAGGTGGCGCGCGGCCCGGCCGATGGCTACACGCTGGTGTTCCCTTCCATCCTCGCGGTGACCAACCCCGCGCTCATGCCCAACTACCCGTTCGACACGCTGCGCGACTTCGCGCCACTGACGGTGGTGGGCTACATCCCGCACGCGCTGGTGGTGCGGCCCGACTTCCCGGCCAAGGACCTGCAGGCCCTGGTGGCCATGGCCAAGGCCGCGCCCGGCAGCGTCAACTACGGCTCCTCGGGCAACGGCACCTCGGCCCACCTCGGCGCCGCGCTGTTCGCGCAGCGCGCCGACATCAAGGTCACGCACGTGCCCTACCGCGGCGCGGCCCCGGCGGTGCAGGACCTGCTGGGCGGTCAGATCCAGTTCATGTTCCTCGACATGAGTTCGGCGCTGGCGCAGATCAAGACCGGCAAGCTGCGCGCGCTGGCTGTGGCCCCGGCCAACCGCTTCGCCGGCCTGCCCGACGTGCCCACCGTGGCCGAGCAGGGCTACCCGGGCTTCAACGTGCACGGCTGGTACGGCCTGTTCGCGCGCAGCGGCACGCCCGCGCCCATCGTGCAGGCGCTCTACACCGAGGTGAAGAAGGCGCTGGCATCGGCCGAGATCCGCGAGCTGTTCCAGAACTACGGCATCGAGGCCGGCGGCATGCCGCCCGAGGACTACACCGAGATCGTGCGCAAGGACCTCGCCATGTGGAAGCGCACCGTCGACCAGCTTCAGATCACCCTGCAATAAGTCCATGATCATTGCGATTCCCGACGACTACCAGGACTGCGTGCGGCACCTGGACTGCTTCGCCAAGCTGGCCGGCCACGAGGTGCGCATCTTCAACGACTCGGTGAAAGGCACCGATGCCCTGGCGGCGCGCTTCGCCGACGCCGAGGCCATCGTGCTCACGCGCGAGCGCACGCGCATCGACGCCGCCTTGCTCGACCGCCTGCCGAAACTGCGCCTGATCAGCCAGACCGGCAAGCTCGCGGGCCATGTGGACCTGGCCGCGTGCAGCGCCCGTGGCGTGCGGGTGGCCGAGGGCAGCGGCGCGGGGTCGGCCACGGCCGAGATCGCCTGGACGCTGGCGCTGGCCAGCCGGCGGCACCTGGTGAGCGAGGCCAACCGGCTGCGCGACGGGCAATGGCAGGGCCACCTGGGCCAGCAACTCAGCGGGCAGCGCCTGGGCGTCTGGAGCTACGGCCGCATCGGCCGGCAGGTCGCGGGCTACGGCCGCGCCTTCGGCATGAAGGTGTGGGTGTGGGGCCGCGAAACCTCGACCGCCGCCGCGCGCGCCGACGGCTTCGAGGTCGCGCCGTCGCGCGAGGCCTTCTTCGCGCAGAGCGACGTGATCAGCCTGCACGTGCGGCTCTACGCCGACACCGTGGGCATCGTGACGGCCGAGGACCTCGCGCGCATGAAGCCCACGGCGCTGCTGGTGAACACCAGCCGGGCCGAGCTGATCGCGCGCGGCGCGCTGGAGCACGCGCTGGTGCAGGGCCGGCCCGGTTTCGCGGCGGTGGACGTGTACGAAGAAGAACCGGTGCTGGGCGCAAACCACCCCCTGCTGCGCCTTCCGAACGTGCTGTGCACCCCGCACATCGGCTACGTGGAGAAGGACAACTACGAGCGTTACTTCGGCATCGCCTTCGACCACATCCTGGCCTATGCAGAAGGCCGCCTGAGCGACGGGGTCAGTCCCGCAGCCAGTCCAGCAGCAGCGGGTTGATGGCGTCGGCCTGCTCGTACTGCACCCAGTGCCCGGCCCCGGCCACGACGCGGGTGCGGGCCTCGGGCAGGGGGGCGGCCAATGCGGGCGCGATGCGCGCGGGCTCGGCCGTCACATCGTGTTCGCCCCAGGCCAGCAGGGTCGGCCCGGCATAGACCGCCAGCGCCCCGGCGAGGCCGCCAGCGCGTGAGATCTCCTTGCTGCGGAACCGCGTGCGCACACAGGCCTCGGTGTGCACGCGCAGCGCGAGCGGGTCGATGCCGTCGGCCGCCCCGCTGAGCATGTGCATCGCGAGGTTGTGGCGCATGGCCTGTTCCACCGCCGCCGCATCGCCCGCGCGCCAGGCCGGTTTCCAGTTGACCAGTTCGCCCTTGGGGCGGCGCGGCCCCTGGTGGCCGCCCGTGCCCAGCAGGGCCAGGCGCTTCACCTGGGGCCGCTGCGCGGCCAGGTGCGCGGCCACCAGGCCGCCGAACGAGAAGCCCACCAGTTGCAGCGGCGTGCCGGGACCGATGAGCGTGTCCAGCGTGAACAGCGTGGGGTCCAGCAGCGCGACCAGACCCTCGACCTCGGGAGCGTCCGAGTCGCCGAAGCCGGGCAGGTCGGGCACCCACACGGTGTGCTGCGCGGCCAGCGCGTCGATGTTGCGAACCCAGTGCAGCCAGCTGCCGTGGCCGCCGTGTACCAGCACCACCGGGCTGCCGCTGCCGAAGCCGCGCCAGCAGACCTGGCCGCCGGCCCAGGCCACGCGCTCGGTGCGGGCCTGCGCGGACAGCGTGTCGATGAAGTCCGCGTCAGCCCGCATCGGCCAACACCACCACGCCGTCGGCCGCCTTCACACCATGGCCTTCGGGCAGCACGAACACCGGGTTGATCTCGGCCTCGATCAGCCGCTCGCCGAGCTGCGCGGTCATCTGCGAGAACGCGACGATGGCCGAAACCAGGGCCTCGACGTCGGCCTTGGGCCGGCCCCGGTAGCCGTCGAGCAGGGGCCAGGTCTGGAGCTCGCGCAGCATGCCGTGCGCCACCTCGCGGCTCAGGCCGCCTTGTGGGGGCAGCATGCGCAGCGTGGTGTCCTTGAACAGTTCGGCGGTGATGCCGCCCATGCCCAGCAGGATGGCCGTGCCCAGCGCGTCGCGGTGCATGCCGAGGATGAGCTCGGTGCCGCCCGACACCATCTCCTGCACCAGGAAGCGCGTGGGCGCCACCCCGGCCTTGGCCCGCACCTCGTCGGCCATGCGGGTGAGGCGCGCACCGATCTGTGCGGGCGTCACGTTGACGGCCACGCCGCCCACGTCGCTCTTGTGCGTGATCTCGCCCGTCAGGATCTTCAGCACCACGCGCTCGCCCAGCGCGCGCGCGGCCTGCTCGGCCTCGGCCGGGCTGACCACCACGGTTTCGGCGGTGCAGGGAATGCCGAAGCGCCGGAACAGCTGCTTGCACTCGGCCTCGTTCAGCGAGCCGCTGCCGATGTCGTGCACCGCCACCGGCGCGCCCAGCGGCGCGGCGGGGTGGTCGCTCCAGCGACGGGTCTGCAGCATGCTGTTGAGGGCCACGCTGCAGCTCTCGGCGTCGGCGAAGGCCGGCACGCCGCGCTGCGTCAGCAAGGCGGCCACCTGCGGTGCGTGCGGGCTCACGTAGGCGATCACGGGTTTGTCGCTCAGGGGCAGGCAGTCCTGGATCGCATTGGCCATCAGCTCGGGCATGGCCAGGCTGGACGAGCCCACGATGATGGTCAGCGCGTCGTAGCTCGGGCTCTCCAGCAGGGCGCGGATGGCGCCGCGCAGCAGCTCGGGCTGCAGGCCCGCCAGCGTCACGTCGATCGGGTTGCGGTCCAGTGCGGCCTGCTCGCCGGTCTGCAGCGCGCGCAGCTTCGCGGCGGTGGCTTCGTCGGGCGGCGGGGTCTCGAGACCGGACACGCCGTAGCTGTCCGACACCAGCGTGCCAGCGCCGCCGGTGGAGGTGAGGATGGCCACGCGCGGGCCGCGCAGCACGCGCCCGGTGGACAGCGCCACCGGAATGTCCAGCAGGTCGCTGAAGGTCTGCGCGCGGATCACGCCCACTTCCTTGAACAGCGCGTCGTACATGCGGTCGGCGCCGGCGAGCGCGCCGGTGTGCGAGACGGCGGCCTGGGCGCCGGCCTCGGAGCGGCCGATCTTGAACGCCACCACCGGCTTGCCCGCGCGCGCGGCCTTCAGCGCGGCCTGGCGGAAGCGTTCGGGGTGGCGCACGCTCTCCACGTACAGCGCGATGACCCGCGTGGCCTCGTCGTCGGCCAGGTGGTCCACGAAATCGGCGAGGTCCAGGTCCACCTCGTTGCTGGTGGAGATCAGCTTGGACAGGCCGATGCCGCGCGCGGCTGCGCGCGAGAGCAGCGCGCCCAGGATGCCGCCGCTTTGCGAGACCACGCCCACCGGGCCGGCCGGGAAGCGGTCCATCTCCAGCGCGCCGCTGGCCGAGAGCACGATGTTGTCGGTGAGGTTGACCAGTCCGATGGTGTTCGGGCCGAGGAGGCGCATGCTGCCTGCGGCCTCGCGCAGCTGTGCCTGGCGGCGCGCGCCTTCCTCGCCGGTCTCGGTGTAGCCGCTGGCCAGCACGATGGCGGCGGCCGTGCCGCGCGCGGACAGGTCCGACACGGCCTTGTGCGCGCGCTCGGCGCCGAGCAGCACGATGCCCACGTCGGGCACGGCCGGCAGCGAGGCCACGTCGGGGTAGCAGCGCAGGCCGTCGATCTGCTCGGCGCGCGGGTTGATCGGGTAGATGTCGCCGGTGAAGCCGTGCTTGCGCAGGTAGGCCACCGGGCGCCCGGCGGTCTTGCCCGCGTCGGCCGAGGCGCCGATGACGGCGACGCTGCGCGGCTGCAGCAGCCGGGAGATGGGGGTCACGGGGTTCATGCCTGGGGCGCGGCTTTGTTCAGAAAGGCCATCACCGAGTCGCGGTGCTCGGTGCTCGTGTAGCAGATGCCCTGGGCCTGGCTGCCCTGGGCGAAGACCTGTTGCGCCGGCAGCTCGAAGGTCTGGTTCAGGATGGTCTTGCTCAGCGCGAGCGCGGTGGCCGAACCCTGGCTGAGTTCGCGCGCCCAGGCCTGGGCGTCGGCCAGCAGCCGGTCCGCCGTGGTCTTGCGGTCCACGATGCCGAGCGAGAGCGCCTCGTCGGCATCCACCTTGCGGCCGGTGAAGATGAGCTGCTTGGCGATCGGCAGGCCCACGCGGCGCGGCAGGAAGTACATGCCGCCGCCGTCGGGCACGATGCCGCGGTGGATGTACGACCAGGTGAAGCTGGCCCATTCGCTGGCGATGATGAAATCGCAGGCGAGGGCGGTGTCGGCGCCCAGGCCGGAGGCCGCGCCGTTCACGGCCGCGATCACCGGTTTGGGCATGGTGTGCAGCAGCATCTGCGTGTGGTGCACGCGCTGCTGCCGGTGCCAGCCGTTGAAACCCACTTCGCCGGCCGGGGCGTTCATGCGCTTTTCCATGCCGGCCACGTCGCCGCCGGCGCAGAAGCCCTTGCCGGCGCCGGTGAGCACCAGCGCGCGGATGGCCTTGTCGGCCGCGACCTGCTCCAGCGCGTGGATGAACTCCGCGCGCATGGCGTCGCTCATGGCGTTGCGTTTGTCGGGCCGGTTCAGCGTGAGCGTGGCGATGCCGGTGTCAACCTGCAGATCGATCAGGGGAGGCGTGGACATGGTGGGTTCCAGAGAGAAGAGAGGGTCAGTTCGAGGTGATGTTGTTTTCTTTGACGATCTTGCGCCAGCGCGCTTCCTCGGCGCGCACGTAGGTCTCCAGCTCGGCCGGCGCACCGGCGCTGATCACCAGGCCTTCCTGCTCGACCTTCTTGCGGAATTCGTCGGTGGCCACGGCCTTCTTGGCAGCGGCGTTGAGCTTGTGGATCACGTCGGGCGGCGTGCCGGCGGGTGCGTACAGGCCGTACCAGCTCTCCATCACGTAGCCGGGAATGGTTTCCGCGATGGCCGGCACGTTCTTGAGCACCGCCGAGCGCTCGGCGCCGGTCACGCCCAGCGCGCGCAGCTTGCCGCTTTCCAGGCCCGAGGACACGGCGGTGGCGGTGCCGAAGATCATGTCCACCTGGCCGCCCAGCAGGTCGGTGAGCGCCGGGCCCGCGCCCCGGTAGGGGATGTGCTTCATCTGCACTTTGCCGAGGTTGTCGAACATCTCGCCGGCCAGGTGCGCCGAGGTGCCGTTGCCCTGCGAGGCGTAGTTGAGCTTGCCCGGGTTGGCGCGGGCCGCGTCCAGCACGTCCTTGACGGACTTGTACGGGCTCTCGGCGCGCACCACCAGCACGTTGGGGCCCTTGCCGATCAGGATCACAGGCGCGAAGGCCTTGTCGTTGTCGTAGGGCAGCTTGGGCATCAGGCTGGGGTTGACCGCGTGGGCGAAGGTGGAGATCACCAGCGTGTAGCCGTCGGCCGGGCTCTTGGCCACGAGGTCGGTGCCGATGATGGTGCCCGCGCCGGGCTTGTTCTCGATCACCACCGTCTGGCCCAGCTCCTTGGACATGCCCAGGCCCAGGGTGCGCGCGATCAGGTCGGTGCCGCCGCCGGGCGCGAAGGGCACGACCAGGCGGATCGGCTTGTCGGGGAACTGGGCCAGCGCGGCGGTGGTGGCGAGTGCCGCCGACACGAAGAAGAGGCTGATTCGCGCGGCGGCGGTTCGACGGGAATAGGGCATGGTTGTCTCCGGTAAGGCCATGGGTGAAAACGGTGTTCTTTTCAGGGAAGCATGCTACGTTCGATGCTTGACAGCCGCATCCCTTCAATTCCAATCAGTGGAATCAAGAACGTGAAGACCTTCTCTGCTCCGACCCCGACCGAGGACCGCTTCGGCAGCTCGCCCACCAACCGCTCGCTGGAGCGCGGCATCCTGATCCTGCGGGCGTTCCGCCCCGGCTCGAGCTGGCTGGGCAATGGCGACCTTGCGGAGCGCACCGGCCTCTCGCCTTCGACCATCAGCCGGCTCACGCAGACCCTGGTGGGCGCGGGTCTGCTGCAGAACGACCGGCGGCGCCGCGCCTACCGGCTCGCGCCGCCGGTGTTGAGCTTCGCGCACGCCATGCGGGCCGGCTCGCAGGTGCTCGCGGTGGCCGCGCCGCGCATGCGCGCGCTGGCCGAAAGCCAGCGCGTCAACGTGGGCCTGGCCGCGCCCGACAACGACGAGATGGTGTACCTCGAATCCATCCGCTACAACCGCCGCGTGGCGCTGCGCAACGTGGTCTCGGGGCAGCGGGTGCCGATGGAGCTCACCTCGCTGGGCCGCGCCTACCTGTCCACCGTGTCGGCCGGCCGGCGCAAGGCGCTGTTCGGCGTGTTCCAGCGGCGCTGCGGCGGCCACTGGCCCGAGGTGCAGGCCGACATCCTGGCGGCCATGCGGCAGGTGCAGGAGCAGGGCTTCTGCGCGGCGTCCTGGCAGCCGGAGGTGGTGGCCATGGCCCTGCCGCTGGACACGGTCGAAGGCATCCACGTCCTCAACCTCAGCGTCTCCACCGAGGAGCCGCTGCCGCGCGTGGTGCGCGAGCTCTCGGGTTCGCTCAAGGCATTGGCCGCGGACATCCAGGATGCGCTGGCGCGGGAGGTGGAAGTCTGAGCCGGCGTGTGCGTTGCCGAACGGAGCTGGCCTGCGGGTCCGGCTATAAAGGGGCGCATGAAGAAGGCATCTTTCTGGTTCTGGCCGGCTGCCATGATCGCCGGCTCCTTGCTCGTCGCAGGCTGCGCGGTGCGCGTGCCCGACAACCTGCAGCCCGTCACCAACTTCGATGTGGGCCGCTACGCCGGCACCTGGTACGAGCTGGCGCGGATCGACCACCGGTTCGAGAAAGGCCTGGTCAACGTCAGCGCGCAATACAGCCTGAACTCCGACGGCACGGTGAAGGTGGTGAACCGCGGATTCAACCCGGCAAAAAACGAATGGAAGGAAGCCACGGGCACGGCCCGCTTCCTGGGCGATCCGCGCACGGCCGCGTTGAAGGTGTCCTTCTTCGGGCCGTTCTATGGCGGGTACAACGTGGTTCGGCTGAGCGACGACTACCAGACCGCGCTCGTGATCGGCAACACGCGCGACTACTTCTGGCTGCTCTCGCGGCAGAAGACGATGCCCGAGGCGCAGAAGCGGGCACTGCTGGCCGAGGCCGCCCGGCTGGGGGTCGACTTGAACAAGGTGATCGAAGTCCCTCAGCCTTGAAAAGGGGCGGCGGATCGGCGGTGGCGGTGCGGCGTCCTAAACTACCGCCCTCCCCCTGCCGTTCCATCGGCGCCTTTTTTGACGGGATCTGCCCAGCGTGTCACGCCCCACCTTGCTGCACATCGAGACAGCACTTTCCGTCGCCCACATCGGCTCCTTCAGCGGCGCGGCCCGCAAGCTGGACGCCACGCAGCCCGCCATTTCGGCCCGAGTGCGCGAACTGGAAGCGGCGTTGGGGTATCGCCTGTTCACGCGGCGCGGCCAGCGCATGGAACTCACGGTCAAAGGGCGCCAGTTCCTTGAACAGGTGGAACCGCTCTTTGTCCAGCTGCAGGGCATTCTCAACGAGCGCGAGTCGCCGGTGCCGGCCAGCATCCGCGTGGGCTGCGGCCAGATCGCCATGTCCGCCTGGCTGGGCAAGGTGATCGGTCGCATGCAGTCGGCCAACACGCGCCTGCGGTTTCAGGTGTCCATCGGCATCTCGACCGTGCTCATTCCGCTGCTGGACCAGGACAAGCTGGACATCGCGGTGACCGTCGGCAAGATCGACTACCCGGGCCTGCACACGGAGCGGCTGGGGCGCCGCTCCAGCGGCATGTGGGTGACCACGCCCGATCGCTGGAAGAAGTACGCGTCCTACGCAGGCTCCACCGCGAAACCGGACCTGGCGGATCTCATCAACTGCGGCCCCGTGTGGACACCGCCGCTGAGTTCGCGCCTGTACACCGAGCAGAGCGAGATTCTGCGCGACCATGGCGGTCACATGCGCAACATCAACACCTGCGATGACTCCCGCGTGCTGGCCGACCTGATCGTGACCAGCAGTGGCCTGGGCTATGCGCAGCACGTGCTGATCAAGGACCGGCTGGCCTCGGGGGCGCTGGTCGAAATACCGGGCCTGCCGGGCACCGTCAACTCGGACTACCACTTCGTCTGGCGCGAGGCCAACCTATCGCCCATCGTGCACATGCTCATGAAGCTGGCGAAGGCAGAAAGCGAGCAGTGGGCGGTCTGAGGTCCGTGGATTCGGGGCGGTTTCCATCAAATAATTTTTGATATCGATCAAAAAATTTCTTGATATCTGGGCGGTGGGCGCGCACAAAACTAGCGTCCATGAACCACCGCCATCGCACATGCCTCGCGCATGTCCTGACCCGAGAGCACCATGGCTGCCGAGCGTGACGGTCCCGCGCGCGGGGGCGAGAAACCCGTGCGGCTCGGCATCCTCGGTCTTGGTCTGGCCGGGGGCATCATGGTCCCCATCGCCGGCCGGCATGCGCGAATCGAGCTGACCGCAGCGGCCGACCTCAGCCCCTCGCTGCGGGAGCGCTTTGCCCAGGACCACCCCGGCGTGGCGGTGTTCTCCGATGCGGCGTCGCTGATGCAAAGCGACCTGATCGACGCGGTCTACATCGCCACACCCCATCAGTTCCACGCAGAGCACGTGTTGCTGGCGGTCCGGCACGGCAAGCATGCCGTGGTCGAGAAGCCCATGGCCCTGCGGCTCGACGAATGCGACCGCATGACCGAAGCGGCCGATGCGGCCGGTCTCGCGCTCATCGTCGGGCACACGCATGGCTTCGACCCCGCCATCGCGCGGCTTCGCGAGTGGACCCGGTCGGGCGAATTCGGCCGGCTCGCCATGGTGGTCATGTGGAACTACACCGACTTTCTCTACCGCCCACGCCGTCCGGAAGAGCTCGACACCGCGCTCGGTGGCGGCATTGTCTACAACCAGTTGCCGCACCAGATCGACGTGGCGCGAATGATCGCCGCGGAACCCGTCGAATCGGTTCGCGCTTCCCTCTGGCAACTGGATGCCACGAGGCCCACCGAAGGGTGCTGTTCGGCAGCGCTGCATTTCCGCAGCGGCGCCGTGGCGAACCTGACCTACAGCGGCTACGACCACTTCGACAGCGACGAACTGCACGGCTGGGTGAGTTCATCGGGCTTTCCCAAGGCGCCGCGACACGGGACGGCGCGCCGTGCCCTGGCGCAGGCGGGCGGCGGCGACGCGGAGCTGCAGCTGCGGCAGACGCAGTACGGCTATGGCAGCGGCCGAAGCAGCGGCGTGCCTTCCTACCCGCCGCACTTTGGGCCAGCTGATCCCCCACCATGCGCGCCGCCCAGCGCGTTCCCCGCCCCGCGGCCCGGCGGG
>JAGKSX010000042.1 GCA_018993155.1 Hydrogenophaga sp.
GCGGCGTGCCTTCCTCCCCGCCGCACTTTGGCCAGCTGATCGCCACCTATGAGCGCGCCGACGTGCGTTCCACGCCCCGCGGCCTGGCGGTGTATGGCGACGACGGTGTCCGGGAGATCGCTTTCGACCCATCGATGAGCGGGCGCACCTGCGTGCTCGACGAGCTGTGTGCCGCCGTCCTGGATGGTCAGGCCCCGGTCCACGACGGCGCATTTGCCCGCTCGACGCTCCACACCTGCCTGGCGCTGCTGCGCTCTTGCGCCGAGCGGCGCGAGTTGAGCCTGTCGAATTTCCATCCCCACTCGGACTAACTGAAGCGAGAACGATATGTTGAACCAACAAGACAACGACCTGCTGACCCGGGTCGAGAACCAGGCCCCCCTGGGCCAGCTGATGCGCCGCTACTGGATGCCTGCGTGCATGTCGGAAGAACTGCCGCAGCCCGATGGGGATCCCATCAAGGTGCGCGTGCTGGGTGAAAACCTGGTGGCCTTCCGGGCGACGGATGGCAGCGTGGGTGTGATGGATGAGCTGTGTCCGCACCGCCGCGCCTCGCTCCTCTACGGCCGCAACGAGGAGGGCGGCTTGCGCTGCCTATACCACGGCTGGAAGATGGACGTGGAGGGCAACGTGGTGGACACGCCCGCGGAAGTCCGCCGGGAGGGCGCTCCGTGCAAGAAGATCAGGCACAAGGCGTACCCGGTGCGGGAGAGCCATGGTTTTGTGTGGATCTACATGGGCGAAGAAGCCACCATGCCCGAGTTCGAGCCGCCGGCGTTCGCGAACGGCACCAACCCGATCATCAGCATCGCCAAGATCAACCTGCCCTGCAACTGGGCACAGATCGTCGAAGGGGGCATCGACTCGGCACACGCGTCCCTGCTGCACTCGAGCGAAATCCGTCCCACAGGCAACACCGCGCGCGCCGGTCTCGCCGAGACGCACACCCTGACCCGTCCTTCCGTGGACAAGGCGCCGCGCCTGCACGTTCACCGCACCGAGTACGGCATGCGCTACGTGGCGCTGCGCACGCCCATCACGAATCCCGAGACGGACGAGTACGCGCGCATCGCCACCTTCATCGCGCCCTGCACCGTGCTCTCGCCGCCCAACGGCACCTACAGCACCATCCAGTTCATCGTTCCGCGCGACGACGAGAGCACCAGCTTCTACTTCGTGGGCTGGACCGATGACCAGACCGAGGGCACTGGCGTGACCCAGGAAGTCTGGCGCCAACGCATGGGTGCGGTCGTCGGTGTCGACCTGGACGACGACCACTGGCCCTTGCGCACGCCGGCCAACCGGTTCAAGCAGGACCGGGCCGCGATGAAGCAGGGCAGCTTCACCGGCGTGCGCGGCATTGCCAACCAGGACAGCATGATGTGGGTGACCATGGGCCCCATCAGCGACCGCAGCAAGGAGCGCCTGGGCACCAGCGACGCGGCCGTGGCGCAGTTCCGCCGCGTGATGGTGGAGGCCGTGAAGGCGTTCTCGCGCGGCGAGCCGCCGATTGGCACGACGCAACCCCGCCTGCCGCACCGCCGCATCCGATCGTTCGAAGGGGTCATCAAAAAAGAAACCGACTGGCGCGAGCTGGGCATCCTGCCCGAGTGAGCAAGAACTTTCAGGAGACAAACACATGAAACGCAGAACATTCCTCGCCGCAACAACCGCCGGTGTGGCGTCGCTGCACCCCCTGGGTGCCGTCGCTCAGGCCGACTATCCGAACCGGCCGATCCGGATCGTCGTGGGCTATGTGCCCGGCGGTGGGCCGGACTACATCGCGCGCGCCATCTCCACCCGCCTGGGCCAGGTTCTGGGCCAGGCGGTGGTGGTCGAAAACCGCCCGGGTGCGGGCGGCACGATGGCCACCAGCCTGGTGGTGAAGTCGCCCGCCGATGGCTACACCTTGTTGCTGGGCGAGACCGGTCAGCTGGAGATCGCGCCCTATGTGTTCAAGGACCTCGCCTACGACCCCGTCAAGGATCTGACGCCGCTGGCCTTGCTCAGCGACGCGGCCGGCGTGGTCCTGGTCACCCATTCCCGCACCGGCATTCGCACGCTGGCCGATCTCGTGAAGGCGGCCAAGGCGGCACCGGGCGCGCTGAACTATGGATCGGTCGGTCCCGGCACCCGCCAGCATCTGGCGGTCGAGGTGTTCAAGCACGAAGCGGGCATCGACATGGTCCACGTCCCGTACAAGGGCGCCGGGCAGACCTTGCCCGCGCTGCTCGGCGGCGAGATCCAGATCCTCAGCGGTGCGCTGCAGACCTTCCAGCCGCAGATCAAGGCCGGAACGCTCCATGTGCTGGCGGTGCTGGGCCCCAAGCGGCTCAGCCTCATTCCGGATGTGCCCTCGCTGAGCGAGGCCTACCCCGGCTACAAGGGCTTCGAGTCGCAGTCGGGCCTGCTCGCGCCGGCGGGATTGCCCGCTGCGATCCGCGACAAGCTGGAGCAGGCCATCAAGGAGACGGTGGCTGCACCGGAGGTGAGTGGCCGTCTGTCTTCCGACGGGCGCTCCGGTCAGTTCCTCGACGCGAAGGCCTACGGCGAGCTGATCAAGGACAACCTCCGCAAATACGAACAGGCCGCCAAGCTGGCGAAGTTCACGCCCACCTGACGGCCCGTCCTCCGCTTCGTTTCACCGGAACCAGAACCATGGCCCACATCACGCTAGGGATTGGCACGAGCCACAGCCCCATGCTCAACCTCTCCGCGAGCCAGTGGCGCCACCGCGCCGAGGTCGACTTCAACAACCGGAAACTGACCCTGTCCGACGGGCGCACCCTGAGCTACCCCGACCTGCTGGCCGAGCGCGGGCCGAGGTTCCGCGATCAGATTGAACTCGACCTGATGGAGCAACGCGAGCGCGGGTGCCAGGCCGCGCTCGACCGCCTGGGCGACGTGCTCGAGCGCGCCGCGCCGGACGTGGTGCTGATCGTGGGCGACGACCAGGCCGAGCTGTTCTCCTCCGACAACCAGCCCGCGTTCGCCATCTTCCACGGCGAGGAGATCGTCACCACCACCGGCAAGTACACCAAGAGCTCACCCGACTGGATGCAACAGGTCGGCCGGGGCTTCCTGATGGATGACATCTACCGCCTGCCCGCCGCGGGAAGCTTCGGTTGGGAACTGATCGAGCGCCTGATCGACATGGAGGTCGATGTGGCGTCCGTGGGTGGCGTGAAGGACCCGGCGAAGGCTGGCTTCGGCCATGCCTACGGCTTCATCGTCAAGCGCCTGTTCCGCCGCAGCATCCCGGTGGTGCCGGTGATGCTGAACACCTACTTCGCCCCCAACGTGCCCAGCGCCAGCCGCTGCTACGACGTGGGCCGCAAGCTGCGCGCGGCCATCGGCGCCATGCCTTCGGAGCTCAAGGTGGCCGTGGTGGCCTCGGGCGGCCTCTCCCACTTCGTCGTGGACGAGACATTGGACCTGCGCGTGATCGACGCCTTTCGCGAGGGCAACGAGCAGCCCCTGCGCACCGTGCCGCGCGAGGCGCTGCGCTCGGGTTCCTCGGAAATCCTCAACTGGATCCTGACGGCCGGCGCGGTCGATCACCTGCCGCTGCAGATGGCCGAGTACTTCCCGCTCTACCGCAGCGAAGCGGGCACCGGCGTGGGCGCTGGCTTCTGCTACTGGGCCGTTGAATCGCTGGCCTGAGCCGCCCCTTCTTTTTCAATCACAGGCACGGAACCACCATGACCAGCAGCCGCCGACCCCGTTCCCTCGAGATCGAGGGCGTCACCCACGGATCCGCCCCCATCCCCATGGGCGCGCGCGTGGGCAACATGATTTTCACGTCGGGCATTTCCGGCAAGGACCCCCGCACCGGCCAACTCGCCGAAGGCGCGCAGGCACAGGCCTTTCACGCCTTCGACAACCTGCGCCGGCTGCTGGAGAGCGGCGGCGCCACCATGGCCGACGTGGGCCAGGTCACGGTGCTGACCGCAGACGAGGCCTTGCGCGAGGTGGTCAACACCGAGTGGCTGCGCCACTTCCCCGACCCGAACGACCGTCCCGCGCGGCACACCACCGTGCAAGCCCTGCGCGGCGGTGCCCTGCTGCAACTGCTTGCCATCGCAGCCGTTCCCGACAACGGCTGACCTTTTTTCCATCGAAGTTGAGTTCCCATGATCATTGATTGCCACGGCCACTACACCACCGCTCCGAAGGAGCTGGACCACTTTCGCGCCCGCCAGCTCGCGGGCATGGTCAACCCGGCCCTGCACCCCCGGCTGGAGGATCTGCTCATCACCGACGAGATGTTGCGCGAGTCGGTTGAAAGAGCCCAGCTGAAGTTCCAGCGCGAGCGCGGCACCGACCTCACCATCTTCTCGCCCAAGGCCGCCGGCATGCAGCACCATTACGGCGACGAGCGCGTGTCGGCCCAGTGGGCGCGGGTCTGCAACGACCTGATCCACCGCCTGACGCAGCTCTACCCCGCCAACTTCGCCGGTGCCTGCCAGTTGCCGCAGCTGCCCGGCGTGTCGCCCAGCAACTGCATTCCCGAGCTGGAGCGCTGTGTCAACGAACTTGGCTTTGTCGGCGTGAACGTCAACCCCGATCCTTCGGGCGGCTGGTGGAAAGACGCGCCGCTGACCGACCGCCACTGGTACCCCCTCTACGAAAAACTGGTGGAGCTGGACGTGCCGATGATGGTGCACGTGTCATCCTCGTGCAATGCCTGCTTCCACGCCACGGGGGCGCACTACATCAACGCCGACACCACGGCCGTGATGCAGCTGATCCAGGGCGACCTGTTCAGGGACTTCCCCACCCTGCGCGTGATCATTCCCCACGGCGGCGGTGCGGTGCCTTACCACTTCGGCCGCTACCGCGGCCTGGCGCTCAACCTCAAACGGCCTTCGCTGGAGGCGCATCTGTTCAACAACGTCTTCTTCGACACCTGCGTGTACGACCAGCGTGGCATCGACCTGCTGACCGAGGTGATTCCGCACGACAACCTGCTGTTCGCCTCGGAAATGGTCGGTGCGGTCAAGGGCCTGGACCCCAACACCGGCCACTACTTCGACGACACGCGGCGCTACGTCGATGGCGCCAGGGTGCTCGACGAAGCGTCGCGCAAGAAGATCTACGAATCCAACGCGCTCAAGGTCTTTCCCCGGCTCAAGGCCGTGCTGGCGCGCCGCGAGGCCTTCCTGGAGGCACAGGCATGAGCAAGACCCGCCTCAATGGCCTGATCCGCTGCCTCGAACGCGGCGAAGTGGCGACCATGTCGTTCTGCCCGCCCACCATCGAAAGCGCGATCGGCTTCAGCACCACGTCCTACGACGGCGTCATGGTCGAGTGCGAGCACAACCCGTGGGACGCACTCGCGCTGCGCGACACCTTCCAGTACCTGCTCAACCGCCGGCAGATCGCCCAGTCGGGCTCCATCGCCCCGGCCGTCACGCCGATCGTGCGCATTCCCGCCAACGGCGGCGAGATGAACCAGTGGATGGCCAAGCAGGCGCTGGACCTGGGCGCCTACGGGATCGTTTGGCCGCACGTGAGCACGGTGGAGCAGGCCCATGCCGCGATCTCCGCCTGCCGCTATCCCACGCTCAAGAGCCATCCCCTGCATGAGCCCTTTGGCCAGCGGGGCGACGGCGGCACCTCGGCGGCGCGCTACTGGGGCCTGCCCCGGGACGAGTACTACCGCAAGGCCGATGTGTGGCCGCTCAACCCGGAGGGCGAGATCCTCGCCGTCCTGATGATCGAAGACGTCGAAGGCATCGGCAACCTGCGCGAGATGCTGCGCGAGGTCAAGGGGATCGGCGCCATCATGATCGGCGAGGGCGACCTGTCGCAGGAACTCGGCGTGCCGCGCCAGTACAACCACCCCGACCTGCTCGACGCCATGGCGCAGATCCGCTCGATCGGCCAGGAATTCAACGTGCCGGTGGCTCACCCCCACGTGGGCATGGACAACGTGGAGCGCGCCCACGAAGAGGGCTACCGCATCCTCGTCTGCGGCCCGAGCAAGACCTATCCCACGCTGGACAAGGCCCGCCAGCTCGCGGGCCGCACCCAGTAACCCCGCACCCCGCAACATCACAGGAATCGATATGGATCTCGGAATCTCGGGCCGCACGGCCCTCGTCATGGCATCGTCCAGCGGCCTGGGCCTGGCCTGTGCCAGGACCCTCGCCGAAGAAGGCGTGAACGTCTGGCTCAACGCGCGCGACAGCGCCCGCCTGGAGGCCGCTGCGGCCGAGCTGCGCAAGACGGCCAAGGGCAATGTCCACACGGTCAGCGCCGATGTCACCACCGACGCTGGCCGCCAGGCCATCCTCGCCAGGGTCAAGGACGTGGACATCCTGGTGACCAACAACGAAGGTCCCAAGCCCGGCAGCCTCGACGAGTGGGACCACGGCGCCTGGGTCGGTGCGTTCGAGAAGAACATGATCCCGCACGCGCTCTTCATCCGCCACTACGTGCCGGGCATGCGCGCGCGCCAGTTCGGCCGCATCGTCAACATCACCTCGGCGATGGTGAAGGAACCGCGCGTGCACCAGTCGCTCTCTGCGGCTGCGCGCACCGCATTGACGGCGTTCTCCAAGGCGCTGTCGCGCGAGGTGGTGGTGGACAACGTGACCATCAACAACCTGCTGCCCGAGCGCATCGACACGCCGCGCCAGCGCTTCATGGCCGAACGTCTGATGAAGCAGAAGGGCATCACGATGGAAGAGGCGCGCCAGACTTTCGCCAACAGCATCGCGGCCAAGCGCTTCGGCAAGCCGGAGGAATTCGCGGGCGCCTGTGCTTTCCTGTGTTCGGTGCAGGCCAGCTTCATCTCCGGCCAGAACCTGCAGATTGACGGCGGCTCCTTTGGCGGTCTTTTCTGATTCCGATTCACCCGGTTTTCACCTTCCATGACATACACCTTCGAGCCACCCGCGCCCGTGGCCCTTCCTGTGGTGGGCCAGCAGGCGACTTTTCCCGCGCGCCGCGTGTACTGCGTCGGCCGCAACTACGCCGAGCACGCCAGGGAAATGGGCTTCACCGGCCGCGAACCGCCGTTCTTCTTCCTCAAGCCCGCCGATGCGATCGTGACGGTGAGCGATGGCGCGACCGGCGCGATGCCGTACCCCCCGCTGACGCAGAACCTGCACCATGAGATCGAGCTGGTGGTGGCGATCGGAAAGGGGGGCAAAAACGTGGCCGCTGCCGACGCCATGGGCCACATCTTCGGCTACGCCGTGGGCCTGGACATGACACGCCGCGACCTGCAGCTCGCGCAACGCGATGCGGGCCGCCCCTGGGACATCGGAAAGGGCTTCGACCATTCCGCCCCCATGGGCCCCATCACGCCCGCCGCGCAAGCGCCGGGCATCGAATCCGCGGCCATCTGGGTGAAGGTGAACGATCGGGTGCGCCAGCAGAGCAGGGTCTCTTCGCTGATCTGGCGCATCGCCGAAATCATCGAGCACATCTCCGCCGCCTGGGAGCTGCAACCGGGCGACCTGATCATGACCGGCACGCCAGAAGGTGTGGGCCCTGTCGCGCAGGGCGACCTCATGGTGGGGGGCATCGACGGCCTGGGCGAACTGCGTGTGAAAGTCGTCTGACCATGGTGGCGACTCCGGTCTCGCTTTCCCTGCGGGTGGTGCGCAAGCAGGCGCAAACGCCCGACATCTGCTCGTTCGAACTTCAATCCCTCGACGGGTCGGCACTGCCGGCTTTCCAGGCCGGCGCGCACATCGACATCCAGGTGCCTGGAGGGCCGGTGCGCCAGTACTCGCTGTGCAATCCGCCGGGCGAAACACACCGGTACGAGATCGCTGTGCTGCGTGACGCCCGATCGCGCGGGGGATCCGTGGGCATGCACGCGCTGCGCGAGGGACAGGCGCTTGAGGTCAGCGTGCCGAAGAACCATTTCCCGCTGGCCGACGATGCGCGGCACCACGTGTTGTTCGCGGGCGGCATCGGCGTCACGCCCATTCTCGCCATGGCGCACGCCTTGGCGGAAAAGGGGGCGTCGTTCGAACTGCACTACTGCACACGCTCTGCGGCGGTCACGGCGTTCCGGCAACGCCTGGCCGACAGCGCCTTTGCCGACCGCGTCGCGTTCCACCACGATGACGGCCCTGCCGCAGACCGGCTTGACGTGCAAGCCCTGCTGCAGTCGCTCCCGCTGCCGGGCGCGCACCTCTACGTCTGTGGCCCCGGCGGTTTCATGGAATGGGTGCTGGCGGCGGGCCGCAGCGCGGGCTGGAGCGAAGACCGCCTGCACCGCGAGTACTTCGCCGGCGTCCAGATCGATGCCGGCGCGGACCAGGCCTTCGAGGTGCAGATCGCCTCGACCGGCCAGGTCATCACCGTGGCGGCCGACCAGTCCGTCACCGCCGCGCTCGCGCTGAACGGCATCGAGGTGCCCACCTCGTGCGAGCAGGGCGTGTGCGGCACCTGCATCCTGCGGGTGCTGGACGGCGCGCCGGACCATCGGGACATGTACCTGACGGACAGCGAGCGGGCGCTGAACACCCAGTTCACCCCTTGCTGCTCACGGGCCAGGTCGGCGCGTCTGGTGCTCGACCTCTAGCGTCAGGCCACCATGCCCAGCGACGGATCTTCCACGCACAGGTCGCCCGTCCTGGCGAAGTAGTCGATCAGGAAATCCTTCAGCACGTCGGCCACGGGCAAAGCGGTGCGCGAACGGTTGGTGAACAGGTTGTATTGGCGGACGATGCGCGGTGCCTCGCACTCCAGCATGCGCAATTGGTGCACGCCAGTGGCCGAGCGCACGAGCCCCGGGCAGATCGACAGGCCGATGCCGGCCGCCACCATGCCCAAGGCGGCGGTCATGTCACCCACTTCATAGACGTTGGCCGGTTCGAACGGCGTGCCCAGTTCCAGCCTCAAACGCAGCAGCGGGTAGCTGCCGACGAAGATCAAGGGTTGTTGTTCCAGTTCGGCCCAGGTCACGGAGCGGCGCGTGGCCAGCGGGTGGTCGGGATGGCAGACCGCGTGCACCCGCGACCTGAACAGCGGCGTGGCCTCGATGTGGCCCTGGTCGATCGTGTCGGTGAACGTCGAAATCGCCATATCGGCCTCGCCCTTCTCGACGGTCGAACGGATGTTCTGGATCAGGGTGTCCACCGGCATGACGCGGATGTCGGGGTGCAGCCGGTGGAACTGCGCGAACACGGGCGCCATCAAAGACCAGCCGACCAGGCGCGATGTGGCGATGCTCACCACGCCCGCGCGGTGGTTCCTCAGGTCGTTCGTGCAGCGCTCCGCGTCCTGCAAGGCAAGAAGCACCTTCTCTGCGTAGGGGATGTACTGAGCCCCGGCGGCGGAGAGGCTGACCTTGCGCGTCGTGCGGTCGAGAAGGCGCAAATCCACGATCGCCTCGAGCTCGCGCATCGAGTTGCTCAACGCAGCCTGGGTGACGTGCAACACCTTGGACGCCTCCACAAAGCTGCCGAGCCTGGCAATGGTGACAAATGCGCGCAGATGCCTGAAGTTGACTTGCATTGAGGATGAATATCAAAAGGTTTCAGTCGCTTGCCGGACGTTTATTTTCATCACTAAAACTATATCAATCAATGAAAAAATGTTGCTTGTTGTTAAGTAAATCGATTTTTAAACTTCGTGCCAATGAATGTGACGGCGTCGCGTTGCCCTCAGCGCCGACGCCGAAATGACCAACGACATTGGAGACAACGCGATGAAGAAATCCTTGCTGGGCGCACTGCCACTGGCGGCTGCGGCCATGGCCCTGTGCCCGACCACGGCGGGCGCCACCGACTACCCCAGCAAACCCATCCGCATCGTCGTGCCCTTCGCCACCGGCGGCGGCACCAGCAACGCGGCCCGCATCATTGGCGAGAAGCTCACCGAGCGCTGGGGCCAGCCGGTGGTGATCGACAACCGCCCCGGCGGCAACACGGTGATCGGCGCCGAGCACGTGGCGAAGTCGCCGGCCGACGGCTACACGCTGTTCTTCGCCAACAGCAGCTTTGCCATCAACCCCGGCCTCATGCCCAAGCTGCCCTACGACTCCGGGCGCGACTTCGCACCCGTGGCCACGCTGCTGGTCAACAACTTCGTGATGCTGGCCCACCCCAGCGTGCCCGCGCGCAACCTCTCGGAACTGATCGGTGTGATCAAGGCCAAACCGGAAGACCACCCCTACCCGACGGTGGGCGCCGCCGGCATCGGCCGCGTGGCCAGCGAAATGTTCAATGCGCGCATCGGCCAGCAGCTGGTCAACATTCCCTACAAGGGCACGAGCCAGCTGGCCACCGACCTGATGGGCGGCCAGGTCAGGTACGCGCTGGAGATCCCTGCGGTCTACATCCCGCAGATCAAGGCCGGCAAGGTGCGCGCCCTGGCGGTGACCGGCACGCACCGCATGGCCGCCTTGCCGGACGTGCCCACCTTCGCTGAAGCCGGCTTGCC
The DNA here is from genome assembly GCA_018993155.1 of Hydrogenophaga sp. GTDB lineage: Bacteria > Pseudomonadota > Gammaproteobacteria > Burkholderiales > Burkholderiaceae_C > Hydrogenophaga. Next base: position 10,411 of record JAGKSX010000042.1, read on the forward strand.
CGACTTCAACGTGCAGAGCTGGTACGGCCTGCTGGCGCCGGCCGCCACGCCCAGGCCGGTGATCGAAAAACTCAGCGCCGCGATTCAGGACATCCTGAAGACGCCCGACGTGCGGCGCCGCTTCGAAGCCATCGAGGCCGAACCGCTGGTCGGCGGGCCGACCGAGTTCGCCGCCCTCATCAAGAAGGACACCGAGAGCTTCGCCAAGGTCATCAAGGCCGCCAAGATCGAAGCGCCGTGACGCGGGCCGACCCGCAGCGGCGGGTCGCTGGTTACACCGCCGCAGCGAGTTCGGGCACGGCGGTGAACAGATCGGCCTCCAGGCCGTAGTCGGCCACCGAGAAGATCGGGGCCTCGGGGTCCTTGTTGATCGCCACGATGACCTTGCTGTCCTTCATGCCGGCCAGATGCTGGATCGCGCCCGAGATGCCGGCGGCGATGTAGAGCTGAGGTGCGACGATCTTGCCGGTCTGGCCCACCTGCCAGTCGTTGGGCGCGTAACCCGCGTCCACGGCGGCACGGCTGGCGCCCAGGGCGGCGCCGAGCTTGTCGGCCAACGGCGTCATCACCTCGTTGAACTTCTCGGCGGAGCCCAGCGCGCGGCCACCCGAGACGATGATCTTCGCGGCGGTGAGTTCGGGGCGGTCGCTCTTGGCGATCTCGCTGCCCTTGAACTCACTCTTGCCATCACCCAGGGCTGCCGTGGCCGTTTCCACGGCGGCGCCGCCGCCGGTGGCCGCTGCCGGGTCGAAGCCGGTGGTGCGCACGGTGATCACATGCTTGGCATCGGTGCTCTGCACGGTGGCGATCGCGTTGCCGGCGTAGATCGGGCGCTCGAAGGTGTCGGCGCTGATGACCTTGGTGATGTCGGAGACCTGGCCCACGTCCAGCGTGGCGGCCACGCGCGGCGCGACGTTCTTGCCGCTGGCGGTGGCGGGGAAGAGGATGTGGCTGTAGTTCGAGGCGATGGCCAGCACCTGGGCGGCCACGTTCTCGGCCAGGCCGTGTTCGAAGCCCGGGGCGTCGGCGTGGATCACCTTGGCCACGCCAGCGATCTGGCTGGCGGCCTGGGCGGCAGCGGCGGCGTTGTGGCCGGCCACGAGGACGTGCACATCACCCCCGCACTGGGCGGCGGCGGTCACCGTGT